>CAYRTA010000016.1:0-27963 GCA_964427045.1 uncultured Hoministercoradaptatus sp. | reverse complement strand
GGTACCATACGCTTTGCGGTACATTTTGCCGCCAGCTTCGTCAGATACCAATAAGGAGTACCTTCCCGGATATTATCTTCCTCCAGCACATAGATCAGCTTCGGAAATGCCGGCGTGATATAGATACCCTGCTCATTTTTTACACCCTGTATTCTCTGATAAAGCATTTCCCGAATTACCAGTGCCAAATCATCCCTGGTCTGTCCCTCTGGCACTTCATCCAGATACATGAATACGGTAACAAACGGCGCCTGGCCATTGGTCGTCATCAGCGTAATCACCTGATACTGAATCATCTGCACGCCCTGCTTAATCTCTCTCAGCACACGCATCTCCGCCATCGAGGAAACTCTTTCTTCCGTAGCCTCCAGACCCATCTGCTCCAGTTCTTCCCGAACCTCTTTGCGGAATTTCTCCCGGCTCACCTGCACAAAAGGCGCAAGATGAGAAAGGGTAATACTCTGTCCGCCATACTGGGAGCTGGCAATCTGCGCAATGCCCTGGGTGGCAATGTTGCAGGCGGTAGAAAAGCTGTGAGGCCGGTCAATCATCGTCTCGCTGATAACCGTACCGTTTTGCAGCATATCCTCCAGATTTACCAGACAGCAGTTATGCATATGCTGGGCAAAATAGTCCGCATCATGAAAATGAATAATACCTTTTTCATGGGCCTCCACAATATCTTCCGGCAGCAGAAACCGTTTGGTGATATCCTTGCTGACTTCGCCGGCCATATAATCACGCTGTACGCTGTTGACCACAGGATTCTTGTTGGAATTTTCCTGCATTACTTCCTCATTGTTACATTCCAGCAGCGAAAGAATCTGCTTATCTGTGGAATTGGATTTACGGACTAATTCTCTCTTGTAACGATACGTAATGTAATTTTCTGCCAGGCGGTAAGCTTTCTGCTTCATAATCTCTTCTTCCACCATGTCCTGAATCTCTTCCACATTCGGACTATGCTTCATTGCATGGCAATAACCTGTTACCTTGTCCGTAATCTCGGCAATCTGCCTCTCCGTAAGACGGTCACGCTCCTGCACACTTTTATTCGCCTTACGAACGGCGTCCTCTATTTTAACGGCGTTAAAGGGGACTTCCATGCCACTTCTTTTGATGATATTCATAAGTCACTCTCCCTACATCTTGTGGTTCAAATTAAAATTGTGTCAACATCTAGTATGTTATCACTATTACATGAATTATACAAGTAGTAACCATATTAAATAATTGTTAATAATATATTTCTCAAGCGTCGATAATAATATTAACACAGAATGCCCGGCGCTAAAAGTAGAAAATACTTACCAATTTTTGTAAAAAATTCTCTGTCATTATCTCTTGACAAACGGAAATCAGCGTCCTTAAACTAAAACAGAATAAAGAAACAAAGGAGAATTCCATGAGTCGAAAATCCCAGAAGAATACAAAAGGAAAAATCATAGCCGCCGCCTGGAAACTGTTTTATGAGCAAGGATACGAAGAAACCACCGTAGATGATATCGTCAAAGAATCCGGCACATCGAAGGGATCTTTCTACCATTACTTTGAGGGAAAGGATGCGCTTTTGGGCGCCCTTTCCTATCTCTTTGACGAAAAATACGAAGAACTGCAGGGACAGCTGACAGAATTTCCCAATTGCATGGAAAAGCTGATCTTTCTGAATCAGGAATTATTTTCCATGGTTGAAAACAGTATTTCCCTGGAACTTCTGGCCCGCTTACTTTCTACCCAGTTGGTGACGCGGGGGGAAAAACAATTACTGGATCGAAACCGTCTATACTTCCGGCTTCTTCGGAAAATCTTTCAGGAAGGACAGGAGACCGGAGAATTCCGAAAGGAGCTATCCGTCAACGAATTAGTAAAAATCTATGCCCTGTCCGAGCGGGCTTTGCTATATGACTGGTGTATCTGCAACGGGGAATACTCCCTGAAAACCTTTGCCCTTCGCATGATGCCCATGTTTTTGTCAAAAATAACCGCCAATTAATTGTTTATATTTTCGAACAATTTTTAGTTCATACTTTCGTCTTGTTAAGAAAGCTTCTATTTCAGGAAAAATAGAAGCTTTCTTTATTATTTATTATAGAATTTAGTCTATACTTTGTTCTTCATTGCATTCCACTTTTAATCATGATATATTGGGTAGGTATTCAAAAATTGATATCATCAACTACTATGAGGAGGACTTATGATTATGAGCGGAACCACCATAGGACTTTTGATTGTCATCGTCGTCTATCTGATCGGAATGGTCGGCATCGGAATCAAATATTCTAAAACGACAAAAGATGTAACGGATTTCTATCTGGGCGGCCGCCGGCTGGGCCCCCTGGTAACGGCCATGAGCGCGGAAGCTTCCGATATGAGCAGCTACCTGTTAATGGGATTACCCGGTCTTGCCTATTTAACTGGTTTGGCGGATGTAGGCTGGACGGTTATCGGTTTGGCCGCCGGTACTTATTTAAACTGGCTGATCGTATCGAAACGGTTACGCCGTTATACCGCGAAAACCAATTCTATTACGCTGCCGGACTTTCTTTCCAACCGCTATCAAGACAGCAGCCATCTGCTGCTTGCCATTTCGGCACTGATCATTGTCATTTTCTTTGTGCCCTACACCGCTTCCGGCTTCGCCGCATGCGGAAAACTGTTTTCTGCTTTATTCGATATTCCATATATTCCTGCCATGCTTGTCAGCGCCGTCATCATTGTATCCTACACTTCTCTGGGCGGCTATCTGGCCGCAAGTACCACGGACCTGATTCAGAGCATTATCATGACAAGTGCTCTCATCATCGTCGTAATCTTCGGCATTCATCTGGCAGGAGGCGTTGACACCGTAATAGACAACGCCAAAGCTCTGGAAGGCTACATGACCATGTTTGCCACCCACGATCAGGCCACGCAAACCTCATCCCCCTATGGATTCCTGAAAATCGTATCGACATTGGCATGGGGCCTTGGTTATTTCGGCATGCCGCATATTTTACTTCGCTTCATGGGCTGCCGCGACGAAAACGAATTAAAGCTTTCCAGAAGAATCGCCAGCATTTGGGTTGTTATTTCCATGTCTATTGCCGTATTTATCGGCATCATGGGATACACGCTTTCCAAAAACGGTTCCATCGATACCCTGACCGGTTCTTCCGAATCAGAGACCCTGATCATCAAAATCGCTATCCTGTTAAGCAAACACGGTATTTTGGCTATTATCCTCGGCGGACTGATCCTGGCCGGTATTCTGGCCTGCACGATGTCCACCGCGGATTCCCAGCTTCTCGCGGCTTCCTCCAGTATCTCCCAGAATCTTCTGCGCGATACCTTCGGTGTGCGGATGACCGAGAAAAGTTCCATGACCGCGGCCCGTCTGACCGTTATCGGCATCGCCGTTATCGCGGCTTTTATTGCCAGGGATCCGAATAGTTCCGTATTCAATATCGTATCCTTTGCCTGGGCCGGATTCGGCGCCGCTTTTGGTCCGGTTATACTATTTGCGCTGTTTTGGAAACGTTCCAACCGTTACGGCGCGCTGGCAGGCATGATCGCCGGCGGCCTTATGGTATTTGTATGGAAATACCTGATCGCTCCCATGGGCGGCGCCTGGGCCATTTATGAATTGCTCCCGGCATTCATTGTCAACTGCATCATCATCGTTATTGTCAGTCTTCTGACCCCGGCTCCTGACAAAAAGATTCAGAATGAATTTGAAAAAATCTGATGCAACCTGCCGAAATAGCGTGTATAATAGAATTTATACATAATTCTATTTTTGGGGGAAGGAACATTGAAAGAATCATTACAGGATTTTAAGAAAAACAAAGATTTTCTTGTCTGCATCGACTCAGATGGCTGTGTCATGGACACCATGAACGTAAAACATATGCGCTGCTTTGGTCCCTGTCTGGTCTATGAGTGGGGACTTGGCGAATTCCGGGATGAAATCATCGGCCTGTGGCGGCGGGTGAATCTGCTGAGTATTGAACGCGGAATCAACCGTTTCAGCGGTCTGGCCACCGTACTGACTGCCATCCAGGACAATTATATGCGCGTGGAGGGATTGGAAGATTACCTGGAATGGGCACGTACCACGGAAGAATTGTCCGCTGAAAGCCTGTTAAAGGCATACGAGGAAAAGGGAACCCAATGCCTGAAGAAGGCCCTGGAATGGACCGACCTTGTCAACCAGTCCATGAAAATCGCTTCGTCTGACACCAAACTGCCATTTGAAGGAGCCGAGGAAGCATTGAAACTGTCCAGCGAATATGCCGACGTGGCTATTGTTACGGCCGCCGTGGGTCAGGAAATCATTCACGAATGGGAAACTTTTAATATGTATCATTATGTGAATCTTCTGGTATCACAGGAAACCGGAACAAAAAGTGAATGCTTAAAGGCCCTGCTTGCCAAAGGATATGAGCCGGATCATGTTATCATGATTGGCGATGCACCTGCCGACCTGGCTGCTGCCCAGGACGCCGGCGTGCTTTTCTATCCTATATTAGCTTACAAAGAGAGAAATTCCTGGCGTAACTTCCCGCAGGCCATGAAACGTTTCCTGGAAGGCACCTTTGCCGGAGAATATCAGAATACGAAGATTGCATTATTCAAGAAAAACTTACATATCGATGTATAAGTTCATGACCCCTAAATCACACAGCAGGAGGAAAAGAGAATGAGAAGAGTAACCCTGGGAAAGACCGGCATCACCGTAAACAAAAACGGTTTCGGCGCCCTGCCAGTACAGCGTGTATCCCTCGACACTGCTGTCACCATATTTCGCAAAGCGTATGATCACGGCATCAATTTCTACGATACGGCCCGCGCATACACGGACAGCGAAATCAAACTGGGAGAAGCTTTTGACGGCATGCGGGATAAAATCTATATCGCCTCAAAGACGACTGCCCAGACAGCGGACAACTTTTGGAAAGATTTACATACTACCCTGACAAATCTGAGAACCGATTATCTGGATATCTATCAGTTTCACAATCCGGCTTTCTGTCCAAAACCAGGAGACGGAACCGGCTTATACGAAGCGGCTCTGGAAGCAAAGGCTCAGGGTAAGATCCGCCACATCAGTATTACCAATCACCGGCTTCAGGTGGCCCAGGAAGCCATCGAAAGCGGCCTTTATGATACTTTACAGTTTCCGTTCAGCTATCTGTCCACATCCAAAGAATTGGGGCTGGTAGAAGCATGTAAAAAGGCCAACATGGGCTTTATTGCCATGAAAGCTCTGGCCGGCGGACTGATCAACAATTCCGCCGCCGCTTACGCCTATATGGCCCAGCACGAAAATGTTCTTCCGATCTGGGGCATCCAGAGAGAACGGGAATTGGATGAATTTCTTTCCTATCAGGACCAGGAACCCGTTTTGGAGGGGGAATTGCAGGCAGTCATTGATAAGGACCGCAAAGAACTGCTCGGCGATTTCTGCCGCGGCTGCGGCTACTGTATGCCATGTCCGGCAGGTATCGAAATCAATACCTGCGCCCGCATGTCATTGCTTTTGCGCCGTTCACCGTCCGCCGGATTACTCACCGAAGAGTCACAGGCAAAGATGAAAAAGATCGAAGGATGCCTGCACTGTGACCGCTGCAAGAAACATTGTCCTTACAATCTGGATACCCCGGCGCTTCTGGAAAAGAACTATCAGGATTATAAAGAAATCCTGGCCGGAAAGAGTTTCTAAATGAATATTAAATAAATAACAAAAAACCTGCAAAAACAAGCGACCATAATTGATCGGTTCACTGTTTTTGCAGGTTTTTCAATATTTTTACTGCTGTTTTATCTTATTAATTTAATCCGGGTTCATATATTTTACGCTTTACGATAACAGGATCCGGTCATTATCCAACTCTCGTCCGGCCCCCTGATGGAAGCGCTCCAGCAAATCCTGCAGCGTCAAGCCTGCCCGTTCTTCTCCTCCCACATCAAGCACAATCTTTCCATCGGCCATCATAAAAGTCCGGTTTCCCAGTTCCAGCGCCTGACGCATATTATGGGTGATCATCAGACAGGTAATATGATCTTTTGCCACAATTTCCTTTGTCAGTTCCAGAACTTTGTCCGCCGTAGCAGGATCCAGCGCCGCCGTATGCTCATCCAAAAGCAGCAGCTTTGGTGTTACCAGCGTCGCCATGAGTAAGGTCAGCGCCTGTCTCTGACCACCGGAAAGCAAACCCACCGGCTGCTTCATCCGGTCCTCCAGACCCATATTCAGCAGACATAACCGCTCCCGAAATTCCTGCTTTTCCTTTTTTGACACTTTGGAAAAGGAAGATTTTCTATTGGCGGAACGCAGATAAGCAAGCGCCATATTTTCTTCTATGGTCATAGCCGGAGCCGTTCCCAACAGTGGGTCCTGAAACAGACGGCCAATCTGACGGCTTCTCTTATATTCCGGCAAATAGGTAATATCTCTGCCATCCAGCACGATACTTCCCTCATCCACAAAGAAAGAACCGGCAATCGCATTAAACAACGTAGATTTTCCCGCGCCGTTGGAACCGATGATGGTCACAAAGTCCCCGGCATTCAGATGAACGGAAAGGCCGGACAGGGCAGTTTTGGAATTAATGGTTCCGGGATTGAATGTCTTGGAAATATTTTTAATATCCAGCATCTCATTTGCCCCCTTTCCGAGTAGCAGCGTATTTTTTCTTCTGAAATCCGATCCAGTTTTTAATGGTCGGGAAAGCAATGGCCAGCGCCACCACAAAGGCCGTGAGAAGCTTCAATCCCTGAATAGGAACGATTTTTGTATACAGAACCACCGCATAGATGACACGATAAATGATGGATCCCACAATTGCAGCTATAGCGCCCTTCACAATGGTACGTTTGCCAAGCACGGTCTCGCCGATGATCAGACAGGCCAGACCGATAACCACGATACCGCTGCTCATATTAATATCCACACTATTCTGATACTGGCCAACCATAGCGCCTGACAAAGCAGTCAGCGAGTTGGCAATACACAGGCCGATGGTAATGGTAAACGTAGGATTAATGGAGGAAGCCCTCACCATATGTATATTGTTGCCTGTCGCCCGGATGGAAAGTCCCAGACGGGTTCCCAGAAACAATACCAGCAAGATTCCCATCACTATCGTAATTCCGGCCGCCAGAACCACTTCATACCACGCCCCGCCGATTCCTGTCGCCTGAAAAAGGGAAAAAATCGTATCTGTCTTCAGAAGACTCAGATTTGCTTTCCAGCTCATAACCATCAGGTTTACGGTATAGAGACCCGTATTGGTAATAATTCCGGCCAAAATCGAAGGCACACCCAGTTTGGTCTGCAAAAAGGCCGTGACAAAACCGGCTCCGGCGCCAGCCAGCATAGCCGCCGGAAATGCCAGAAAAGGGTGACCATTCTGGGCCATGGCAACACCCACGGCCGCTCCCAGAACGAAACAGCCATCTGTTGTCAAATCAGCAATATCCAGTACACGATAACTCAGAAATAAAGCCATCGGCACCAATGCGTAGAGAAAACCCAATTCCAGGGCTGTTTGTACGATAAATAGCACGAGGGACTCCTCCTTTTACTTATTGACTGATTAGTCTTCCGTAGTAGTAACTTCAACAACCTCGCCCATATCAGCAAATACGGAATAATCGATACCTAATGTTGCTGCAGTTTCTGTGTTTACCGTAATGATACCGCCATCCATCAGATAATAATCTTCCAGATCGTCCATACCATTGATAATTGCTTCATAAGCCAGATCAGCGGTTTTGGTACCCAGATCCGTATAATTTACACCACAGGTAGTAAACGCACCGTTTCTAACGAAGGAATCAGCTCCGGTGTAGTGCGGAATACCTGCCTGTGCAAGGCTGTCATAGATCGCCAGTTCCGCTGCCATGATTACGTTATCGGTAGGAGTAAAGATTGCATCCACCTTGTCGGCAACCAGAGTAGAAGCTGCTGTAATAACTTCATCATTGGTGCCGGCAGTTGCTTCTACATATTCGATGTTTTTGCTGTCCAGATAAGCTTTTGCATCGGCAATCGGCTGAGTGGAGTTTGCTTCAGACAGAGAATACAAAAGACCAACCTTCTCGATGTCCGGATTCTGCGCCAGCATCATATCCAGAATAAATTCTGTATTCAGCGCGTCGCTGGTACCTGTTACATAATCGATATCTGTCAATTCTGCTGCTTCCGGATCAGAAATAGCCGCGTAAACAACCGGTGTCTTTGTTTCTTCCGCACAGGTAGTCATAACCTGTGCCGCCAAAGTAGCAACAGGGATAATAGCGTCTACATTATCGGCGATTGCCTGATCACCAATCTGTTTCAGTGTGGTCTGCTCACCCTGACCGGAATAAACTTCGTACTCAATGGTAATACCATTTTCTTCGCTGATTACATCCAGTTCCGCTGCAATTGCATTAGCAATTTCATCCAGAGAAGCATGGTCCATCTGTTTTACAATGGCAATCTTATATACATCGCCGCCTTCCGCATCCGCGGTATCCCCAGTCTGATCAGCGTCCTCAGTCTCAGCGTCTGAGGTATCCTCAGATACGTCCGCAGCTGCATCGTCGGATGCATCATCAGAACTTGCAGAACCACAGGCTGCCATAGACATCATCATAGTCATAGCACAGCCAATCGCCAGTAACTTCTTTAAAACTTTGCTTTTCATAATTTTTCTCCTTTTATACGATATTTTGGGCGGCAGATGTCGTTACCCTTCTATGATATAAGGTAAACCAAGGGAAACTTCCACCGGAACTTTCCTTCGGATACCTGATAACCAAAGGAACCTCCACCGGAACTTTCCCTCGGATATCTGGTAACCAAAGGAACCTCTGCCGGAGCTTTCCTTCAGATACCTGGTAACCAAAAAAGGCTCTTGTCCCACCATAATGGGACAAAAGCCTGCAACTTCTGCGATACCACCCAAATTGACATTTCCTTTCGAAAACGCCCACTCGCTACACGTACCATCATACGCGCCCCGATAGATAACGGCTGGGGACCCGTCAGCTCCTACTTTCCGGTTTGCTGATACGTATATATCCGCGAACCCTGTTCAAAGCCGCCCTCAAAAGCCCATTCACCTGCCATCTCGCATTCCGCTTCCACCGCCCGGAACTCGCTGCTGCTCGATACTTGCCGGCTACTACTCTTTCTCACTGGTTTATACCTATATTTCATTATATGCCCTATTATAGGGACGAATTCATGGATTTGTCAATAGTTTTTTGTGGCGCTTAATACAGATATTTCTTTGCCACAGTTCTCAGTTTTTCCGGATTTTCCGCAAACCACTGAGCAAATGTGGTATTTTCCGCCTGTACTGCCTGGCCCAGTTCCACAAAGAACGCCGGCATATCTTTCTGCAGCATCACGCCCCACTGTTCACCGAACCGTTCCTCTCCTTCCCGGTCGGAACCATTCACATGGAAGGTAAATGCCGGCTGCACCGCATTATCAACCCGCTTTGCTCCTCCGTGGAATCCCAGCGTACCGATTTGATGGGTACCGCAGGAAGAGGTACAGCCGGAAATATGAATGCGCGGCAGCACACCGTCTTTAAAATCGTATTTTCTCACTTCATCAATGATAGCAGCCAGCGCACCCTGGGAATCCCGAAGTCCGATCTGACAGACCGTACTTCCGATGCAGGATACGGACGTCTCAAAAAGATTCTGAGCGCCGTCATTTGTCACTTCAAGTATCTTCTGCGCCTCAGACCCATTCAGATTAATCATGTAAATCGTCTCATCCGGACCAATCCGAAGTTCCACCGCCTCCATATCTTTCACCGTATCGTATAACTCGGCAAATTTAGAAACTGCCGGCACCCCGCCAATAGGATGGTATGCCACCGCATACAGTCCTTCCTGCTTCTGCGCGATAACCCGCTTATGAGAAACAGATACACCATCCCCGGCCTTCTCAACCGGAACTGTTTTCACATCGATTGCCAGATCTTCCCCGGCCTTAACCGCTGCCAGTTTCTCCTGATAAGCGGCGATATATCCGTCAACACCCAGCTTTTCCTGCATATAGCGGGTTCTTGCCTTTCCCCGGTTCTCATAATTGCCGTAGGCAAGAAACGTTTCTACCATTGCTTTTACATAATACAAAAGCTCCGATGGCTGTACCTTTTCGGCAACCTTCACACCCAGACGCGGATTATTTCCCAGACCGCCCGCACTGAACACGTCAAATGTGCCGTCTTCTCTTGCAGCAAATCCCAGATCACGGAATGTGGCATGGGTTTCATTGGCCGGGGAATTGGAAAATCCCACTTTCAGCTTCCGCGGCATCTTAACCATCTTGATAAATCCCAATAAATAATCGGATACCGCTTCCGCATAAGGCAGCACATCAAAGTATTCTCCCTTTTCCACACCGGAAAGCGGAGAAACCATAACATTTCGCGGAAAATCTCCGCCTCCGCCTCTGGTAATAATTCCCACGTCAAAGGCTTTCTCCATAATATCACAGACAGCCCGCTCCGTTAAATTATGAAACTGAACGGTCTGACAGGTGGTGAAATGAGCCTTATCCACACCATATTCGGCAATGGAATCCGCTATGAATTTTAACTTTTCTTTGGTCAGCCTTCCGCCCGGCATCCGAAGCCTTAACATACTGGCCTGGCCGCCCTTTTGCGCATAGCTTCCAAAACTGCCGGAAACTCCTTTATAATCCTTCGCGCTGACTTCTTTGGCATAAAATTTTTTCGTCATCTCACGAAATTCCGCCAGATCCTCTTTAAATTCCTGTAATAGTTTTTCCATTTTTCATCCCTCCTGCATAGTTTACAGTCAAACCTGAGAATTACGGCAGCATTCAAGCAGCGGCAAAATTGCTTTCTTCCGCGAAAAATCCACTGCCTTCTTCTTGATCGATACAATCGCCTTATCACTTTCTGTCCAGCTTGATTCCGGTTTACTCTTTGTAATCCGGCTCATCATTCCCATCATCGTACGGTGCATAAAACTCAGTTTTTTATAATCCATACCGCCCTGGAAATGATAAACGCTTCCATGATCCAAAATATCCTGTCCAAAGTTAGCCAGATCGCTTTGCCGGATACTCGGCTGGTTTACCGCAAGTTCCGCATCCAGAAGCCCCACTACAAACAATACCAGTTCTTTTTGCAAAAGTATGGATTTTTCTTTTTTTACAAAAGAAGCACTGCTGACTTTCCCTGCATACATACCGCCGCCAATGATGATACGGTCATATTTTTCCAGCGTTTTTGCCGATACCTGTTTGATATCCATAAGATCTCCGTGCAATTCTTCCCGAATCCATTCCGCATATTTCTTTGTATATCCATAACAGGAACTATAAGCCACCAGTGTTTTCATTCTTTTTTCTTCTCCTTCCATAGCCAACATCGGCATCACAATAATTGTGCAAATAATGGGGCTGCCACTACCGTCAGCAAGCCCGCCACCGCAATGGCCAGGCTGCCCATAGCCCCCTCTATTTCTCCGATTTCCATAGCACGCGATGTGCCGATGGCATGCGAAGCATTTCCAAGGGCCAGACCCTTCGCGATCGGCTCCTCAATTCGAAAAATCTTAAAAATCGTTTCCGCGATTACATTCCCCATTATGCCGGTAATAATAATGACAGCCACCGTAATGGTGACGACGCCGCCCAATTCTTCCGATACCCCCATGCCAATGGCCGTAGTAATGGATTTTGGCAGAAGGGTTACGTATTCTTTATGGGACAGTGAAAACAACCGTGCCAAAAGCAAAATACCCACCAGATTTGCCAATATGCCCGATACAATCCCCACGACTACGGCTTTTAAATTCTTCATCAAAAGTCCAATCTGCTCATACAACGGCACTGCCAGACAGACAGTGGCCGGCGTCAGCAGATAACTGATATACTTGCCGCCTTCGTAATAACTGTCATAATCAATACGTAAAACCAGCAGCGCCGCTATAACCACAAGAACAGAAATTAACAGTGGGTTGCAGAGTGACCATTTCAGTTTTTTCTTCAAAAACAATCCCAATTCATAGGCGCCCAAACTGAGCAGGACTCCAAAATACGCCGAAGCCGCCAAAAATTCCCTCATACCTGTTTCGGCTCCTTTCCCCGGCGAATTATCCCCTGTGTGACCCGTCCGGTCATTACCAGCACGAGAATGCCTGTGCTTACGGTAATCACAATAACCGGAAACCATATCGGTTTTAATACGGCAAAACTGTCCATCAAACCAACCGCCGCCGGAAGGAACATGATGGGCATAATGTCTATCAAAAACCTTGCCGTCTCCCTGATATGGGATACCTTGACAATGCCGCTAAGTAACGCCGCCAGCAGCAAAACCAGGCCATACACACTGGCAGGAATCGGCAGCGGAATGATCTGGTGCAGCACCTCGCCAAGGAACGAAAAAAACAGAATCAGGCAAAACTGTCCTACGTATTTCATCTCGATTTCCTCTCTTGTCAATTAATAGTTCCATCATAGCACAATCAGAACTACGCCGCAACAAATTTACCACACCAGAATTACGACAAAATACGTATCGCGGCGGCTTGACTTAACGTACCAGATTTATGACAAAATGCATATCACGGCGGCTTGACTTACCGCACCAGATTTACGGTGACGGGCTGGTCCAGCACAATGGAATCCGGCATAACCATACAATCGTATGCCAGGATTTTCACCCCACTGCGAGACGCCGCACAAAGCGCTTCTCCAAAGGCCTCGTGGCGTTCCCAGTTAGGCCGCAGCTTATGAATCCCTTTCATCTGTATGACAAACAACAGATACGCCTCATATCCATCCTCTCTGCATTTACACAGTTCCCGGATATGCTTTACACCCCGGTCTGTGGGCGCATCCGGAAAACTGGCAATGCCGTTTTCCTCCAGGGTGACGCCCTTTACCTCCATAAATAATCTGGTTCCATCACGCCGTTCCACATAGAGATCAAACCGGGAATTTCCATAAGTAACCTCTCTTTTCAGCAGGGAAATATCCTGCCAGAGCCCGCCCTGCAGCAGCCATTCGGCGGCCGCCGCGTTGGGAATCTGCGAATCCATATTCACCAGCTTATCTCCCTTTTCCACTGCAATCAAATCATATTTGGTCTTGCGGCCGGGAGAATCCACCTTCTGCACATAAATGCGGGCCCCGGGCAGCAATAATTCCCGGCAGCGTCCCGTATTTTTCACATGACAGATTTCTTCTCTTCCTTCCACCTCAATCCTGGCAACAAAGCGGTTCGGCCGGCTGATAAAAGCAGCCGCACATATATTCTCATATTTCATAATTTTCCAGTCAGCGGACCCTTTTGATCTTGTCCGTTCGTCCTCCCATTCGTACTCCTTTATTTTTCCGATACATTTATTATACCAGAAAAACGGTAATAATAGCAGAAAAGCCCAGCTAATGCCGGGACTTTATCTGTAGTCTAAAGTCGGGTATGTGTTCATCACACATACCCGGCTTATCACTCTATTACTATTTCTATTCAATATTTATGGATGTTATTGGAATTTTTGCAGATCTTCTATATAGCAGCCTATGGCAGCCTATCCTCTATATACTGCTTCTTTCATCCTATTCTTCTTCATACAGGTTGGAACGAAGTACCACCCGTACCAGTCTGGTAATACATGTGCGCAGATCCTTTTCGCTCAGAGTTCCTTCCTTCAACTCCTTACGCATATTGTCATGATCCGAAAACTGTCCCGGCATAACAATATCATTTCCGGCACGCATACAACCGGAAGCCGTGCAATCCTCGCCTTGCTCCGTGGTTGTCCAGTCTGTCATAATCACGCCGTCAAATCCCCATTCCTGTCTGGCTGCAACCGTACAGGTATCACGGCAATTAGCCGCATGGACACCATTGATCAGGTTATAGCTGGTCATAATGGACATTGGATGAGATTCCCTGACGGCTATTTCAAAGCCCTTCAGATAGATTTCTCTCAGCGCCCGCTCAGACAGAACACTGTTGGAGCCCATACGATTATCCTCCTGGTTGTTGCAGGCAAAATGTTTGATCGTCGTACCGCAGCCCTTAATACTCTGTACACCTCTGGTCATAGCAGCCGCCATCTTACCGCTTACCAGCGGATCTTCGGAATAATACTCAAAGTTTCGTCCGCACAGCGGATTTCTGTGAATATTCATTCCCGGCGCCAGCCACAGCGTAACACCAAACAGTTCCAATTCTTCCGCTATCATGGCTCCCACTTCTTCGATCAGCTTCTCATCCCAGGATTGGGCCAGCAAAGTGCCAACCGGAATTGCCGTACAATACTGATAATACACCGTGCCTTCATAGGTCATATTCTCGCAGAAAAATCCATTTTCCAGGCTGGCTTCCAGCGGAGGAAGCTTAATCTGTTCCCCATCCACCGAATATACCTGATTCAGACGAAGTCCTGCAGGACCGTCCGCCAGCACGATATTTGCCACACCCTGTTCATAGGCGGCCTTACTTGTCTCAGCGGCAGAACCCGGTACCGAAATACCTGCCGAACCCAGGTTGCTGCCCTGGCCCTTACCCGGATCACCGGTAGCCAGCTGAATCAATTGCTCCACATCCAGACCTTTCACGATCTCGGCAGCCTCATCATCATCCGGTTCATAGGGAGCCGTATAATCGATAACTGTCGTAGAAACCGTGGTTAAGTCCAATACCAGTTCCGGTACCCGCCGTGCGCTTCCTTCCTCTAACAGCGCTTCATAGCGTGCTTTCCGTCTCTCAAGCGGTACCGAAATTTCCTGCAGCGCCTCCTGAAGCGGACAAATATTCGTAACCTTTACCAATTCCTTCCGTTCAGCCAAAGTAAGCAGCGCTTCCAGTTTACTGTCACCCAAAGAGTTACCAACCCAGATACCATAAGAACCCCGCTCCAGTACCCACGCGGCCGCCTGCTCATCATAGGAGGCCATCTGATAAGCAGGGAAAGAAACGGTCACCGTCTCAGTCTCACCTGGCGCCAATGACGATGTTTTTGCAAATCCGCAAAGTCTGCGGTATTCCTTTTCCAGATTTCCCACCGGAGCGGTCACATATACCTGTACGACTTCTTTTCCGCTATAGACAGTTCCGGCATTCCTCACCTTTACCGAAACTTCCACCTTCTTCTCCGCTTCACCGGAAACTGCGGCCCGCACGTCCTCCAGTGTAAAATCCGTATAGGACAAGCCATAACCAAAACTATATTTTACCGGCACTTCAAAGGAATCAAAATAACGATACCCCACGTAGATTCCTTCCTCATACTTCTCGGTCTCCACATTTCCGTTTACATGGGAAAATGTCTTCGCATTGGGATGATCCTCATAATCCCTGGCCCATGTATCCGTCAATTTGCCACTTGGCGTCACCTTACCACTGATCACATCCGCCAGTGCATTGCCGCCTTCCATTCCCGGCTGCACCAGCTGCAGAATGCCGTAAATATTCTCATAGGCATCCGTAAAGGAAAGGTCCACCAGACCACCTGTATTTACCACAAGGATAACCTTCTCATAAAAGTTACAGATATCAGAAATGTTTTTCTTCTCCTGATCTGTCAGATAATAATCGCCCGGTTTATTAAAACGATCCGCTCCTTCTCCTGCCACACGGCTCAGCACATAAATTGCCGTATCCGCATCCGCAGCCGTCACATCGGGACCATCCGGAATGAAAAACGGCGTCGCTGAATATGCCATGAAAAAGCCGATTCCGTCATTCCTGGATTCGTTTTCCATTTTTTTCAAAATCTCCGCCTTCCAGGCAAGCCTTGCGTCCGTATAAATCTGGTCATATGACTCAATCCAATCCCGGCTTGTGATCTCATAGCCTGCGTTTACCAGGCCCTGATAAATGGTTACCGAATCCCGTTCATTCACGTCACCGGATCCTGTTCCTCCCTTCACCGTATGGGAAGCACCTGCGCCATACAGCGCCACGCGGCTGCCTGCTTTCAGCGGCAGCACCTGCTTTTCATTCTTCAAAAGCACGATACCCTCTGTTGCCGCATGACGGGCTATTTCCCGATGAGGAATCTCATATGGGGAAACCTCCTGAGTCGTTTTTCCATAAAACGGTCTTGTCTTGATTTTTCTTGCCATATCTCTACCTCCTAAGATTCTTCATTCATTATATTTCCACACAGACAAATCCGCAATCATTATATTCCCTCTGAAGCAAGGTCTTTCCTATGAATCGAAAAAGCCGGAACAGGATATCCTGCCCCGGCATTAAGAGGGAATTGAGAGAAAATGTGTTCAGCACAATACTAGCTTTCAATAATTAATTAAATATGTTCTTTCAGGAAATCCAATACAATGCCAAGGATTGTGTCATTATCGAAACCAAGGCAGCCATGGTTTGCTTCATCAATCTTGTAGAATGCAACTTCCTTATTCAGTTTTTTCATGCACTCATAAAGCCGACAGCTCTGATTAAACGGAACCAGCATGTCACGTCCACCGTGGATAACCAGAAGCGGAGGAGTCGGTTTATCAGCGGACAGATAATTCATCGGAATCGTCTTATTCGCAATTTCCGGATTCTCTAAAACGTTCAAACGTCCGATTTCAAAACCTTCCGGGCTATCCGGATCATAATGGTTCTGGGAACTGTCATAATAGTTCATCAGAGAGAATACGGTAGGTCCATATACATCAACGATACAATTAACTTTTGCAGAGTATTCGCCGTACAGATCGGTATCAGGTTCGTCATCACCGGTAAATCCAACCATCAGTGCGGTATGTCCGCCTGAAGAATCTCCTGCAACTGCCATATGATCAGGATCAATATTATATTCAGATGCATGTTTTCTCAGATAACGAATAGCGGTTTTTGCATCCTGCATCTGTGCCGGGAACGGTGCAACCTCTGACGGACGATATTCGATAATCGCCACTACATAACCAGCCTGTGCTACACGAAGGTGACGGGCGATATTATTCCACAGCCACTGCTCATGGAAAGCTGATCCCTGAACATAAGCAATACACGGCCAAATATGAGGGGCCTGTTCTTCTTCTACCGGAGCGCCAAAATGTACTCTTGGCTCCAGAATATGCATTCTCAGTTCACGTCCATCTCTCTCTGCATAGATCACGTCAGTATGAACATCTACATAATATCCCCAATCATCTTTCAAACCTGTCAGCAGCTTGCAACCTTCCGGCAATTCATCGGTATGAGGAAATTCTGCAGGTACAGGAGTCGGAATTGGATCCAACAATGTTCTTTCATCAATAATCGGTTTCGGATCAAACACCATAATAACAACCTCCCTTTAATAAATTTTCTTTTTTATCAACGGCCGGAACATTATTTCTGCCCCGGCCATTTCTCAATCAATAAAATATGTAACTCTGTTTATGCAATTTCCTGATAATGTTTGTAATTCTTAAAGTGGTTGATTGCAACAAGTACAAGTGCTATTGCAATCCATGCAGAACCATACAGGAAGCCCTGATGCTGTGTAAGACCACCCGTGAGTTTTCCAACGAACGCCAAAACATATGCGAAAACAAATCCACCAATGGAGTTTCCAACAAAGCCAAGCGATGTTGCCAATGCGGAATTGGTCTCGTCTGTTCCATCGTTTACAAGGAAGTTCACGTAAGGCATCCACCAGCAGAAACCAAGTTTGTTAATCGTAACGCCAATATACCACATTGTTGTAGTACTTGACATACCGATAATAACGAAACCAACAATATTCAGAACCAGCGCAAACCAGCCGATATTATTTCCGATTTTGCCTTTCATAAAGCCAAAGAACAAACCGCCAATCAGAGAAGCAATACCACCCCAGCTTGCAATTGCGGCCGCCTGCACTGTAGTAATGGTTCCAACCTCAACGGCAGCCAATGACAGGCAGTTATCCAGAGCGCCATAACCAAGACCATAAATGAACTGAGCTATACAGCCAATATAGCATGCCATTGGCAGCGCTTTCTTAGCAACAGCCTGTACACTTGATGATTCACTTGATTTCTTTTGCTCACGGCCAATCTGATTTACGAACGCTGGAATTCCAAATAATACCAACAGGAAGATAGCAACTGCATACAGATATGCACAATATGCATAATGCCAGTCATAAACCATGATACCAGCCATAGTATAAGCAAAGAGAGAAGCTCCAAGACCTACACAAGATGACTGAATGCCCATCATAGTATTAGCAACTTTTCCTTCAAAACAGTCTACGATCAAAGATGCGGACAACGGCTGAATCAGACCTACACCAAGACCTGCCAGAACACGTATAGCAATCTTTCCAATTAATGAAGGAATAAACATCGGGAAGAAGCCTCCCACAAAACATAATGCAATACCTATCAAGCAGAGATTTTTCTTACCAATCTTTGCTGCAGAAGCACCGCCAACTACGTTAGCAATCATACCACCGATAGTCGGGAAGGTTACAAAACTCTGAAGAAGATACTGCGGCGCATCCGGAAATTCTGCTGCAAGGTCACCCAGCAAGCAGCCAGCTACAGAAACAGAAGCCAGCAGCAGAGACAGGGAAAGAACTGCAGCCTGGAAAATGCGGAATTTCACGCCAGTTGGATAATTACGTTCCATAATTACTACCTCTTTTCTCTTGTTTTATTATAGAAATTTTATATTTTTTTTAGAAATATTTCATCCTCAATTGTGCAAATTACATTTCCATTTTGTGACCTTTTGGAGAATTGCGTCACATTTTTACCAATATATTTTGCCTGGTTTGTTCATTTTTTGTCAATGATGACCGACGAGTGCCCGGTACATGTAGTTTTTTGAATGCAATATCATAGGAGCAATCATGGTTCCCAGCGCAATACCAAGCAGCGCCAGCACCAGGTCGCCGCCATACTCAATCACCTCGGCGCCATTCAGCGTAACAATCGCCATGATCGTATTATAGAATAAATCGCCGGGGATGATGGGAACCATAGCCGGATATAAGTATTTGGTGATAACCGTATTTTTATATCTTGCCAGAAGTTCCGCAAACAGCGCGCCGACCAACGCTCCCACCAGGGTATAAACCAGCCGGTTGGCAGATACCAGCTGGCAAAGAATGAGGGCAACTCTGGTAATCAGTCCCACCAGACCGGCGTAACCTAACTCCTTTGGCCGAATACCGAATACCACGCCAAAGCCCGCCGAGCAGGTGAAAGAAAATAAAAGTGTACAAAATATTTCCAGCATACCGCATCCCCCTTCCTTAATAACCGATGGACAGTGCCAAAGCAAAGCCGCAGACAACTGCCAGAACACTCAAAAACGCCTGGGTAAACAGCAAGCTTCCGCAAAGCACCCGGCCGCAAAGCACCTCACGACAGGAATTGATCAGCGGTATTCCCGGAACCAAACCGATGGCTGTTACGACCATAATATGGAAGGGATCCGATACAATGCCAAAGCGGTATCCCAGCACATCGACCATGCCAATGGCAAAAGAACCCACGGCACTGACCATCAATTTCTGTGTTCCCGGAATTTCCGAAAGGTACATATCCACACCCATAACAACGGCAATGCCGACGCCGATAAACAGCGCGTCAATGATATCGCCGCCAATCAGGTAATTCAGAGACAACAGAGCAACCACCATACCACATATAACCATATACGGTTTATAACGGTGAAATTCGGTAGCCTCTTTCAGGAGTCCCATCAATTGATCCGGAGCCGGCTTCTCACTATGTATTTTGTGGAGCAGAGCCGCCAAGCGGGATAACTCATCCATATTTACCATGATATCACCCACATACCTTTGCCGGATCACCGGCTCCTCTCCCTCTATCGCCGCACTGATGATTAACGTATGCGGCAGCATGAAGATACCTTCCGATTCCAATCCATATGTAAAGAAGATATCGTTAATAGCCTGTTCCACACGCCACAACTCTCCTCCCCGCATGAGCACCTCTCCTCCTATGGAAATGGCAAAATCCATAATCCTGGAGACATCGGACCGCGTTACTGACTGTTGCTCATTCATAATCCTCATCCTTTCTCTGCATAATCTGAATACAGGTACCTTATTTTAAGGAAACCTGCTATATGATTCCAAATAATCCGCCCACGATCGGCAGCCAGATCATGGAAAGAACAATAACCGCCAGCTGCAGGAATATGGTACTCTTTCCCATATCCGTCATGGCGTAGTAGCCTTTGCCATATGTAATCAGAGCAACCGTATCAAGCGGCAGCAGATAACAGTTGCAGGCGCAGATGGCAGCCGTCATCATAATCAGCTCCGGAGCCACGCCGGCATTCGTTGCTACCATAATCAAAGCCGGGGCCATGATTGGTACCAGGGAGGAAGCAACCGGAATAATAATCAAAGCGACAAAAATTAAAATGGCGGTAAACGCAATCAGGATCACCGTAGATACATTCAGCGCCGGAACCAGACCTGCAATCGCTTCGCTGACTCCATTGTTAATCATGGCTGTACTGATGGAAAGCACGCATCCTACCAGGAAGTACGCATCCCAGCTGTTCTCCCGCAGGAAGGTCTCCACATCCAGCACTTCCACACCTGGCACAAACATGACACAGCAGCCAAGCGTCGCCACAATCATAACGTTAATCATGGAAATCCAGGAAGAAGAAATCCAGAGTACCAGCATAATCGCCACGATGATGATGGCCTTGATCTCCTTATCGCCCATTTTCTCAGGAATATCCATGGAATCCACAAACTTTTGTATATCCTCTTTTGAAACCGGGGCCGGTTTGTAAATTTTCACCATCAAGATCCATGCCAGAGGAACCAAGACGATGGCCATGGGGATTCCCGCACACATCCACTGTACAAAAGGTATCGTCGTTCCATTATATTTTTCCAGCTGACTGATGGCAATCAAATTTACGGAACTGCCTGCCGGCGTCATAATACCGCCAATCATACTGGCTATCGGTATGGCAATCATAAAAGTCCTACCGGATCGTTTGCGGTCCTCTTCTTTATCGTAAAGCTTCAGAAATTCCAGACAGATTGCCATAAAGATCGCGCAGGTCGGCACGTTTGAAACAATAGAAGAAAATATAGCACAGGCCGACATAACCGCCAACAGCACCGTGTTGATATCCCTTCCGAACGCCTGAAGCATCTTACGCAGAATTCTCTTTGACAGGGGAATGGTCGTCAGCGCCGCCGCCACACCAAAGGAAGCCAGCGTAAAAAAAACAATCGGCTCCGCATATCCGACAATCGCCTCTCCCAGGCTTCCCGTCACGCCCACCACGGGCATCAATCCGCAAAATATCAGACTGGTAACCACCACTGGCAAGGCTTCTGTTACCAACATAACCAAGAAAGCAACCAGCACGGCAACCGTACGGATTCCTGTCGTTGTCAGATAGGCGTTCCCAGGGAGAAACAGCGATATGATAATAACCGCGCAAGCCACGATCAAGCCTGCCATTTTCCCCTTTGACAATCCCGTTTTACTGCCACTTTGACTCATTTTATCAGCCCTCCTCATTTTTGTATCCATCCGCGATTTGTAAACCGGTATCCGAAACTATCATTTCCCTCCAGCGGCCAGGCGTCATTCCGTACTTTTTCTTGAAAGCAGCAAAAAAACTTTTCTCATCGGGAAAGCCCTCTTCCAAAGCAATTTGTCCCGCGCTCTGTCCGGATACTCTCATTCTTTGCACGACGGCAATCAATCTGAGACCCGTCAGATACGATTTGAACGTTTCATTGGCATACCGTTTAAACAAACGGCAAAAGTACTCCCTGGTATACCAAAAGTGGTCCGCCACAGACTGAGTTGTCAGATTTTCCCTGTAATGCTCCTGTAAATAATCCAGTACGGTTTCCATCTTATTTCTTATTTCGTACTGCCGCCCCTCATTTTTCTTTTTTCCTATCAGAAAATCATGATAGATTAGCTGCATCATGGCAAATAAAAGCTGATTATTTTGAAAATACCGCTCCTTGTCTTTCTCTGAATCCTCCACCTGATTTCTCAGACACTCACAAAGCCTAACCATTCTCTTTTTCGCTTCCTCAGTAGCGCCCGGCGCATCCTTATTGACTTCGTAATCCCAAAAATACGGACACATCTGACGCAGATAATTTTCCTGAAAAGAAATCGACATCACATCCTGCCGTTTGTCTCCGGGAGAAGGTACGATAGAATGTAAAGCATAGCTGCTGACAAGCACAAAATCACCCGGCTGAAGCAAAACCTGCTTTCCGTCGATCGTGACAGTACTCATCCTGTTTCGCGAGTAAATTAATTCCATGCCAGGATGCCGATGCAAAGGAACGGATCTTGCAGGTTCTTCCCGGTATATGGAGATAATAACCGGATATGACCGTTTCGGCGTTTCACAGCGGAATAAATCCTCATGAATCATCCAGGTTGCATCCAAATCGCTGAAAGAAACAGCATGATTCATAAACAATTCTTCATTTGTCTGCATTTTTCAATTACCTTTTGCACAAATTTTTAGTAGGATATATTATTTTTTCTATACAAATTATATAATTTTTTCATTTTTTCTTTCTCTCCTTTTGTGACAGATTTATTCCAATTTGTGTCTTTTTTCTCATGCCGTTATATTACTATTTCCAGACAATAGAAAAGTGCAAAAGCAGCCGTCTTTTAGGCAATTGCTTTTGCACTTTTTATGTTTTCCTTATACTTATATAAAACTATAAAACAGGATTAACTTAAGAATGGGAGGAGGCTTCCTCTGCCATCAGCTTACGGAACTGTGCCGGCGTCATCCCATATTTTTTCTTAAACACATTAAAGAAACTTTTTTCATCCGGAAATCCATGATTCATGGCAATCAGGCCCACGCCCTGATTCGATACGGCCATTTCCTGCACCGCCGCTTTCAGCCGTACATCCGTCAAAAACTTCTTAAAGGTCTGATTGGAATAACTCTTAAACATCCTGCAAAAATATTCTCTGGTATAGCCGAAATGGTCTGCCACCATCTGCGTCGTCAAAGGCTCCCTGTAATTCTTCTCAATGTATGATAATACTTCGATCATTCCGTTTTTCATATTAATCTCTTTTGGAGTTTTCTCCTGTGATCCCACAAGGAAATCGCTGTATACCATCTCCAAAATACCAAACAGCAGCCGGTTCGTTTCAAAGTATTCCGCCTGTTTTTCCAATTGCTCCCGCAGCTGCTCACAGGACTCTCTCAGCCTCCTGCGGCTTTCATCCGTAGCGCCCGGTGCATAACTGTCAATGACGTAACTGCGCAGCCGCGGCAGCATCCGCTCCAGATAGCTGGTCTGGAACGTAATCGACATGACATCCTGATGCACATCATCCTGCTTCGGTATCACCGCATGTAAGGTATAGCTGCTGATCAGCGCAACTTCACCGGGATGAACAAGAACCCTGTTTCCATCAATCACCACCGTAATCTCCTTATTACGGCTATAAATCAATTCTGAGCCAGGGTGCCAGTGCAATGGCACATCCATGGCCGGATGTTCCAAATGGACCTGAATATAAGCCGGATACTCCTGCGGGTACTCCAGCTTCTGGAATAAATTGGAATATATAAATTCCACATTATTAACATCCGTAAAGGATCCCCCTTGTTCCTTAAATACACTGTTATCTCTCGGCAACTTTTTCCACTCCTTTTCAAAATCCGCT
This sequence comes from uncultured Hoministercoradaptatus sp., assembly GCA_964427045.1. Lineage (GTDB taxonomy): Bacteria > Bacillota > Clostridia > Lachnospirales > Lachnospiraceae > Oliverpabstia. Next base: position 4,328 of record CAYRTA010000016.1, on the reverse strand, counting down.
AAAACAAATCTCCCCCGGATCTATTTCATGCAGTACAAAAATTATCAAAATATTAACACAAAATAGTAATACAAAATTTCATTTTACATTATACAAAAAAATGCTATGACTGTCGAGTAACTTGTACCATTCTAAAACAAGGCACAAAATGGAAGTTCTGGTGACACAGTTCACCATTGTTAATTTTAGCCAAAAATTGTATGATAATTAAAAAGAAATGAGTATTATTGTGCAATTATATTTTAATGGATCGTGATTAGAATAACAAGATATTCACAAAAAAATGCAACAAATTTTAGATTCGCCCGGCAAATTGTACGGTGAATCAACAAAGGAGGTTTCAAACATGTTAGAATTCAGAACCGAAAAGGTCACAGACCGGATTACAAGAATCTATGCATTCTGTACAGAGTTGATGTATCTGGTAGAAGGCGATGACAGAGCCGCTCTTCTGGATACCGGAAGCGGATTCGGCAATCTGCGGGCAGCAGTAGATAAGCTGACGGATAAACCGCTCATCGTTCTTCTGACCCACGGACACACCGATCATGCAATGGGCAGCTACGAATTTTCCGATAAGGACGTATACTTAAATCTGGATGATGAGTATATCTATTATCCTCACGGAGATGATACCTTCCGTCATGAAGGCATGTCTCTGGCAGAAGAAGGTATTACCATCACGGAAGAGGATTACATACCTACCGCTCCTTTCTCCCTTTACAAAGATATGAAACCGGGCGATTCTTTCGATCTGGGCGGTGTTACCATCGAAATCTACGGATGTCCAGGACACACAAAAGGCTCCGTTGTTATGCTGATAAAAGAAGAACGCGCACTGCTTTTGGGCGATGCATGCAACGGCTTTACATTCCTGTTTGAGGATTATTCCCTGCCGATCGAAGAGTATGAAGAAAACCTTAAAGCATTAAAACCACAGGTAGAAGGAAAATACGATATCGCTCTCGCTTCCCATGGAGACGGCCAGTTACCTCTGGATATCATTGACGGCGTAATCGCTCTGTGCGAAGATATCAAAGCCGGAAATGTAGATGATCTTCCGCTGACATTCCGTGGTCATTCCGGTCTGATCGCAAAGGCTATGGGCCCCAACGGCCGTGTAGACGGCGGTCACGGAAACATCGTTTATAATAAGCAAACTATCTGGAAATAACTTTTTCCCCCTTTTTTACGTGGGCCTGTTGCAAGCAGGCCCGCGTTTTTTACATACCAATCATATCAAAGGGTTCAAAAGACACCACAAGATCGTAATTCTTTTTGGGATTTTCATATTTGATCTGCACAGACTTGAGGGTCTGGCTGTAATACCAGCCACAGGAGGCGGCTTCGAATTTCTTCCTGTGAAGGAAATGAGGAAGCGGCTGGTCATCCAGCGTCACCCAAAACGGCGCCTTCTCCCGGTGAATCATATCAATATACATCGTTTGCACCGTCGTTTCGTAAGTTCCCTCCTGCCGGAAAGAAAGAATAGTTCTCTCTCCTGCCTTCATCTGTATCCGGGTTTTCAGATACACACCCCTCTCATAATCTTTCTTCACGCCATCGTCCTCATAGAGCACAAAGGCCCCGTCTTTATCCGGCGCACACAGCAGGGTTATACCGGTTACCTGTTCCAGAGCCAGATTGTACATCTGATTGCTGGCCAGGGGAATGATGCCGCCGCCGCGTACGTATAAAGGAATACTCCCCAGATCTACCGGCACCTCCATAACCTGGCCGCCCACATACTGCTCGCGCGTCTGGTAATCATAAAATACTTCCTCCCGGGGAAGATAAATGCTTCTCGTTTTTGCTCCTTTTTCCACCACATTCGCCACCAGGAGGGAATCTCCGATCATGAATGTAATCCCTTCCTCATAGCAGTTACAATCCTGCTGGAAGGCGCTGCACATGGGTTCCATAATGGGAAGCCCCGTCTCGTGTGCCCGTTCCATCAGGGAATAGTAATAGGGTATCAGGCGGTATCTCAATTTCATGGCTTCCCGAATATACGCCGTACAGGAACCATACATCCAGGGCTCTGTTACTGTGTTATCCGTATTGGTGGAATGGACGGAGAAACGCGGCTGAAATATGCCGTTTTGTACCCACCGAACCAGAAGTTCAGCTCCCGGAGCCGGGCCGTAAAAACCGCCGATATCGCAGCCCTGGTTTGCCACACCGCAAAGGCTCATACCGAGGATCGTGGCAATATTGTATTTCAGGGATTCCCAGCAGGTCAGATTGTCGCCTGCCCAGGTCTGGGCATACCGCTGTATCCCCGCATGACCGGAACGGCAGACAATAAACGGCCGTATATTTTCAAAGGTTTCGCCGATGGCTTCATCAGTCACATGACACATTAAATTAGACATGACGGCCTTAATCTGGCCGATTGTGATCCCTTTTCCCTCGAAATCGCAGCGGCAATCCTTATCCACCAGACTGTCATACTCGCAGTTATCATTCCACACAGAACTGGTTCCCATGGAAAGAACCTGATCTTTTAACAATTCTTTCCAGACCCTTCTGGTTTCCGGTTTTGTAAAATCGGCAAATACGCCGGGACCGCCCCACCAGGTACCCACACCGGGTTCGTCCGTTTCGCTGTCTTTTACAAAGATACCCTTTTCCTTCATCTCTTCCAGACGGGGATGACAAAGCAAAATACCCGGCTTTACGTTGGGCGATACGGTGATTCCCCGGGCCTTCATGTCTGCGAAGAACTTCTTCGGGTCCTTAAAACGCTTATGGTTCCAGGTGAATACGCAGCGTTTTAATCCCGCTTCTGTCTCCTGTGACGTATAGCCGGAGGACAGCTGGAAACCATCCACTGGAATGTCTTCTTCCTTCGTGGTATCGATAAAAGAAAGAATGGCATCGTCGCAGTCCGCGGACAATTCCGGATAATACATGGAAGAGCCCAGATATCCCAGGGCTGTCCGGGGCAATAAGGCCGATTTTCCTGTCAGATCGGTATAACGCTCCACCACCTGGCGAATGGCCGGACCGGCAATAAAAAACAGGTCGATATCTCCGGCGTCTGCGCGGTAACGGCTGTGCATACGCCAGTAATTACTCTTTTCCCGGCCCATATCGAAATCACATTCCGCTGTATTGTGATAGAAGTAACCGACAGCCTTTTTCGTTTCCTTGTTCAGTTTGATATAAAAAGGAATATGCTTATAGAGAGAGTCCGTACGGCGCAGATCGTAGCCCATGGCATCCTTGGGACTCATGGACAGATAGGTTTGCGCCTTATTGAAGTCACCGCTTTTTTCTCCGAAACCATAGAAGCAATCCTCCGGCGTGATCTCACTGGTGTGGATTCTCCGGTGATTGGAATCCTCCTGATACCCCAAATCTACGATATCCGCGTGAAGCAGCGTTCCCTCCCGGTCGTAGATGCAGATGCGGAAAGGATCTTTTTCCACCACCACGTTCAGATGGGTCCCCGCAAGGACTGCTTGTCTGCTGTCGTCCGTCAGCCGGGCTCTGGCCGGGATGATTCTACAGCGGTACCGGGCAAGAAGCCCATCCATCCGGTCCTCCCAGCCGGTCATCACCAGACTGTAGGATTCCTCGGCAAACCCGCCGTCAAAGCCCGTGCGGATTCTTATGATATCGTCCGTCAGAAACCAGATCCTGATCTCCACACAATTTGTCATGATAGAAAAATAATCACCCCGGTCTGTGATCCTTGAAACAGATCTGCATACTTTCATATCTTTCTCCTTCCTCTTTCCGCTCTCCTCTTCAACCCGCATCATCGGTTCCATCGCAAACACGTTGATTTTCTTATTTTGCTGCGCCGCTTATCAGCCGCGCCTCTGGCAATGCCCGCTTCGCGGTCTGGAGCCGCCGGCGCAGCAGCTATGCTCGCAAAATTGCGAAAATCTGCCTATCGTTTGCTCACGGAATCCGATGATGCCAGGTTTTCTCGTCAACGGTACTTTCATCGTCCCAACTAAGTTCTTGTCCCCGGCACTTTTTCATTCCTTCTCCGTCCAAATTTATTAAATTCTGTTACAAGTTATAAGCACCTAGCATGTCATTCCATGGAGTAATAAATTTCCCTTTTTTAAATTTATGATTCTCCAATCTGCTATGTTCCATTGTCATTCCTCAAATTATATTCAATGTACGGTATTCGAATCAATTCCATTTATAAGTTGTTCTCTAACTTTGGTAAATTTTTCAAACTTATCGTTTCCAATGTCTGCAATTGCTGTACTGCCAACTGCCGAAGCAGTTCCATACGTTCTTTTTGATCCTTTCCCTGATTAATTAAAACAGCATTATAACTTTCCAAATTTGCAAGTACGAGT
>CAYRTA010000015.1:0-28237 GCA_964427045.1 uncultured Hoministercoradaptatus sp. | reverse complement strand
CAACAATGGATTCCGTATCGTCCACATCATATACCCGAAGATAGCCTTCTTCCTCTCGGACGTTGCCGTACTTTTTCTGCAAGGCGCTTTTCGCTCCGCGCATATCCTTCGTTTTGATGGATACGAAGACCTGCGCCCGGCTGTCCATTTCCTCTGCGGAAAGCTCCTGAATCATCTTGCCCTGACGGATGATGCCGTAATGGGTAGCGATCTTTTCCAGTTCCCCGAGGATGTGGGAGGAGATCAAAACGGTACACCCGTATTTTTTCGTAATATCCACCAGAATTTCCCGCATGATCCGCATACCATCGGTGTCAAGACCGTTAATCGGCTCATCCAGGATCAGTAAGGCCGGGTCGCCCAGCAGCGCCAAGGCAATGCCGATACGCTGCTTCATGCCAAGAGAACAGCTCTTAAATTTGATCTTTGCGGAATCCTCCATACGGACGATGCCAAGGGCACGGTTGATTTCTTCGCCGGGATGCTCCAGCCCCAGGTTGATGGCCTGCATCATCAGGTTGTCCCACACACTGGAATTGGGGAAGCACCCGGCGTTTTCAATCAGGGCGCCGACCCGGACACGCACGCCGGGATCAGTATATTTTTTGCCGAACAGCTTGATTTTTCCTTTATCCGGAACAAGGTGGCCGCAGATCAGCTTTTCCGTCGTGGACTTGCCGGAGCCGTTTTCCCCGATAAAACCGTAAATTGCCCCTACGGGAACCGTCATATTCAGGCCGTCCAGCGCATACAGTCCGCGAAAGCTTTTTGACAGATTTCGGATTTCTATCGCATTCATTTTGATCTCTCCTTTGTTTTACTTGATGTGCATATTCTACAGCGGCTATATTTAAGAAAGTTTTGAGAAATGTTTGAGAAATATTAATTGCAAAATATATAAGTACGGGGATGCTGCCAAGGAAATATCGAAATATGGCACAGAGAAACCGCCGTACAGAAAGTTTTTTCCATACGGCGGCCTGTTAAGGTTACGCTATGCCTCTCTTTTTACCAGTTTTATAATAAGTGAATCCACTCCCGCTTCCGGTATAACCCACACACCCTTTTCTTCTTTCAGGCAGACGGCATCCGTGGCGTCTGCTCCAGAAATATCATGCAGAAAAAGTGACCAGCCCTCATGGACAGCACTACCGCTTGCCCTTACTGTGATCTCATCACCATGTCTCAGTGCCGTCAACCTCAATGTCAAGCTACCCTGTTCATCATAAATCTGACATGCTGCTTCTGCATCCTCCTGTAATTCGTAGGCATGAATCTTCACCTGTCTTGCATAGGAATAATCCGGTTTATCATCACTGCAGCCAATCGGCAGCAGCGTGTTCGGCCTTACCAACAATGGCAGTCCGAAATAATCATACTTCCGCTCATACCAATGGCCGCCCTCGAATTTTTCTCCATCGATAAGATTCGTCCAGCGCCCATCCGGCACATAAAATCGTACAGTTCCATTTTCGGAAAAAATCGGTGCTACCAGCAATCTCTCTCCCAACATATATTGCCGGTCCAAATAAGCACAGGCCTCATCACCCGGAAACTCCAGCATCATGGCCCGCATTTCTGGAATCCCTTTGGTATTCGCTTCCACCGCATAAGAAAACAGATAGGGCATTAAGCTGCATTTCAACCGGGTAAAGAAGCGCAGCACATCCGCAGATTCCTCATCAAAATTCCACGGCACACGGTAAGAAGTAGAACCGTGTAATCTGCTGTGAGTTGATAACATTCCAAAAGCCGACCAACGCTTGTACAAATCCGGTGTGGCCGTATCTTCAAATCCTGCCATATCATGAGCCCAAAAGGCAAATCCACTCAGGCACAGAGACAGACCGCCGCGCAAAGATTCCGCCATCGACACATAGGAGGCCTGATTGTCCCCGCCCCAATGAACAGGAAATTTCTGGTTTCCAACCGTTGCGGATCGGGCAAATACACAGGCATCCCGCTCACCTTTTTTTTCCTTGAGAAGGTTATATACCGTCTGATTGTACAAATATGTATAATAATTGTGCATCTTCCTGGGATCTGAGCGGTCGTACCATTCCACATTCGTCGGGATTCGTTCCGCAAAATCTGTCTTAAATACATCTACTCCCAGATCAATCAGAGCAGACAGTTTACTGCGAAACCAATCACAGGCTGCTGGATTGGTAAAGTCCACAATCGCCATTCCCATGGCAAAATAATCTGACTGCCACACGCTGCCGTCCTTTTTGTGCAGGAAATAGCCATGCTCTTTTCCTTCCTGAAAGATTTCCGAATGCTGCGCCACGTAGGGATTAATCCAAACACTGATTTTCACCCCGGAATCTTTCACGGTTTTAAGCATCTGCTTTACATCGCCGAAACGGTCATCCCAGATAAAATTGCACATTCTGAAATCTTTCATCCAACAGGCATCATAATGGAAAACACTCAGCGGAATACCGCGCCGCTCCATCTCCCGGATAAATCCCAGGACCGTGTCCTGATCGTATTTTGTCGTCCAGCTTGTAGAAAGCCAAAGACCAAAACTCCAAGCCGGCGGCAATGCGGGCTTGCCAGTCAATGCCGTATAATGAGAAAGCGCTTCTTTGGGAGAACTGCCTCCGATCACCATATATTCCATCCGCTCCCCTTCCACACTGAAACGGACCTTCCGTACATTGTGGGTGCCGATGTTAAAAGTGACCAGTTCCGGATGATTCACCAGAACGCCATACCCTTTATCTGATAAATAGAAGGGAATATTTTTGTAAGCCTGTTCCGAAATCGTTCCTCCGTCTTTATTCCAAATTTCCACGTCCTGTCCATTTTTTACAAAAGGAGTAAACCGTTCACCTAAACCGTAAATATGTTCCCCAACATCCAGAGACAATTCCTCTCGCATATATGTTTCTTCCATATAATACGGCCGCGGCGGCATAGCGTTCATATCACACCAACGGTCAGCCTCATAATCCAGATCGGTGACATAGGCCATGCCGCTTCTTTCACTGCCAGTCAGCCATTTGCCATCCTGATAAAAATCAAATTTAAAAATACCTTGTTTCTGTACCCGAACAGAAAGGCTTCCGTTCTTCATCTCAATATAAGTATCTGTCTCTTCAAACGTCACCTCTGCCGGATATGTATGCAAACGAAACTGCGGACCTCTTTCTATTTCTCCGGCAAAATGATAGAAACATACGCTGATTACATTTTCCCGCACCGCTTCAAAAATCACATGCAGAGACACTCCCCGGGTAATGTCCCATTTTGTCCTGACTTCTTTACAAGGGACAAGCACCATCAACTTATGATCTTCTTTCAAAAACTCCACCGGTACCTGGGCAGCATGCACCATGATGCCGGGGGCATTCTGCATCTTTCCATCTGATAATTTCATATGTAATCTCCTTATTTCTTAACTAGAACTGCAGCAATGCAGCCCATGCAAAACAAACCAAGCAGGAAGTAGGAACTTGCCATCCCTGACAACTCTGCCAAATTTCCTGTGAGTATCGAGAACGTCGTCATACCAATGGCATATATATACAAAGCAATCCCGCAAATTACTAATTCTTCCGTACACTTCTTTTGTCCAGTTTACATCCTATCGCAAAACCAGCCGCCAGAACAAGCAGCATCAGAATCCATGTGGTCGGAGTACAGCCGCCAATTCTGGCCAATCCGAGTGGAGAACACAAAATATAGGAATCGACCATCACTCCCATAACCAATCCAGCCGCTTTAAAGCGATGTTCCCATGGTTCCACGTCAATCTCGTTCGTTACTTTCATTTCATATGGCGTCTTTCTTGGCTTCCATTTACCGATGACCAGCATAAGAACACAGCTAATTACAAACAGAATTCCGTACTGATGAAGATAGATCAAATCGGGCTTAATGACAAATTGCAGAATTCCGTAAACAACTACGAAGAACACAATGGCCACTTTCGCAGCGAGAGCAGGAACATATTTCGTCGTAAATCCAATAAATACGATAATAAAAATCGGTACATAGAAAAAGCCGTTAATGGTCTGCAAATACTGGAATACTCCACCAGAGGCATTCATAATAAAAGGGGCAATAAACATACTCACGACCGCAATACAGGTACCAAAAATTTTACTTACCCGGATCAGTGCTTTTTCTTCCGTATCCGGATGTCTGGGTTTGTAAATATCTAACACGAAAAGCGTAGAAGCGCTGTTCCACAAACTGTTGACCGTACTTAAAATGGCGCCAAACATAGCGGCGGCAAATAAGCCAAGCAACGGTTTTGGTAATACCTCACGAACCAAAATCGGGTATACGGTATCTGCCACTTCGATACTGTCACCATACAGACAGAATGCAATCACGCCAGGAACAATAATCAATACCGGTGTAATAATCTTTAGCAGTGCCGCAAGAATGAATCCCTTCTGCCCCTCCTTCAGATTCTTCGCACCAAATCCTCTCTGAATAATAGACTGATTAGTGCCCCAGTAATACATATTCATCAGAAACAATCCGGTAAATAAGGTAGAAAATGGAAGCGGATCCCCTTTGGCTCCGATAGCGTTCAGTTTATCCGGATGAGCCGTCGCAAAGGTGTTAAGGCCATCCGCAAAGCTTCCGTTTCCAAGAACGATCAAAGCAAAAATCGGAATCAGCAATCCACCTAAAATCAGGAGAAATCCATTCAGAGTATCGGAAAGGGCGACTGCTTTTAACCCTCCGAAGATGGCATAAATGGCCGCAATAATACCAATCACCCATACAACAATCCACACAGATGCATAAGTAGAAATTCCCAGCAGCCCCGGAATATCAAACATAGTGCTGATGGCAAGGGCTCCCGTATATAAACCTGTCGGCACCAGATTCAGTACATAGCACAATAAAAACAACCAGGTAACAAATGTCTTTGTCGATTTATCAAAGCGTTGCTCGACGAAAGTCGGCAGTGTGGTAAGACCCATTTTTAAATATCTTGGCAACAGAAAAATCGCTACCAAAACAATCGCCACGCTGGAACTTACCTCCCACCCAATTACTGACATATTTCCACTGTATGCCTGGGATGACATACCTACAAAGTTATTTGCATTCAGATTCGTCATTAGCAGAGAGCCGGCAATGATACCTCCTGTCAGACTCCTGCCGCCCAGAAAATAACCGGAAGCCGTATCCAGCTTCTCATTCTTTGTTTTTACATATGTAATTACAGCAATTAAAGCCGTAACCACAATAAAAGAAAGTATTACTTGTAAATTCATCGATATCCCCCTTCTGTATTTTATCTGATTGAAACCAATCAGTCTATACGGTATCTGCCATTACTGGCAAACAGGTGTATTTTTTTCATTGTCTCTTTTTTCACTGCATCTACGGCCGACGGAATCAGATCGGTCAGACCTGCACATCTGCCGCAGGCTATGTATTTTTCATATTCCGCCTCTGCAGCCGCCACATTGATATCCGTAAAGATATTAATCTTACAGATTCCTTCCTGAATAGCTTTTTTGAAATCCCAATCGGTCAGGCCGGAACCGCCATGCAATACTAATGGCACATCAACCGTATGGGCAATGGTGCGGATTCTGTCAAAATCCAGCTTCGGCGGAAGCTTATAGGCTCCGTGAGCCGTTCCCACCGCAATGGCCAGCGCATCTACTCCTGTTTTCTCCACAAAGTCCTTTGCCATTCTGGGATCAGTATAATATTTCGTTGGGTCCTCCAGGCTAGCGATACCCTCGGCAGAGCCTTCGTTATCACCCACATGACCCAGTTCCCCTTCGATCGTAGCGCCATAGGAATGGGCAATATCCGCCATCTCCTTTACCTTCGCCACATTCTCCTCATAAGAATCGGTAGAACAGTCATACATAATAGAAGAAAAACCAAGTTCCAGCGCTTTTAAACAAGTCTCCTTTTTCAGGCCGTGATCCAGATGAATGACTACCGGAACCTTTGCCTTTTTAGCCATGGGAAGCAGATAATAAGATACCTCTTCCAGCGGACCATAAGGAAATAATACTTCGGCTGTTCCCATGATAACCGGAGATCCGGCAGCTTCAGCTGCCTGGATGATTCCCCTTGCCAATTCCAGATTCACCGCGTTAAACAAACCAACCGCATACTGATTTTTCCTTGCATCCGCAAGCACATCATTCATATTTACTAACATTGTTACCGTATCCCCTTCTTCGTGTTCATCCGTTATTTTTCTTCCACCCGGCCGCGATTTTCTCCCGCAGGCGGGTTAAGGGCTGCAGACCACTTAAGGCATCATATGCCGCAACGCAGGAGGCTCCTGCGGCAGCAGAAAGCCGCATACATTCCTCCAGAGAACTTCCCTCCAGCATCGCCGTCAGGAATGCAGCGATACTGGTATCTCCGGCTCCAGTACCAGACAGGATCCGCTCGGGCACATAGCTTTTTTCAAACCCCTCCCGATTGGCCCAGCGGTCAGTCTGCAAGTCCACTCTGCTTCCCACGAATTTCAGATATGCTTCATCAGCGGTGCGAAAATACATGCCCGGAGCTCCGCATTTGATCACTACTATTTTGGCTCCAAATTCCATACACTGATCGGCAAGTGGCCTAACATCTTTCTCAATATCCAGAATCTCCGTGATATCCCTTCCTGCGGCACGCTGCTGCCAGTCGAAAAAACGTTCTCTATCCAGCATATAGCATAGTTCTTCCACACTGGGCACAAAAAAGTCTGTATACGGAAGCACCCGTTTTAATATCTGCTTCCAGTCAGCCTGACCGGCCTCAGAGGCCGGGTCTATGGCTGCCATATCCAGGGAAGTGGCAATATCTGCCGCTTTCATTCGTTTAAAAAGTTTCGCCAGTTCTTCCCCGTCCGCTTCATACATTTTCTTCATGAGCGGCGGATATCCGAAATGAAACAGTACCGTTTCTTCCAGCGCTTCATCAGGGATATCCGTTTCCTTGAAAGTATCGTTTGCTCCCGGATTGTGCAGAAAGATCCGGTCAATGCCCGGAATAGCGAGAATAACCGAGTAAGAAGTAGATTCCCCCTCTGCCACCAGCATACCGTCCTCTGCCTGGTATTGCTTTAATTGATTCAGCACTATTGTCCCAAAGGCATCATTTCCAATTTTCCCCATAAGTGAAACATCAGCACCCAGAATTTTCATGGCGAGGCCCGTATTGGCCACAGCGCCGCCTGTATGTACATCGGCCTCTTTCATATGAATTAATTTCCCCGGTTTCAGGATGTCACCCGGATTTTTTATCTTTCTATCCGGAAATACCGGCGTGATATCGAGACAAATATGTCCCGCTGCTATTACTTTTTTTCGCATCATACTGCCCTTTTCGTACGATTCTTTTTGTACGATCCTTTTCATGCTATCTCGGTTCGATTCCGGTTTCTGTATCTGTTTTTTCTACGCTATCCCCATCAGGAGATTCATTACATACATTTCCAGACCTTCAAAATCTCTGTTCTCCACACACTTCTTCTGGAAATCATAGTCGAAACGCTCTACTTTCGCTTCCAGTGCCTTAAAAATATTCAGACTATTTTCCAGATGCTTGTAGCTGTCCTCTGTCCTGGTAGTCCGCATAGCTTTCACATCCAGTCCTACATATTCGCCGTTCTCACCATATCCATTTTCTTTGAGTACCTTCACCTGGTTAAAGGCTGCGCGGAGATTCTCCACACCAAAGGACTTATCCTGATCGTATTTGATTCCATTCTGGTCATTTAAATGTACGGTCATCAGTTTACCAAGGGCCATAGCAAAACCAATTTCATGGGCCGGGTCCAATCCGGCTAATACTGCATGGGCACTCTCCAGATTGCCGCCCACACGGGAAGGATCTATTGTTGCCGCGGAAATTGCCATCACATGTCCCATAGTGCCGCAAATACTTCTATCGATTGGCTCATTAGGCTTGGGTTCGATGCATACCCGGATTGTGGAATCGTATTTCAGCATTTTATTTATGGCCTCGATCAGCATCTTCGTTGCCCATACCGGGGATTTGCTCTCCGCACATAAGGTACCTTCTCTGGCCAACCACAGAACTACCATATCACAACCCAATTCTCTGGCAATATCGATTGAGCGGTATGCTCTCCACATCGCATACTCTCTGTCTTTTTCAGATGTGCTCATGAATCCTCCATCCATTGTCCGCTCATCCATCCAGAGTCTCGGCGCTACGAATTCCGTTTTTAAGCCATATTTATCCAGCGTTTTTTTCAATTCCCGCGCTTTTTCTTTGATCTCTTCTTCCGTATAAGCATTGATATTCGGCACCGCATCATCATCATGGAATTGAATTGCAGAAAATCCCATTTCAGCAAACTTCTTATATTTTTCCTCCGCCGGAATTTCCTCCCGCGTATTTGGTCCGTATGAATCTGCTCCTGCATGTACATTCCATGGTCCTACAGAAAATTTAAATTTAGACATATCTTATTCCTCCGTTTGTTATTCATTTTTGATAGCTATCTTTCCATTTCTTATGATTCATTTATAACAGATGTCAACAGGGGAAAAATGACAATGTTGCGATTTGTCAGATGCATTCTTGTGATATCCATGATATAATCAGCAAGAAGCCTGATAAGAAATGCTAAAAAAACCTGGTAACTAAAAATTATATTTCGCAAAGGAGTGTCTCTTATGCAGCCGCAAAATGAATATGAAATCGTCCATCACACAGCCATGAATCATCTGGAATTCTTTCTGGTAGAACTTTCCTCACGTAATGCGCACGGCCATTCTGATCTGGAAATCGGCATTATATTGGAAGGTTCCGTTGAACTCATTCTGGAAAATCAAAGAATTGTTTTACACAAACATGAAATCTATGTAATTAACCATTATCAGATCCATTCTTTTATCAACACCGGAGAACGGAATCTCGTTCTGGCACTCCAGATTAGTTCCAAATTATATAAACATTTGGGGGCACATCTGACAAGGCTGCGATTTGAGAATTTGATTGAAACAGGAACACCTCTGTATGACCATCTATTTCAGACTTTGCTGCAATGTGCAAAAATATATTATCAGGAAGAGCAGTTTTCCGAATTGAAATGCGCCTCTCTCATGTTTGAGGCGCTGCATGTATTAGCCTTATCGCCAGGGGTTACCCTCATCAGCGAAAAAGAGCAGTCTGCCGCTCATGATAGTTCTCTGCGTTTGAACCGCATTCTGGAATATATGGCAGAACATTATCATGAACCCATTTTGCTTAAAGACATCGCTGATCTGGAAAACATCAGCAGCTACCATGTCTCCCATTTTATTAAAGAGAGATTGGGAATTTCTTTTCAGGACTATTTGAATATTCTTCGATTTGAGCATGCCTACCCATTAGTCACACAGACATCCTTAAATATTTTGGATATTTGCATCGAATCCGGTTTTTCCAGCAGCCGTTATCTCAATCAAATGTTCCGGAAATATTTTGGATGCACCGCCGCCGAATACCGCAGGCAAAATAAGACTTTAACCATGGCGAAACGGCCTCTTCCTACTAAAAATTTACAGCGGCGGCTTTCCTTTGAGGCAGCAAAAGAGATCATAATGAATATTTCCGATACATAAAATACCCCCAAGTAGATTTTGGTTATTTACCTTGTCTACTTAAGGGGTATCATATCAATGTTTGTTCCCGGCTCCATTGTTTTATTATCGGTGATATTCCGTTCTTCATTTACCTGCCTGGATTATTATCCTGCACTCCTGCTTTCCTGCACGTCCCCGGATTTTTATTCCATCCACATGCATTTCTGTCTGCATATCGTCTCCTGCCTGAATTTGATAGATCTTACACAGCTGGATCGTGACATTTTCCGCCTTTCCTTTCAGTTCAAAGGAGAATCTGTCACCCCTTCTCACCACAGACAGGCTGAGCACCTCTTTCCCGGAAGTATCATAGACCTTGCATTCCTTTTCAAATGCTTCCGGAATCTCATAGAGTTTGAACGTGATGCCATCCTCATAAGCATAATCCGGCGTATTTTCCTCCCGCCCTACCGGAAGAATTGTGCCCGGACGAACGAACAGCGGCATATGGAAGTAATCGTAGGTTCTCGTATACCACTTTTCACCTTCCAGCACCTCACCGTCAAGGTAATTTGTCCATTTACCGCCTCCCGGAAGATAGAATTCCACTTCGGAATTATTCTGAAAGACCGGAGCCACCAGCAAATCGTCTCCCAGCATATACTGTTTTTCCAGATAGAGACAAGTCGTATCCTTCTCAAACTCTAACATCATAGCCCGCATCAGCGGAACGCCCATATCCCGGACCTGCACGGCGCCCGCATACAGATACGGCATCAGTGTACATTTCAGATTCACAAACGTTTTCAATACCCGGCAGGCTTCCTCATCAAAATACCACGGCGCGCGGCAGCTATCCTTTCCGTGAAGTCTGCTGTGGGTGGATAGCATGCCAAATTGTACCCAGCGCTTATACAAATCAGGCGTCGCGGTACCGCAAAATCCGCTGATATCATGCGCCCAATATCCGTATCCGGACTGGCAAAAAGACAGACCCCCTCGGAGAGTCTCGGCCATAGAAATATAAGAAGATTCATTATCTCCTCCCCAGTTCACCGGAAACTTCTGTGTTCCGGCAGTCGCTGACCGGGCAAACACACAGCCCTCGCCCTTTTTCTCCTGAAGCACCTCATAAATCGCCTCGTTATACAGATAAGCATAGTAGTTATGCATTTTCTTTGGATCGGATCCATCCCAGTAAACCACATTTGTGGGAATTCGCTCGCCAAAATCCGTTTTCAGGGCATCCACTCCCATGTCCAGCACCTCTCCCAGCCGATCCTGATACCACCTTTTGGCCTTCGGATTGGTAAAATCTACGATTGCCATTCCCGACATCCAGTTATCGGACTGCCATACATCACCATTTCTGGTTTTCAGAAAATAGCCCTGTTCCTTCCCTTCCTCGAACAGATAGGATTCCTGACTGACATACGGATTCATCCAGACACAGACACGGATCCCTTTTTCATGGATTTGAGAAAGCAGAGTTCTGGCATCCCCATAGCGTTTAGACCATATAAAATCGCAGCATTTGTAATCATCCATCCAGCGTGCGTCAAAATGAAATACATGTAACGGAATCTGATACTTTTCCATCTGCCGGATGGTGTCCATTGTAATCTGAGCATCAGAATCTGGCAGCCAGCTTGTGGAAAGCCAAAGTCCAAAACTCCAGGCCGGAGGGAGAGGCGTCCTGCCTGTTAAACCGGTATAGTTGGACAAAACTTCCTTGGGGTTGGAACCACCAATGATCACATACTCCAACTCTTCTCCGCCTACGGCCATCTCCACATGACGTACACTGACATTAGCCACCTCAAAACCTATTCTTCCCGGAGTATTGACAAATACGCCATAACTTTTATTGGAGAGATAGAAGGGAATGTTCTTATACGCCTGATTGCCATTAGAACCGCCGTCTCTATTCCAACAATCGATGGACTGACCGTTTTTAATCACCGAGGTAAAGTGCTCGCCAAAACCGTAAATGTATTCACTCACATCCAGGCTCAGCATCTCCCGAACAAAAGTCTTGTCGTTATATGCTCTGCCATCTCGCCCATTGTAATCGCACATTTTATCGGCCTCATAATCAACATCCGTAATGTAGGCTGTACCTCTCCCGCCGCTTCCTGTCAGGTACCTTCCTTCGTAGTAAAACTGAAAGCCAAAATCACCCGTCTTTTGAATCACAGCCTCCATCTTTCCGTTTACTATGCTAATCGTCTGCTCATCTTCCCGAATGTCCAATTCCACAGGTTCCGTATTCAGCTCAAAGTTCGGGCCTCTTTTCCGCCCGCCCGAAAAATGGTAAATTCTTACGGATAACATATCCTTTTTCGGCGCTGAAAATACATAGTGCAGGAGCGGTCCCTCCACTGCATCAGCAAGCGTCCGTATTTCTCTGCAAGGCACCAGGACGCTCACCCTGTCTTCATCACATGTCCATTCCCATGCACTGTGCGCTCTGTGCAGGCAATAGCCGTTTCTTGATTGCCACAAACCATCTGTAAATCTCATGCTTCTCCTTCTCCTTTACACATTAGACAATATTAGACACTTATTTGATTTATTTATAACAGAAATCAGCGAAAAAAAGTGACAATGTTGCGATTTATCAGATGTATTCTTGTGATATCCATGATATAAATCCTGCAGATTTGGGACTACGCCATGCGGTATTCGCCGGATAGTAATACGCCATGCGGCTTTCGCCTTGATTTAATTCCGGGCAGCACCTCAACTTCGCTTCGCTCGTTTCGGTGTCCGGCTTTCGCCGGATAGTAATATGCCATGCGGCATTCGCAATCCGCTTCGCGTCTTGCTCATGTATGGCTTTCGCCTTGATTTAGTTCCGGGCAGCACCTCAACTTCGCTTCGCTCGTTTCGGTGTCCGGCTTTCGCCGGATAGAAATCAAAAAACAGACAAAATCCCGTAAACAAGTTTCCGATTTTGTCTGTTTTCCGATTTCTGCCCGGACTCATTGCGCCAGCATGTTTTCAATAAATATCCCGTATCCTCTGGTTGGGTCATTGACGAAGACATGGGTGACTGCTCCGATGAGTTTGCCGTTCTGGATGATGGGGCTGCCGCTCATGCCCTGGACGATTCCTCCGGTGGCAGCGATCAGGTCGGGATCGGTTACTTCTATGGTGAAGCTTTTATTGGAATCGTTGGCATTCATGTCAATATCCGTGATGGATATGGTATATTCCTTTATACCATCGCCGACGTCGCATCGAATGGCTGCATCTCCGGTGACGATTTCCTGTTTGAATCCCAGTTCATACAATGGCTGCTCATCAGCGTTGAGTTCGCTGATATCTAATTGTCCCTGTATGCCGTTTCCCGTATTGGCAGTAATCGTTCCCAGCAGGTTTTTCTTTTCATAATCAATGACTCCCCGCAGTTCTCCCGGACTACCTGGTTCTCCCTTTTGCACGGACAGGATACTGGCCTTATACAGATCACCCCGTGATATTTCCAGCCGGATTCCGGTATCGATATCGCTGATGCCGTGTCCAAGAGCCACGAAGTTTCCATTGGTGGTTACACAAGTCAGCGTGCCGATTCCTTGAATGTTGTCTCTGACCCATATACCTAATTTATAACTGCCATCCTCCGTAAGTACCGGAGTCAGGGCCAGATCAATCAATTCGTCTCTTCGCAGTACTTCCAGTTCCATGGTTTCGCCCTGGTTTTCGGCTACCAGTTCTGCCAGTTGTTGTTTGCTGGTTAATTCTGTACCGTTTACCCGCTGAATATAATCTCCCGGACGGATAATATGTTCTGCGGGGTATACTATTTGGCCGTTACTATCTTTCAGTTCCCCGCAATCCACCACAAGAACGCCCTGTGTTTCCATGTAAATGCCCACTGGTTCACCGCCGGCATAGACACTGATGGATTCAATGGCCGAAACATCCACCGTTTCGGCTTTAAGAGGCTGCCTGACTGTTCCTAATACAAGTGCCGCTTCACCCAAAATAACAGCAATCAGGATATACCATAGAAACCGCCTGTATTTTCTCTTTCTGTCTGACATATTTCTCACATCCTTCACTTCTTTCATGATAAAAAGCGGACACCAGATGTTTTGTTTCATCTGATATCCGCTTTTAGTATGTGAGGAATTCAATTTTTCACACTTGTATTTTTTTGCTTGCGTGCCAATTCTTTCATCTCGGCAGCGTTCTCCATGGTATGTACCGTAATCTCGGCGCCACCCAGCATACGGGCGATTTCTTCTATCGAAGCAGGCTCATCCAGTTGCTGTATCCTGGTAAGGGTTTCCCCCATTTCCACATGTTTGCTGATTTCATAATGGCAATCCGCCATAGCGGCAATCTGCGGCAAATGGGTAATACAAAGTACCTGATGATTTTGTCCGATCAACGCCATCTTCTCAGAAACCTTCTGGGCAGTTCTGCCGCTGATCCCGGTATCAATCTCATCAAAAATCAGCGTTTCCGTCTCATCTTTATCCGCAAGAATCGTTTTGATCGCCAGCATAATACGGGACAGTTCGCCGCCGGAAACCACCTTCGATAATGGCCGCACCGGCTCACCCGGATTGGTAGAAATCTGAAATTCAATGCGATCCAGACCGCCCTGGGTATAATGATCCAGCTTCTCAAAGCAAATCTCAAACCGTACATCCAGAAAATTCAAATCCAAAAGACCCTGCCGTACGGCATCGGCCAACTGGCCGGCATAACGCTTACGGCATTGGCTTAAGGTCTCGCAGGCTTCTTTTAAAACCTGCTCTTCCTTTCTTCGCTTTTCCTGCAGTTCTTCCTTTATACATTCAAACTGATTCAGCCTTTCCAATTCCCGTTCTTTTTCATCCAGGGCTTCCAGCACCGCATCTACAGTGGAACCATATTTGGATTTTAAATGATTCAGCAGATTCAGGCGCTGTTCCATCTCATAGAACGCTTCCTCCGAGAAAGTCATCTGTTCCATACATAGCATAATCTCCCGGCTTACATCTCCCAGGAGACTTTCCACATCGGACAGTGTATCGGTAATCTGTTCCATTTCCTTCGGCGCCGCGTCAAGCCGGAGTAATTCCTGCAGCGCACGGCCTACCAGATCCCCGGCGCCCCGGTCATTTCCCACATAATCCTGTACCTCTCCAAGACAGCTTAGAATTTTCTGGCTTTCTCTTGCCAGCCGGTACCGTTCTTCCAGCTCTTCATCTTCACCAGATACCAACTGGGCTTCCTGTATCTCCTGTATCTCAAATTCCAGAAAAGCAAGTTCCCGTTTTCTGGTCTCTTCATCCATCTGATAATTTTCTAATTCTTTTCCCAGGTTGTTCCATTCGCCATACAGCGATTTCACACGGGCGGCAGCTTCGGATACTTCCGCTTTTCCATAGGCATCCAGAATAGCCAACTGCCGGTCCTGATATAATAGGGATTGATGCTCATGTTGTCCATGAATATCCAAAAGCAAAGAAGCAATCGCTCGTATTTGCGCCGCCGTACACACTTCGCCGTTGATCCGGCTTATGCTGCGGTTGGCCGTAATCTTACGTGAAATAATCACCGCGCCCTGTTCCAGAGAAATATCTTTTTCCTGCAGCAGTTTTTGGCAATGAGGATTTTCCACCTGAAAAATCAGCTCCACCAAAGCTGGTTCCTTCGGATCGCGGATCATATCACGCGATACTTTTTGTCCCAGGGCCAGATTTACAGAACCCATAAGGATGGATTTGCCGGCGCCGGTTTCGCCTGTCAGAATATTCAATCCCGGACCAAATTCAACTTCCGCTTCTGAAATCAACGCCAGATTTTTTACATGTAAATAGGATAACATTTTTTCTCCTTTTTTATGTCTCAGGCAGCATTTTTTTGATTTTTTCCATTAAAAGCAAGGCTTCATCAACACTTTTTGTCACACACATAATCGTATTATCTCCGGCAATACAGCCTACTACTTCCGGAAATTGCAGTTCATCCAAAACCGCGGCCGCCGCCATGGCCATGCCGGATGCGGTCTTAATCACCAGAATATTTTGGGCGGAATCCATAGAGAGAAAAGAATGCTTCAAAACATTCATATATTTTTGTCCATCCTCCGAATCAACGGATTCCTGAACCGAATATCGGAATCCGCCGCCCGGCTTGGCAGTTTTGGTCAATTTCAGTTCCCGGATATCCCTGGATACTGTTGCCTGGGTCACACGAAAACCGATGTCCTTCAGTCTGTTCGCCAACTCTTCCTGTGTCTCGATATCATACTGATGAATCAGACGTATAATCTGTGCATGTCTTTCGAGTTTCATCTTGTCCCCCTATCAGTTATTACTCATCTTTTTCCTCAGAGTTTCCAGAAAACTAATATTATTAATTTTAATAATTCCCGTATCCTTTTGTGATTTTTCAATCAGAATCCGGTCACCCGTAATCATGGGAATCCGGGATGCCCCGTCAAAAGAAGCTACCCCCTGCTCTGTTCCGCCATCGCGTCCCTCACCGATTTCCACACCGATCCGGTCATCCGCCGAAAATACAATACTTCTGGTATTCAAAGTATGGGGAGCCAAAGGCGTCATCAAAAGCAGCGACGCAGAGGGAGAAATAATGGGACCTCCGGCTGACAGGCTATAACCTGTAGAACCGGTAGGCGTGGATATGATAATACCATCTGCTTTATAGCTATTTAAAAACGTATCATTAATATAATTATTAAACCGCACGACCCGAATGGCGCCTTCCCGGCCAATGACAATATCATTCAGGGCCACATTGGAAGCGATTACCTGACCGTCACGCATAACCGTTCCGGATAGCATCATCCGCCGCTCAATGGTAAAACGGTCGCTCATCAGGCGGTCCAGCGCCGGATAAATGGAATATTGATCAATTTCGGCCAGATAACCGAGAGTTCCCATATTGATACCAAAAAGAGGAATCTGTTTATCCACCACATCACGGGCCGCCTGCAGGAGCGTTCCGTCTCCCCCCAATACGATGACACATTGCATGTCATCCGGAATCCGGGAGACATCCGTATAATAATAACTCTGCTCTCCGCTGGCCTTCTCAGCCTCCAGCACCAGGCATTCCTTTTTGTGGCTTTCCAGATACTTCTGAATCCGGCGGGCCACAGCCTGGTTTTTATCTTTTACTTTATTCGTAATGATTGTAAAACGATCCATTTTGATCTCCTGCTATTTTGAGGATAACTCCTTATGGGCGGCAGCCACCGTACCAGCGACATCCACCATACCATCATCTTCACAGACACCTTCCAGTCCCTTCTTTATGTGCAGCAAATATTCAATATTGCCCTCCGGCCCCTTGATCGGGGAATACTCCAGATGCAGCACCTGAAAAGAAATACTGCGGGCATAGGCAATGACCATATCAATCACTTCCCGGTGAACGGCCGGGTCACGTACGACCCCTTTCTTTCCTACTTTCTCCCGCCCCGCCTCAAACTGGGGTTTAATCAGGCAGACAACCTGCCCGCCGTCTTCCAGCAGATTTCTCACAGGAAGCAGTACTTTTGTCAGGGAAATAAAGGAGACATCGATGGAGGCAAACGCAGCCAAAGTTGGAATATCTTCCGGTACAACATAACGGATATTGGTGCGTTCCATGCACACGACCCGCGGATCATTCCGAAGCTTCCAATCCAGTTGTCCATGACCCACATCAATGGAATATACTTTTACCGCTCCATTTTGCAGCATACAATCAGTAAATCCGCCGGTAGAAGCGCCTACGTCCATACAAACCTTTCCATCCAGGGACAGATCAAAATGCGTCATCGCTTTTTCCAGTTTCAGGCCGCCGCGGCTTACATAAGGAAGGGTATGCCCCTTTACCGTAATCGTAACGGTATCCGGAAACATGGAGCCAGCCTTATCTTCCCGCTGCCCGTCTACCAGTACGTTCCCCGCCATAATAATGGCCTTCGCTTTCTCCCGGGAGGGCGCGAACCCTCTGCTGACTACCAATACATCTAAACGCTCTTTCATCCATCTTCCTTTCCCTTATCCCGGCGTTGACAGACCCGCTCGGTTATGGAATCCGCATCCAGCCCCTGTTGTCTCATAAGATCCGCCACACTGCCATGGGATACAAACTGATCCTCAATAGCCACGATATCCACACTGGGACCGTCCGCCTCTTTTCCATAATAATCCAAAACCTTCTGGCCAAAACCGCCGCTTCGTACGTTCTCCTCTAAGGTGACCACCAGATCATGCGTACCCTTTATGTGATCCAGCAGTTCCGTATCCAGCGGTTTTACAAACCGCATATTTACAAGGGTAACTTTCATCCCCCGTTCCTTTAACTTTTCATATACCTGTTCGGCTACTTTCACCATACTGCCCACCGCAAGCAAGGCGATCCCGCATCCTTCATAGATAACTTCTGCTTTCCCGTGGCAGATAGGCGCCCGGTACTCCTCCAGGCCATCATAGGCATCCCCTCTGGGATAACGGATTGCCACCGGACCATCATGGTGAATGGCAAATTTCAGCATATCTGACAATTCCCATTTATTCTTGGGCGCCATCAGCGTCATATGAGGCATCATAGACAGATACGTCAAATCAAAACATCCATGGTGGGTTTCTCCGTCACTGCCTACCAGACCTGCCCGGTCAATGGCAAAGACCACGGGAAGATTCTGCATACAGACGTCATGCAAAATCTGGTCCACCGCCCGCTGCAAAAAAGAGGAATAAATCGCCACCACCGGACGAAGCCCTCCCACTGCCAGACCAGCCGCAAAGGTCACCGCATGTTCTTCCGCAATCCCCACATCAAACATCCGGTCCGGAAACATATTGCCAAATCGTTTCAATCCCGTACCTGGTATCATGGCCGCCGACACAGCCACTACATCCGGCTCCCGGTCGCCAAATTTTCGCATAACCGTAGAAAAAATATCCGTATAACTGGGCTTTCCATTATTTTTCGGAAGCCCGGTCTCCACCTCAAATGGCGCAATCCCGTGAAAACGGGAGGGATGACGCAGGGCCGGTCCATATCCTCTGCCTTTTTCCGTCAGCACATGGACAATGACTGCTCCCTGATGCCGTTTTGCTTCCCGAAACACCCGCAGCATCTGGCGGATGTTATGACCGTTGACCGGTCCCAGATAGGTTAGGCCCATATTTTCAAATAACATGCCCGGTATCAAAAGCTGTTTGATACTGCTTTTGGTCTTATGGAGTGTATCCACCATTCCCTCACCGACGCCCGGAATCTTATATAAAGCCTGGGCCACGCCGCTTTTTAAACCGGTGTAACTGGATGCCGTACGGATATTTCCCAGATAGGAGGATAAGCCGCCTACATTTTTTGTAATGGACATCTCGTTATCATTCAATACAATGATAAAATTCTTTTTTAAATCCGCCGCGTTATTCATCGCTTCGTAAGCCATCCCGCCAGTCAGCGCGCCATCCCCGATGACCGATACGATGGTATGGGTTTCCCCCCGCAAATCCCGTGCCTGCACCATACCCAGACCTGCCGAAATCGATGTGGAACTGTGGCCTGTATCAAAAGCATCACAGGCACTCTCCTGACGTTTGGGGAAACCGCTCATACCGCCTGTCTTTCTCAATGTGGCAAACTGTTCCTTACGTCCGGTGAGAATCTTATGGGTATAAGCCTGATGGCCCACATCCCAGATCAATTTATCTTCCGGGAAATTCAACATCCGGTGAAGGGCAATCGTCAATTCCACCGTGCCCAGATTCGAAGCCAGATGACCGCCTGTCTCACTGATGGACTGAATCAAAAACTGGCGGATTTCATCGGCCAGCTGCTCACATTCTGCCATGGTAAGTGCTTTAATATCATTTGGTTTTTCAATCTTCTCCAATAACATAATCACTCATCCTTTGTCATCACAGTTATTTCTCACGATTGACCAGATACCTAATCAACTCTTCCAAAAATGAATTGCGGCCGGGCAATTCACAGAGACCTTCGATGGCTTTTTGAGAAAATTCCTCCACTTTTTGGGAAGCCCCCGCCAAACCATAGCGTGTCACATAAGTTACTTTTTGATTTTTCTCATCACTGAACACCGGCTTGCCCAGTACCTGGGTAGTGCTTGTGACATCGAGAATATCATCCCGAATCTGAAAAGCCATTCCCAGACATAAGCCGATCTGTTCCATTTTCTCCACATGTTCCCTTTCGGCTCCTGCCAAAAGCGCGCCGATCATCAGCGGCGCCTCAATGAGAGCCGATGTTTTCTTTTTGTATATAAAATCCAGCATGTCGCCGGAAATTTCTTTTCCTTCGTTGGTTACATCCACACTCTGGCCCCCAAGCATACCATCGATGCCGGTTTTTGCCGTCAAAATGGAAAACGCCTGGCCGATACGGGGATTATCCGGTTCCAAAGAAAATGCCCGGCTGGCCGTCTCATAAGCATAATTCAACAGCGCGTCTCCGCTCAAAATACCCAATGCCTCCCCGTATACGGCATGGGTGGTTTTCTTTCCCCGGCGGTATTCATCGTTATCAATGGCCGGAAGATCATCGTGAATCAGAGACGAGGTATGTATCATCTCGATAGCCGCGAGAAAAGGAAGCAGAATTTCTCCTGCCCCGCCAAATAAAAGGGCGCTCTCCTGCATCAAAATAGGCCGGAGACGCTTTCCGCCCGCCTCAATGCTATACCTCATGGCAGCGGACAAATTTTCCGTAAAGCCTTCCTCAGAAGGAAGCATAGACAAAAGCAGCCCGTCGATTGTTCTCTTTTTTTCTTCCAGCACTTCACTAAAATTCACTGAGTTCACCATTTTCATTCACTATTTTCATCTTTTTTTCTACCGCATCAATTTTCTTACTGCAATCCTTTAAAAGAGCCATACCCTTCTGATACATCAAAAAAGTTTCTTCCAGAGACGCTTCTCCCTGTTCCATTTTCTCTACCAGCGCATCCAGGGTTCTAAAATTTTCTTCGATACTCACGCCTTTTTCTGCCATTGATCTGCTCCTTCTTCTATCTTATCCACCCGGACACAAAGATTACCGTCCCGCACCCGGATTTTCAAATCATCGCCGGTCCGAACCTGATGAATACTGGTCACGGCCCGCTGGTTTCCATCCTCCACATAAGAAAAACCCTGGTTTAACTTATTAAGCGGCGACAACCCCTTCATACGTTCAATCAAAAGTCCCAGACGGTAACGGGTATCCGCAACCTTCTGCTTCATAAGCCGGTCCAGATCTTCTTCTGCTTTCATAAGCGTCATCCGCCGTTCCCGAATCATATATTCCGGGCTTAGATATTGAAAACGGGTCTTTAGCTGTACCAGCCGCTGCCGTTCCCATTCCAGCCGCCCGTTCATCAGATAATGCATTCTCCTGTGGTAGGTTTCCACCTGATTTAAAAAATCATCATAAGCATAAACGGCCAGTTCCGCCGCCGCCGAAGGAGTCGGCGCGCGAAGATCCGCCACATAATCGGCAATTGTCACATCGGTTTCATGACCCACCGCGGAAATCACCGGAGTATTACATTCAAAAATTGCCCTGGCAACCGTCTCCTCATTGAAAGCCCACAAATCCTCCATGGAACCGCCGCCGCGGCCTACAATCATCACATCCACACCCAGCGCATCCAACGTACGGATCCCCCGGACAATACTTTCCTTTGCTCCCTCACCCTGCACCAGTGCCGGATAGAGAATAATTTCCACATAGGGATTACGCCGGGATGTAATATTACGGATATCCTGAATTGCCGCTCCGGTAGGTGCCGTCACCACACCGAGCCTTTGGATATACCGGGGAATGGGCTGCTTATATTCCGGCGCGAACATTCCCATCTCTTCCAATTCCCGGCGAAGAGCCAGAAACTTCTCATACAAATCACCGTCGCCCTCCCGGCGAATCTCACGGGCATATAACTGGTAACGGCCGTCTCTCTCATACACACTGACGCTGCCGTTTACCACTACCGTATCGCCATTTTTCATGGCAAATGCCAGGCCCTTTCTCTGACCTGCAAACATAACGCAGGCGATGGCCCCGGCAGAATCTTTCAGGGAAAAATAAATATGCCCCGAAGTATGATATTTACAATTGCTGACCTCGCCCCGCACTGAGATACGGGCCAGCATAAAGTCCTGGGTAAACATGTTCTTAATGTAATTGTTTACCTGACTGACCGAATAAATACTTCCCATATACTATTCAACCTGCGATTTCTCATGATCCGAGGCTACCTTACCCAGCACACCATTAATAAAAGAAGCGGAATCATCACCGCCGAACTTCTTGGCCAGCTCCACAGCCTCGTTGATAGCGACACCCGCAGGTACATCCTCGTCATATATAATCTCATAGGAAGCCAGCCGCAGAATCGCCAGATCCACCTTACCCATACGGGTCGTTTTCCAACCACGGCTAACAGCATTCAAAACCTGATCCAATTGGGAAATCCGCTCTGCAATCTTTGCAAATTTGTCCTGAATATAAAGCCGATCCTTTACTTTCAGATTCTCCTGTCCTTCCAAATAGAGTTCCTGCTGCTTCGGCATTTCCTGGGTATCATTAAACTCCGCCAAAAACAGCAACTGAAAGATATGCTCTCTCTGTTCTCTTCTTCCCATACATCCTCCACACAACGCGTCCGTATCCATCCCACAGGAATGGGGACTTTCCATACCAAATTATTTTCCCACGAGACAAAAAGGGGTGTCTAAAATAAGACCCCCTTCATGAACCTTTTCACTATTTCGCTTCCAGAGCCACGCTGGCAATACTGATATTGACGTCGGATACTTCCAGACCGGTCATATTTTCAATGGCCGACTTTACTCTTTCCTGCACCTTATGACTGGTATCCGGAATGCTGTATCCATAAGCCAGATTCAAACTCAGGTCTACACGAACTACACCGTCCTGTACGGTAACCTTCACGCCGCGGGACAGATTCTTCATGCCAAGCTTACCTACCAGTTCATTGGTGATATTCCCCTGCATGGAAGCGACACCCTGTACCTCTGTGGCCGCCAGACCGGCGATGATCGCTACAACCTCGTCCGCAATCTGTACTTTTCCGATTGACTGGTCTTCATATATCGTATAATTATCCTTTTCTTCGTTTCTAATTTCTGACATAATCAATCCTCCAGAATCATTATTCACTTTATTATAACAAAAACATCCGGAAAATAAAAGGGGTTTCTCAGTTTTTGCTGAACTCCTCCAGTATCAGGCCCTTGTTCCGGTCCAGTGTCATGCCCACGCTCCAGGAGTTGACAAACAAAAGCAGCGGGTTTCCTCTCATGTCCTTCACTTTCTTCATATCGGAAGTTCCCGTCAGGTGTTCTACGTCCACTTCCTCCTTGTTCACAATCCAGCGGATATGTTCATAAGGAAGACTCTCCAGACGGATTTCCACATTGTATTCATTTTCCAGGCGGTATTTTAATACGTCAAACTGCAGCACACCCACAACGCCGACGATGATCTCTTCCATACCTCCCATATATTCCTGGAAAATCTGAATGGCGCCCTCCTGGGCAATCTGATTCACACCCTTTACAAACTGTTTCCGCTTCATACTATCCATGAGACGGACACGGGCAAAATGCTCCGGCGCGAAAGTGGGAATCCCCTCGTAAGCAAATTTCTTGCCTGGATAACAAACCGTATCGCCAATGGAAAAAATGCCCGGATCAAAAATACCAATAATATCTCCCGCATACGCCTCCGTCACAATATGACGGTCCTGAGCCATCATTTGCTGCGGCTGGGATAAACGCATCTTTTTATCTCCCTGCACATGATAGACTTCCATCCCGGCGTCAAAACGGCCCGAACAAATACGCATAAACGCGATTCTGTCCCGATGTGCCTTGTTCATATTGGCCTGAATCTTAAAGACAAACGCCGAGAACGGCTCCGTCATGGGATCGATGACGCCGCAATCCGCCATACGGGGCAGGGGTGACGTCGTCATTTCCAGAAAATGCTCCAAAAAGGTCTCCACGCCAAAATTTGTCAGCGCCGAACCGAAAAATACGGGAGAGAGTTTACCGCAGCTTACAGCCTCCAAATCAAATTCCGCGCTGGCGCCATCCAGAAGTTCAATTTCTTCAAGGAGCGTTTCTTTCTGATCCTCAGTCATGATCCGGTCCATACCGGCCTCATCATCCACATCCACCTCTTCTATGGTTCCCTCTTTGGTCCCTTTCATGGTATCGGAGAAGGTCAAAACCTTTCTGGTATCCCGGTCATAAACACCACGAAATACCTTACCGGAACCAATCGGCCAGTTGATGGGACAGGTTGGAATTCCCAGTTCTTTTTCAATATCATCCAGAAGTTCGAAGGTATCGTTGGCGTCCCGGTCCATCTTATTAATAAAAGTAAAAATCGGGATATGGCGCATGGCACATACTTTAAATAATTTCCGGGTCTGTGCCTCCACACCTTTGGAAGCATCGATCACCATGACCGCAGAGTCCGCCGCCATCAGCGTACGGTAGGTGTCCTCTGAGAAATCCTGATGGCCCGGCGTATCCAAAATATTGATGCAAAAACCACCGTAATTAAACTGTAAAACGGAAGAAGTTACGGAAATACCCCTTTCCTTCTCAATCTCCATCCAGTCAGAAACCGCATGACGGGCCGTAGCCTTTCCCTTTACGCTTCCGGCCAGATTAATGGCGCCGCCATAGAGAAGAAATTTCTCTGTCAATGTGGTCTTTCCGGCATCCGGATGAGATATAATCGCAAATGTCCTTCGCTTCTTAATTTCGCTGGTTATGTCAGTCATCTATATCCTCCTCTTTGACATCATCTACCGTATAGACAACGCCATCGTGATAATCCTGTATTTTTTCTTTTTCTTCCCGTAAAGCGGTTTTCACCGTCCTGGCACTCTTACTCAGGCGGGAAACAATCCACAAATCGGAAAGTCCGTCCACCGCCAGAAAGATACCGATCAGCTTTATTATGGTTTGCGCCGAACGGAAAGGATGAATAATCATCAGCACGCCGGCAACGGCACACAAAATACCGATAAAAAGGGCCGCCCACCAGTTGCGGTAGCCAAGGGTACGCAGATTTTCTCCGTAACGGATGTCCTGAATTCCATGGACCAGAATAATCGCGCCCAGCACAAAAGGAATCAAAGAAATAAAAAACGTGGTGGCAAATAACATCCACAGGCCCAGAGCAATCAGCACCACACCCACAAGCAAATCAATCTGCAGCCAGGCGGCCACCCGTCTTTCCATCAGATAATAAACCAGATGAACAACGCCCACCAAAAGAATCAATATGGCAATGATCTGGCAAGTCAGCCGGGACAACTCCTCCGGTCTGAAAAACAGCGCCAAACCCACACATACACAGATCAACGCGGAAAATAATGTATTCCATTTCACCGATTTAAAAAATTCTTTCACGGTACTCCTCCTTCTTTTCACTGTTCCTATTTATGGCAAATCATGGGTACAACACATTATAACCGACATATCTGGCAAAAGCAAGCCGCAAGAATCAGATTACAGTATAATAAATATATTACTTTTTTCTAAAATAGTTTATTTTTTTCCAAAGGTTTGATATAATGGGCCTAGCAAAATTTTACATATCGCTACGCAAGGAGGTAATACTTTGAAGATTGCTCAACAAATTCATCAGAATTCCTACAAAGCTGGTCAATCTTTCATTGGAAACTATCAGGAAATCATCCGCAAAACAGTGATTCCCTACCAGTATGATATTCTATGTGACAAAATCCCTAACATTGAAAAAAGTCACGCGATTCAAAATTTTATCAATGCCGGAAAGGCTCTGCGGGGTGAAGATACCGGCGATGGATTCTACGGCATGGTCTTTCAGGACAGCGATGCCGCCAAATGGCTGGAAGCAGTGGCCTACAGCCTGTCCAATCATCCCGATCCCCAATTAGAAGAAAAAGCAGATGCCTTAATTGAACTAATCAAAGACGCACAAGATAAAGATGGTTATTTGAATACATATTTCACCATCAAAGACAGGGATAAGCGCTGGACCAATCTTTTAGAAGCCCATGAGTTATACTGTGCCGGCCATATGATGGAAGCGGCCTGTGCTTATTATGAGGCCACCGGAAAAGATACGCTCCTTCGAGTTATGGAAAGAAACGCCGCCCACATTTATCAGCACTTTATTACCGAAAAGCACGAAGGATATCCCGGACACCCGGAGGTGGAACTGGCACTTATGCGTATGTACCATACCACCAAAAATTCCCGCTGGCTCGAACTGGCGAAACACTTCATCGATATCCGGGGCGTAAATCCCCATTATTTTGAAGAGGAGGCCCAAAGGCGGAATTGGCATGTATGGCCCATGGACCCTTCTGACACGGATTATAATCAAAGCAGTCTTCCCGTCCGGGACATGGATAAGATCACCGGACACGCGGTCCGGGCTGTTTACCTTTTGACTGGTATGGCCGACCTGGCCTCCGTAACCAACGATACGGAACTGGCCGACGCCTGCCAGCGCCTGTGGAACAACATTACCCATACCCGCCTTTATCTGACGGGAGGTATCGGTTCCACCGTCCAGGGAGAAGCCTTCACCGTTGATTATGATTTGCCCTGCGATACCGCCTATGCGGAAACCTGCGCTTCCATCGGTCTGATTTTCTTCGGCGCACGGATGCTGGAGATGGACATCGACCGGAAATACGCTGATGTGATGGAAGCAGCGCTATATAATACCGTACTTGCCGGTATGCAGCTGGATGGCAAACGTTTCTTCTATGTAAATCCTCTGCAGGTCGTTCCCGGCATCAGCCAGTCTGCAGTCACCCACAAACACACACTCCTGCAGCGTCCCCAATGGTATGCCTGTGCCTGCTGCCCGCCCAATGTGGCCCGCCTTTTATCCTCCATCGGCTCCTATGCCTACAGCGAAAATAAGGACACAGCCTTTTGTCACCTGTATGTAGACGGAACCGTAACCTTCGAAAACGGCATGAAACTCCATTGCCAGACCGAATATCCCTATGGTTTTACCGTACACTGGACCGTACAAAAAGGCATCGGCATGATGGCGGTACGGATTCCCTCCTGGAGCAGAACCTGGTCCCTGCTGGTAAACGAGGAAAAGCAGACACCGAATATTCAAAAGGGATATGCCTATTTTCTGGCCAAAGAAGGGGACGAGATTGAATTGCTGCTGGACGGAACGCCTCGTTATGTATTCGCCTCCGGAAATGTTCCGGAACTGAATGGCAAAACGGCACTTTGCCGCGGCCCGCTGGTCTATTGTCTGGAAGGAATAGACAATCAGGAGGATGTACTGACTCTGACCATGGATATAACGAAAACGCCGGTTGTTTCCGCGCTTCAGCCTAATCCCTTAAACGGCGCCATCTGTCTGAAGGCCAAAGCATTCCGGGCACATACCTTCTACTCACTCTATCAGATGGAACCGCCAAAGGAGGAAAGCTATACGGCCACCGCCATCCCGTATTATACCTGGGGAAACCGGGGCGTCCATCAGATGAGAGTCTGGTTACCTTATTGCAAGTAGATTAAAAAGATACAACTGAAACGAAACACGGCTGAAATGAAATACAGCTGAAACAAAATACAACTGAAACAAAATGCAACTGAAACGAAAGGAAGAAAACGCTTGCTAAGAGATGAACAGCGGGCAGAAGCCGCGAAACTAAAACATGCTCCCCTGAAAGATAAATGGAGTTACTTCTGGACCTACTATAAAATACATACCATTGTAGTCATACTGGCTATTCCCTTTCTGATCTGGGTCATCTGGACCATCGCCCATTCCAAAACGGATGCGCTGCAGATTATCATCACTGACCAGATGGGCGATACGCTGGATACCGCATACATTGAAGAGACCTATCGGGATACGGCAGAAAATCCGGTTACTCTTAATTTCGAAACTTCTCTGGAGTTGGCCAACCGGGATGTGACAGAAGCCAATATGCTGGATTATGAAAAGATGCTGGCGCTCTACCAGTCCAAAACCATGGATGTCTTTATCTCTGCGAAAAGCGTCTTCGAAACCTACGGTCCGGAAGGTATGTTCACCTCTCTGGACAGCGTATTGCCCGCGGATGTGTTTCAAAAACTGGATGAAGAAGGCCGGATTTTATACGTTACGCTGACCGATTACTCCGATGATGGGGCAGACCCGAATGCCACAGACTCCGAAGAAGCTCCGGACAAAGCACCTGTCATCGTAGCTGCCGGACTCTATATCTCCGATGCTGCCCTGACCGCAGACAGTGGTATGAATATTACCGATGTATGCATCGGCATTACCTATAACACCACCCGAATGGATGAAGCATTACAATTTCTGGAACTCTATCTATAACAGGCTTCGTTTAACGCTTTCATCCGGCAAGATCCGGGTTTCTGTCACGGGGAACGAAGTTTCCTATTAAAAAAGTCCCGTGAAATCTAGGTCATAAGATTTCACAGGACTTTTCTATTGTTCTATTTCTATTTTCTTTCCTTTTTTGCTGCAAAACCGTAATCTCATTACTGGTTTACAGTCATTTAATTACCATTTCGGATCATAATCCGGACAGGTACGAATCTTTATGGCGGCCCGCATCTCCACATAACAGCCGCAAATCCTGCACATGCCATTCATCAGATGATCACATGCCTTACAGCGGGCCAGCCGCATTTCATATACTTCCTTTGATGCCTTATCAT
>CAYRTA010000014.1:0-28772 GCA_964427045.1 uncultured Hoministercoradaptatus sp. | reverse complement strand
GAAAAGAACAGTTGGAACAGGAAAAAGCTGCTACACAGAGTAAGTTGGCGCAGCAGCAGAGTACCATTGATAACCTGGAAGAGCAGAAGGCAGAGTTGACGGCTGAGATCAGTCAGTTGGATTCGGATTTGGTCGAGGTACTGGTGCAGATTGATATTCTGACTGAGGAACTGAATACCAAGAGTGAAGAGATTGAGACTACGAAGGTAGAGTTGGCTGAGGCTGAAGAGGACAGAGATCAGCAGTACGAAGCCATGAAAAAGAGGATACAGTATCTGTATGAGAAAGGCGGAGATAATGCCTGGGCACAGATGTTACTGCAGGCAGAGGATTTGACCAGTCTTTTGAATCAGGCGGAATACGTACAGCAGTTATATGAAAGCGACAGAGAAAGTCTTGAAAACTTCAAAGCTGCAGTACAGCAGGTTACGGATCTGGAAATCCAGTTAGAATCTGAGAAATCAGAACTGGAAGAAATGCAGACCGAATTTAAAAATCAGGAAGATACCCTGCAGGCAACCATTGAACAGAAACGTGCTACTTCTGAAGATTGTGAAGCGCAGATCGCCATAGCAGAAAGCCAGGCCGCAAAATATGCTTCTCTGATTCGTGAACAGAACGAAGAAATCCGTCAGATCGAAGTGGCTGAGCAGAAGGCGGCGGAAGAAGCTGCAGCGGCGGCAGCAGCAGCCGAGCAGGCGAAGGCGGAGGCAGCGAAGAGTTCTTCTGCAGCCTCTACGGATAAAACAAGTACGACAACGAGTAACGCGTCCGGCAGTACGACATCGAAGACACAGAGCAGTTCGACCGGTAATACCAGCAGCTCAAATAGTTCGTCCAGTACCAGCAGCAGCTCATCAAATAGTTCGTCGAGCAGTTCGTCCAGTACCAGCAGCAGTAGTTCGAGCAGTTCATCCAGCAGTTCCAGCAGTTCTGTCGCATATAATCCTACGGGTGCATCCGTTGCTTCTTATGCATGTAACTTCGTAGGTAACCCGTACGTATATGGCGGAACCAGCCTGACCAACGGAGCGGATTGTTCCGGATTCGTTATGAGTGTATACGCGCACTTTGGCGTATCCTTACCTCATAGTTCCGGTGCTCTTGCCGGTGTAGGAAAAGGCGTTTCCTATTCAGAAGCTATGCCGGGCGATATCATTTGCTATTCCGGCCATGTGGCTATCTATCTTGGCGGCGGCGCTATTGTACATGCAAGCAACGAGAAAGACGGAATTAAGATTTCCTATAACGCAGCATATAGAACGATTATTGCAGTGAGACGTGTCCTGTAATTGGATATATATAGTATCCCGTAGGCAAAAGGTTCCCCAGAGATTTCCGTATGGATATCTGGGGAAATACCAAAGAATATAATAAAAAGTAATTATTCAGCCATAAGCTGCTTTAGCAGCGGGTAGCCCTTGAAAAGGCGGGCTGTGGCCCGATAGGTGAATAGTTACAATAAAAACAAAAGAGAGAAAGATGCTACTTGATTTTCAATTAAGTGGCATCTTTTTTACGAAGGGAGAATATATGGAAGATACGATGAGAAAACAGAATCCACTGGGTACAGAAGCGATACCGGGTTTGATGGCGAAGTTTGCGATACCGAGTATTGTCGGTATGCTGGTCAGCGCCCTGTATAATATTGTAGATCAGCTTTTTATCGGCCAGGCTGTGGGAACTTTGGGAAATGCGGCCACCAATATTGCTTTTCCGCTGACGACATCCTGTGTGGCTTTGGCATTGCTTTTCGGTGTGGGCGGTGCATCCTGTTTTAATCTGTCTTTGGGAGAAGGGGATAAAGAGAAGGCCAATTATTATATGGGAAATGCGTTGATGATGCTGCTGTGCAGCGGAATTGTGCTGGCGGCGATCTCACAGTTTTTCCTGACAGGTCTTTTGAAATTTTTTGGTTCCCCGCCAGATGTGCTTCCTTACGCGAAGACCTATGTAAGCATTACCTCCGTGGGATTTCCGTTTTTGATTTTGACGACGGGGGGCGGCCATCTGATTCGTGCCGACGGAAGCCCTCGTATGACTATGATTTGTAATTTGTCGGGCGCTATTGTCAACACGATATTGGACGCTCTTTTTGTCATGAAGTTTCATATGGGTATGGCGGGCGCTGCATATGCGACGATTATCGGACAAATTTTTTCCAGTGTATTGGTTATCGTTTATATGACACATACAAAGACGGCCCATTTGGAGTGGAAGCATTTAAGGATACGGCTTCGATATATAGGAAAGGTTATTTCCATTGGGATGGCTTCTTTCTTTAATCAGATTGCCATGATGGTAGTCCAGGTTGTTGTCAATAATTCTTTGAAGTATTATGGCGCCTTGTCTGCCTATGGAGATTCGATTCCTTTGGCGGCGGCCGGCATCGTTATGAAAGTGTGTCAGGTATTCTTTTCAATTGTCATTGGTCTGGCACAGGGAAGCCAGCCAATTGAAAGCTTTAATTACGGAGCGAAGCAGTATGGCAGGGTGAGAGCGACTTATCGTTTATCTACGGTGATTGGTGTGGGTATCTCACTTTTTTCTTTCGTGATGTTCCAGGTGTTTCCAAGACAGATACTGGAGCTTTTTGGCAGTGGCTCCGCAGCCTATTACGAATTTGGCGTCCGCTTTTTCCGCATCTTTTTGTTGTGTATCGGACTGAATGCATTGCAGCCCATGACTTCGACTTTCTTTACATCTATTGGAAAGCCGAAAAAAGGTATTTTCCTGTCATTGACGAGGCAGGTGTTCTTTTTCATACCATTTTTATTAATTTTACCGCACTTTTTTGGAATTGACGGAGTCATCTATGCGGGACCGATTTCTGATTTTCTTGCGGCTATGGTAACGATTTTGATGGCTTTTGTGGAATTTAGAGCCATGAGAAGACTGGAATTAGAGAACAATGTATAAAAATGGAAGAAAAAGGTGAGGAAGTTGTAGCCATTCAGCCATTCAGGCCACAGCCCGCCTTTTTCAAAGGCTGGCCGCTGCTAAAGCAGCTTATGGCTGTGGCTTATGGCTAAACGCCATATGTCAAATCGCAGGAATGTTTGTTTACATGCGAGCATGACACATCCATTCCTGCGATTTGCCGCATGGCTGAGTAGTTACAGAAAAATAAATATTGCATTTTGCAATTGCATATTGTAATATATAGCATAGGTTTTGTATAATCAAAAATAGAGTAATAAATTGTTTTCTATGGTAAAAAACACCGATTACGAGGACGTATCGCAATAGGTGTTTTTTATTCATAGGAATGGATTTGATTTGTTTTTAAATCCGATGGTATTCTGAGATAATCGGAAGCGGACTTGTCCGCTTTGTTTTTAAATATTATTAATTTACTGCGTTAATTTACGAAAGTATTCGGGGTTGGCGTGGGGTCAGGAGGAAAAGATGGCAGATAATGAAATGATGTTGATTGATGAGATGGGTAATATCAAAGAGGATATGCTGGCCCTGCAAACGGAACTTTTTAAAAATCACCGAATCGATCCGAACCTTTACATTGAGTATGATGTAAAGAGAGGTTTGCGCGATTCTGCCGGTAAAGGTGTATTGACCGGTTTGACAGAGATTTCTGATGTAACGGCTTATAATCTGGTCAATGGGCGCCAGATTCCTGCGGAAGGGCGGCTTTATTATCAGGGCATTAATGTTCAGGATATTGTAGACGGTCTCCAGGGAAGAAGGTTTGGATTTGAAGAAACTACATATTTGCTGCTTTTTGGTAAATTGCCAAGTCAAAAAGAAATGGATATGTTTCTTAATGTCATGAAAGAGCTGGAAACGCTCAGCGGCCGTTTTGTCCGCGATGTGGTTATGAAGGCTTCAAATGCCAATATCATGAATTCCATGCAGCGCTGCGTGCTTACTTTGTATACGTATGACGCAGAGCCGGAAGATATTTCCGCAGAGAATGTACTTCGCCAATCTCTGGGGCTGATTGCGAAATTGCCGTTGATTGCTGTTTATTCTTATCATGCATATTGTCATTTCCGCAAAGATGAGATGCTTATGATTCGAAATCCTATGCCGGAATTGTCTTTGGCAGAGAATATACTCTTGATGCTGCGTCCGGATGGACAGTATACAGATCTGGAAGCAAAGGTACTGGATATTGCGCTCGTTTTGCATGCGGAGCATGGCGGTGGTAACAACTCTACCTTTACAACCCACGTAGTAACGTCGTCCGGTACGGATACCTATTCGTCTACGGCAGCTTCCATTGGTTCTCTGAAAGGTCCCCGTCATGGCGGTGCAAACCTGAAAGTACAGAAGATGTTCAGCGATATTAAGGCGCATATTAAGGACTGGACGGATGAGGCGGAAATAACCGATTACCTGAAACTGATTCTGGACAAGAAGGCCTTTGACGGCACCGGTTTAATTTATGGTATGGGTCATGCCGTATATACCCTGTCCGATCCGCGTGAAGTAATTTTGAAGAAATTCGCCCGTGAATTGGCTGAAGAGAAAGGTAAAATAGAAGAATTTGCCTTATATGAGACGGTTGAACGGATTGCAGGCCGCCTGATTATGGAACAGAGAAGAATGTTTAAGAATGTTTGCGCAAATGTGGACTTTTACAGCGGCTTTGTATATAGTATGCTGGGTATTCCGGAGGAACTGTTCACTCCAATTTTTGCTATTTCCCGTATGCCCGGCTGGAGTGCGCATCGTCTGGAAGAATTGATCAACGCCAGCAAGATTATTCGTCCTGCATACAAGTATGTGGGTCACCATGTTGAATTTAAAGGTATTGAAGATCGTTAAGAAGAATGCGTATTAAAAAATACGGCCCAAAAGGAGTTCCGCGGGGAACTCCTTTTTATATCGCCCTGCGGCGGAGATGCACCAGTTTACGGTTTCCTACATATGTTAATACCATGAAACTATGCAGGAGGTTATTATGGGAAAAAGATGGATCGCAGGGCTGTTGGCGGCTCTTTTGGGCTGTATGGCCATGGCTTTGGCCGGCTGCCAGAAGGGCGGAGAGGAAGAAAGCCTTGAGAAAGTAACACTGAGTGAAGTGGCGCATTCGATTTTCTATGCACCCCAGTATGTCGCCATAGAAGAGGGCTATTTTGAGGAGGAAGGCATCGATCTGGAATTGGTAAACGCATTTGGCGCGGATAAGGTTATGACGGCATTGATTTCAGGAGATGCCCAGATTGGTTTTATGGGTGCGGAAGCCTCTATTTACGCCTTTCAGGAGGGCGCTACGGATCCGGTCATAAATTTTGCGCAGGGTACTCAGCGTGCCGGCAACTTTGTGGTAGCCAGAGAAGAGATGCCGGATTTTCAGTGGGAAGATCTGATTGGAAAAGATATTCTGGGCGGCCGGGAAGGTGGAATGCCGGAGATGGTGTTTGAATATATCTTAAAGCAAAAGGGAATGGATCCGGCAGCAGATATGCAGATTGACCAAAGTATTGATTTTGGTTCTACGGCCGCGGCTTTTTCCGGAGGACAGGGAGATTTTACCATTGAGTTTGAGCCATCGGCCACAGCCCTGGAACAGGAAGGGGATGGCTACGTAGTGGCTTCCTGCGGCGTGGAGTCTGGCTATGTGCCCTATACGGCTTATAGTGCAAAGACCAGCTATATGGAGGAACATGCCGATACGATTCAACACTTTGTAAATGCCCTGCAAAAAGGTGTGGATTATGTAAATACCCATACGGCCCAGGAAATTGCGGAGGTAATTCAGCCGCAGTTTTCGGAAAATGATCTGGAAACGATCACAACGATTGTCGGACGTTATCTGGAACAGGATACCTGGAAAGAAAATTTGATTTTTGAAGAAGAGAGCTTTGACCTGCTGCAGGATATTCTGGAAAGCGCGGGGCAATTGGATGAACGGTTGGCTTATGAAGATCTGGTTACCACGGAGTATGCCGAGGCTGCCTGGAAGGAATAACAGGGTACGCAGGAAAAAACAGGCATAAATTGGGAAGGAAACACATTGTGGGCGGAAAAGAGACTTGCAGAATGGGATGTTTTCGCTCATAATGAATCTATCGGTTCGTAAGATGGCTTCTGCTTTGGCGGAGCCATTCCGGACCGGCAGTAGATGATAAGGGAGGCTGATATACGATGCATATTGGGTTTATAGGCTGCGGAAATATGGCGTCGGCCATGATTGGCGGAATTTTAAAGAATAGAGTAGAAAGTTCGGAACATATTCTGGCATCTGCAAAGACAGAGGCCAGCCGTATACGTGCCGGTAAAGCGCTGGGTATCCGGATGGTATCTTCCAACAGGGAGGTGGCGGCTTTTTCTGATCTGCTGGTGCTGGCCGTGAAGCCGTATTATTATGAGGAAGTAATTCGGGAGATTCGGGATGTGGTGACAGAGGATAAGCTGGTGATATCCATAGCCCCCGGAAAGACGCTTGCGTGGATGGAAGAGCAGTTTGGAAAGCCTGTGAAAATTGTGCGGACAATGCCAAATACACCGGCTCTGGTAGGAGAAGGTATGAGCTGTATCTGTGGAAATCAATTGGTATCCGGGGAGGAAATCGATACGGTGTGCCGTGTCTTTTCCGGTTTTGGAAAGACCGAGGTGGTTACAGAGGATTTGATTGATGTGGTCGTGGGTGTCAGCGGCAGTTCACCGGCCTATGTATTTATGTTTATTGAGGCCATGGCAGATGCGGCGGTAGCAGATGGTATGCCGCGTGCACAGGCCTATCGTTTTGCGGCCCAGGCAGTGCTTGGCAGTGCAAAGATGGTTTTGGAAACGGGGAAACACCCCGGTGAGCTGAAAGATATGGTGTGTTCGCCAAAAGGTACGACCATCGAGGCGGTACGGGTTCTGGAAGCTAAAGGGCTGCGCAGTGCGGTGTTTGAGGCTCAGAAAGCGTGCGTGAAAAAAGCAAAAGGTGATTGAGGTTAGAATGTGTTTTGTACTTTTTGCAGGAGTTTC
Source organism: uncultured Hoministercoradaptatus sp. (assembly GCA_964427045.1). Classification (GTDB taxonomy): domain Bacteria; phylum Bacillota; class Clostridia; order Lachnospirales; family Lachnospiraceae; genus Oliverpabstia. Next base: position 21,830 of record CAYRTA010000014.1, on the reverse strand, counting down.
AGAATGTCTTTTTGGTACCGGATGGGCAGATTATGGATATCCCGGAGGATTTGGAGTGTGTCCCGGTATCTTAAAAGTAAGATATTTCCGGTGAAGAAGTATTCGGCCGGAACTTCCAGGATAATGGCAAGCTGCATCCAAATATCCGCTGTGGGAAGGCGTTTTCCGGTTTCGTAATTGCTGTAGGTCTGGCGGCAGATGTGGAGCCGGCTGCTGACTTCTTCCTGGGTCATGCGGCGCATATGGCGGGCATGGCGGAGGTTTTGAGAAAATGTTGACGAGTTCATGAGAAGCTTATTTCCTTTCGTGAAATAGTTTATCACAAAAAAAGTGGTTTGGAGTTTATTGGACAAAGATCGACATGAAAGTTTTGAGAAACTTTTGAGAAAGAAACGCAGGCACAGAAATGTGGGTGAAGAAGTACAGGTACGGAAATATAGATTCGGAAATACAAGTACGGAAATACAAACATGGAAGTACAAACAAAGAAATGATGATAAAGAAATATGAGATGAAGAAATCAGGCAGCAAGGCAGTATGTCTGACCGAAGGCGGTATTATAGGAAATATGCTGTTATTTGCAGTGCCTATGATCGCCGGTAATTTGCTGCAGCAGGTGTACAATATTGCGGATACAGTAATTGTGGGGCGTTATATTGGACCGCAGGCGCTGGCTGCTGTGGGCGCTGCTTACACATTGATGACCTTTCTTACGTCCGTGATTATTGGACTTTGTATGGGAAGCGGAGCCGTATATTCCATATTTTATGGAGCCAGGGAGATGGACAAGCTAAAGGAAAGCATATGGGCGTCTTTTTGGATGATTTCGCTGGTGACGGTTATGATTACTGGCATCGTATTTGCCGGCATTGACCAGATTTTGGTACTGCTTAAGGTTCCAGGTGACGTTTATGACTCCATGCGGGCCTATGTGTTTGTTATCTTTATGGGAATCGGCTTTGTGTTTTTATATAACTATTTTGCCTGTCTTTTACGGGCTGTGGGAAACTCGGTAACGCCGCTTGTGTTTCTTGCCGCGGCTTCCTTACTGAATATTATACTGGATATCTGGTTTGTGGTCGGCCTGGATTGGGGCGTAGAAGGAGCTGCCGGCGCCACGGTAATCGCCCAGGGAACCGCTGGCGTGGGAATCATGATTTATACGCTGGTTACGGCCCGGGAACTGTATCCGAAACGCTGCCACCGGAAAATCAGAAAGGACCTGGCACTCTATATAGGCCGCTACTCTCTGCTTACCTGTATACAACAGTCGGTCATGAACTTTGGTATCTTGATGATTCAGGGACTGGTGAATCGTTTCGGTACGGTGATTATGGCTGCTTTTGCGGCTGCAGTGAAAATTGATACGCTGGCTTATATGCCGGCCCAGGAATTTGGCAATGCATTCTCTGTTTTTGTGGCCCAGAATCACGGCGCCGGGAAACAGGAGCGGATCCGAAAAGGCGTGGGCAGCGCAATGGCCGTTTCCGTGATTTTCTGCGTACTCATTTCTGCAGTGGTCTGGATTGCTGCCGGGCCCCTGATGGAAATTTTTGTAGAAAGAGAAAATCAGGAAATCATCCGGCAGGGCGTATGTTATTTGCATATAGAAGGTGCGTTTTACTGGGGAATCGGCTGTCTCTTCCTTTTATACGGCTTATATCGGGGGATGGAGAGACCGGGGATGTCACTTGTTCTGACCGTTATTTCGCTGGGCACGAGAGTATTTCTTGCTTATTTGCTGGCGCCTAACCCGCTATTTGGCGTGAAGGCGATCTGGTGGGCTATTCCCATCGGATGGGTTCTGGCGGATACAGCCGGATTATTATATTATAAGAAATCAAAAGTTTGCCCGATTGCGGGTGCAGATAGGAAAGGAGAATAAAAATGGCTAACGTGTATGTGTTTTTGGCAGATGGGTTTGAAGAAATTGAAGGATTGACAGTGGTGGACCTCCTGCGCCGCAGAGGAATCCCTACCAGAACCGTATCCATTTCAAAAGATCTGATGGTTACCGGTTCCCATGAGATTTCGGTGAAGGCGGATGTTCTGTTTGAGGAGGCGGCGTTTGAGGATGACGCGGTGTTGGTGCTTCCGGGCGGTATGCCGGGAACGCTTCATCTGGGTGATTATAAACCGCTGACCGATCTTTTAACTGTATGGAACCAAAAAGGACGGCTGATCGGCGCTATCTGCGCTGCGCCTTCCGTGTTGGGTGATCTTGGTATTCTAAATGGGAAAGAAGCGGTTTGCTATCCGGGATTCGAAGGACGCTTGGCGGGAGCCCATATAGGAGATGGCGCTGTGGCCGTGGATCAAAATGTAATTACCAGCCGTGGTATGGGAACGGCAATTGACTTTGCGGCGGCCCTGGTTGAAAAACTTCAGGGGGCCGAAGCTGCCCGGGAATTGAAACAATCCATTATTTATGGCCTTTTCTGAGAAAAAGTACTGGCGTTTTTTTAGGGCTTGTGTTATACTTGCTAAATGTATGAGTCTGAATAAGTAAGTATACTCTAAATTATGGATGATGGATATACACATAAAAGGAGGAACTATAAAAAATGAGCGTTACAGTGGAAAAACTGGAAAAGAACATGGCGAAGCTTACAATCGAAGTTTCGGCAGAAGAGTTTGAAAAAGCAATTCAGGCTGCTTATCTTAAGCAGAGAGGAAAAATTAATATTCCTGGATTCCGTAAAGGAAAGGCTCCGAGACAGATTATTGAAAAGATGTATGGAGTTGGTGTGTTCTATGAGGACGCAGCTAATTCTTTAATTCCTTCGGCCTATTCTCAGGCGTTGGATGAGTGTGAGGAGACGATTGTATCACAGCCTTCCATTGATGTGGTGCAGATTGAGAAAGGAAAACCGTTCATCTTTACTGCGGAAGTAGCTGTAAAGCCGGAGGTAACTCTGGGACAGTATAAGGGACTGGAGGTTCCGAAGAGCGATCTGGAAGTTACCGAGGAAGAGATTGCCGGCGAACTGAAAAGACAGCAGGAAAACAATTCCAGAACCATAGATGTGGATGACAGAGCAGTAGAAGATGGTGATGAGATCGTTCTTGACTTCGAAGGTTTCGTTGACGGCGTGGCTTTTGAGGGCGGTAAGGGAACAGATTATACACTGAAAATCGGTTCCGGTTCTTTCATTCCGGGATTCGAAGAGAAATTGGTAGGCGCAGAAGTTGGCAAAGAACTGGATGTGGAAGTAACCTTCCCGGAAGAATATCAGGCTGCTGAACTGGCTGGAAAACCTGCCGTATTCAAATGCACCGTTAAGAAGATTCAGGTAAAGGAATTGCCGGAGCTGGACGATGAGTTCGCGCAGGATGTATCCGGGTTTGATACCCTGGAAGAGTACAAGGCGGATGTTAAGAAAAATCTGGAAGAGAAGAAAGCGGATGCGGCAAAACGTGCAAAAGAAGATGCAGCCGTAGATGCGGCGATTGCCAATGCACAGATGGATATTCCGGATCCGATGATTGAGGCACAGACTGAGCAGATGCTGAATAACTTTGCTAACCGTATGCAGTCTCAGGGTCTGACAATGGATCAGTATATGCAGTTTACCGGTACTACCGTAGATCAGCTGAAAGAGCAGATGAAACCTCAGGCAGTGAAGACCATTCAGACCAGACTGGTTCTGGAGAAGATTGCCGAGGTTGAGAACATTCAGGTATCCGATGAAAAACTGGATGAAGAGATTACTAAGATGGCAGAAACCTATAAGATGGAAGTGGATAAACTGAAAGAACTTATGGGCGAAGAAGAAAAGAAAACCATGAGAGAAGATATCGCTGTTCAGGAAGCGGTAACACTTCTGGCAGAGGCTGCTGTTGAAGTAGAAAAGACAGAAGAATAAAAGTATGAACTGTGACGGCGGCATAAGCCGGCGGTCATTAATAAGAAAGAAGGACTGAATATGAGTTTAGTACCTTATGTTGTGGAACAGACCAGCAGAGGCGAGAGAAATTATGATATATTTTCCCGTCTGTTGAAGGACCGTATTATTTTCCTTGGGGAAGAAGTGACGGATGTCAGTGCGAACCTGATTGTGGCACAGCTTCTGTTTCTGGAGTCGGAAGACCCGGGAAAAGATATTCAGCTTTATATTAACAGCCCGGGCGGTTCTGTATCTGCCGGTATGGCTATTTATGACACGATGCAGTATATCAAGTGCGACGTATCTACGATTTGTATGGGTCTTGCAGCCAGTATGGGAGCTTTCCTGCTGGCCGGAGGAGCGAAAGGAAAACGCCTTGCGCTTCCCAATGCGGAGATCATGATTCATCAGCCATCAGGCGGCGCCAGAGGACAGGCTACCGAGATTCAGATTGTGGCTGATCAGATTTTAAAGACCAAACACAGACTGAATACGATTCTGGCCGCAAATACCGGACAGCCGCTGGAAAAAGTGGCACTTGACACAGAGAGAGATAACTATATGACTGCCGAGGAGGCAAAGGCATATGGTTTAATTGATAGTGTCATTACGAACAGATAACAATACCAGATGAGAGGGGGTTGCCGGTGGCAGCGCCCTTTTATCTTATTTCATAGGATCGCGCCGCAGCGTAGAAATTTTTGCTTCGATATTTGTGGAAAGGAAAGGGAGTATATGGCGATAAAAAATGGAGAGCCTCGAATTCATTGTTCTTTTTGCGGAAAAACGGAAAATCAGGTCCGCAAATTGATAGCAGGCCCGGACGGAGCATACATTTGTGATGAATGTGTGGAAATCTGTTCCGAAATTATTGATGAAGAATTTGCAAATGAATATGCAGGGGGATCAGGAAGTGATGAAATTTCCCTGATGAAACCCATAGAAATGAAAGCTTTTTTGGATGATTATGTGATCGGGCAGGACGAGGCAAAGAAAGTGCTCTCAGTCGCTGTTTATAATCATTATAAACGGCTTTTAACGCAGCAGAAAAGTGACGTGGAATTACAGAAGAGCAATATTTTGATGCTTGGTCCCACGGGTTCCGGTAAGACCTACCTGGCCCAGAATCTGGCAAAAATGTTAAATGTGCCTTTTGCCATAGCGGATGCCACCACTTTGACAGAGGCCGGATATGTAGGTGAGGACGTTGAAAATATTTTGCTGAAGATTATTCAGGCGGCGGATTATGACATTGAACGGGCTCAGCATGGTATCGTATATATTGATGAAATTGACAAGATTACAAGAAAGTCTGAGAATGCCTCTATTACACGCGATGTCTCCGGAGAAGGTGTGCAGCAGGCGCTGTTAAAGATTCTGGAAGGTACGGTAGCTTCCGTTCCGCCCCAGGGAGGAAGAAAGCATCCCCATCAGGAACTGATTCAGATTGATACCACGGATATTCTCTTTATTTGCGGCGGGGCCTTTGAAGGTCTGGAAAAGATTATTGAGAGCCGTATGGATACAAAGACCATCGGATTTAATGGCTCTCTTGGTATGAAACATGAGAAAAATGTGGGCGAGATTTTGAAAGAAGTTATGCCGGAAGATTTCATTAAATTTGGCTTGATTCCCGAATTTATCGGTCGTGTGCCGGTGGTGGTATCTTTGGATGGACTGGATGAAGAAGCTCTGGTTAAAATATTGCGGGAGCCGAAAAACTCTCTGGTAAAACAGTATCAGGCACTGCTTAAAATGGATGGCGTGGAATTGGAATTTGAGGAAGAAGCGCTGCAGGAGATTGCGAAAGTGGCCATGAAGCGAAAGACCGGAGCCAGAGGCTTACGCTCTGTTATTGAAAAGACGATGATTGATGTGATGTATGAATCACCATCGGATCAGAGTATTGAAAAGTGTTTGATTACCCGGGCTTCTGTTGCAGGGAAGGAGAAGCCTGCCCTGACTTACGGAGAAGTACGGGGAGGCCGGAGACGGTCGGCCGCAAAGCGCGGTCAGTCTGCGGAGACGGCCTGACAAAGGAGTAATAAAAGGATGAACGATGGGATAAAATCAATGCCGGTGATTGCCCTGCGGGGAACAACCATTCTGCCGGATATGATGGTACATTTTGATGTGAACCGGCCAAAATCGATCAAAGCTGTGGAAGAAGCCATGTCCCGGGACCAGCAAATTTTTCTGGTGGCTCAAAAAGAGGCCCATATAGAGTCTCCTATGAAGAAAGATCTCTATGAGATAGGTACCGCTGCGGAGGTGAAACAGGTGATCCGCATGCCACAGGATACGTGGCGGGTCCTCGTAGAGGGCAAGGAACGGGCAAGGGTTTTGGAGTTGGATGAAGGGCTTCCTTATCTGGAAGCAGAAGTACAAAAGATAGAAGTGCAGGAGGAAGAATTGCCGGAGCCGCTGCAGGAAGCAATGCTCCGCAGTATGCAGGATATTTTCAGGCTGTATTGTCAGAATAATCGTAAAATGAGCCAGGAAGTGGCGAAACAGATACAAACTATTGACCGGGTAAAGCGGCTGGTGGATCAAATCTGTAATAATCTTCCGCTTAAATTTGAACAGCGCCAGAAGCTTCTGGAAGCCGTAAACTTTCAGGACCGTTATGAACTCCTGGGGCTCATGATGAATGAAGAGATAGAAATTTTGAGCCTGCAGGCAGAGATTCAGAGTAAAGTGAAGGCCCGCGTGGATAAAAACCAGCGGGATTACATTCTCAGAGAGCAGCTGAAACTGATTCAGGAGGAACTGGGCGAAGATACTACCGTATCCGAGTCGGATCAATTCCTGCAGCAGGTGGAAGAATTAAAGGCGCCGCAGGAAGTGAAAGATCGGCTGATCAAGGAGATTCGCCGGCTGAAAACGCTGGGGAATAATAACGCGGAAGCCGGTGTCTCCAGAAATTATATCGAGACGCTGCTGAAATTACCCTGGGATAAGGCAACCCGGGATAACCGGAATTTTGACCGGGCAGAGAAAATATTAGAAAAGGATCATTATGGTCTGGAAAAGGTAAAAAGCCGTATTCTGGACTATCTGGCGGTGCGTTCTCTGACGGCAAAAGGAAAAAGCCCGATTTTGTGCCTGGTGGGTCCGCCGGGAACCGGCAAGACGTCCATTGCCTGCTCTGTGGCACGTGCGCTGAATAAGAAGTATGTGCGGGTGTGCCTGGGCGGCGTGCGTGACGAAGCAGAAATCCGCGGTCACAGAAGAACATATGTGGGCGCCATGCCGGGAAGAATCGCCGCGGGACTTATGCAGGCAGGTGTGAATAATCCGCTGATTCTTTTGGATGAGATCGATAAGGTGGGAAATGATTATAAAGGGGATCCATCTTCCGCTCTCCTGGAGGTTCTGGATTCGGAACAAAACAGTCATTTCTCTGATCATTATGTGGATTATCCCCTGGATTTATCCAAAGTATTGTTTATTGCCACGGCAAACAATCCGCATACCATTCCCGGTCCTCTTTTGGACCGCATGGAAATGATTGAGATTTCCGGTTATACGGTCAATGAAAAGATGCACATTGCTTCCGATTATCTGCTTCCCAAACAGTTAAAAGCCAATGGAATCCGTACGGAGCAGTTAATCGTAGGAGATGACGTGCTGCAGGAATTGATTACCGGTTATACAAGAGAAGCCGGTGTGCGTAACCTGGACCGGAAACTGGGTGAGATTTGCAGAAAGACGGCCCGCCAGATTCTGAAAGACAGAAACTGCCGGATTCAGATGACGCCGGAACGTCTGGTGGAATATCTGGGACATGCCAGATATCATATTCAGATGGCAAACCAGAAGAATGAAGTAGGTATTGTGCGCGGCCTGGCCTGGACCAGAGTGGGCGGCGATACCCTGGAAATAGAAGTAAACGTACTGCCTGGCAAAGGAGAGTTTCGTCTGACCGGACAGCTGGGTGACGTTATGAAAGAGTCCGCCCAGGCCGGCATTAGTTATATCCGTTCTGTGGCAGAACGTTACGATATCGGAGAAGAATATTTCCGTACGCACGATCTCCATATCCATATTCCGGAAGGGGCTGTTCCCAAGGACGGGCCCTCCGCAGGTATTACCATGGCCACGGCCATGTTTTCTGCCATTACCGGACGGCCGGTACGGGCCGATCTTGCAATGACCGGAGAGATTACCCTGCGGGGAAGAGTGCTTCCTGTCGGCGGTTTGAAGGAGAAGCTGCTGGCTGCGCGAATGGCCGGGATTACCACGGTTTTAGTACCGGAACGAAACCGGCCCGATGTGGAAGAAATTGACGGTGAGATTTGTGAAGGTCTGGAAATCCGATATATGAAAACAATGGATGAAGTGCTGGAAACAGCGCTGACCATAGCATAAAGGAGTATATATGGTAATAAAAAAGGTATCCCTGGATATTGTCTGCGGTGTGACCAGTGCCATTCCCCAGACGGGACGGCCAGAGGTGGCTTTTGCCGGCAAATCGAATGTGGGTAAGTCCTCGCTGATCAATGGGCTGATGAACCGGAAATCCCTGGCCCGTACCAGCCAGGAGCCGGGAAAGACCCAGACCATTAATTTTTATAATATTAACGATACGATGTACTTGGTGGATTTGCCCGGATACGGATATGCGAAAGCTTCTGAGGAAATCAAAGCAAAATGGGGTAAGATGATCGAGGATTACCTCCATCAGTCCAAAGAATTGCGTGCCGTATTTCTATTGATCGATATCCGCCATGATCCTTCTGCAAATGACCGGATGATGTACCGGTGGATTCTGGATCATGGCTATGAACCGATTATCATAGCCACGAAGCTGGACAAGATTAAACGCAGCCAGGTACAAAAGCAGTTAAAAGCCGTCCGTCAGGGGCTTCAGGTGGTTCCGGGAACGGTTATGATACCTTTCTCTGCCAAAACGAAACAGGGAAGAGATGAGATTTGGGCTTTTCTGGACCAGTTGTTGGCGGAAGACGTGGGAGAGTAAGTACATGGGAATTATCAAAGCAGCCAGATTGGTATATGATTATTTGAGATATGGGGAAGATGATGATAAGCCGGAAGTAAACCGCGCCATCGACCATGTGGATTTGGATGTGCAGGAAGGCCAGTTTATTGCCGTTTTAGGTCATAACGGCAGCGGAAAGTCCACACTGGCAAAACATATCAACGGTTTGCTGGTTCCGACGGAGGGAACGATTTGGTTCGATCATATGGATACCTCCGATGAAGATCATATTTGGAAGATTCGCCAGGAAGCCGGGATGGTTTTTCAAAATCCCGATAACCAGATTATCGGAACAGTCGTGGAAGAGGATGTGGGATTTGGCCCGGAAAATCTGGGTGTGCCCACAGAGGAAATCTGGACACGGGTGGAAGAAAGCTTAACAGCTGTCAAGATGGGTATGTACCGCCATCATTCTCCCAATAAATTATCCGGAGGACAGAAACAGCGGGTGGCCATTGCCGGTGTGATGGCTATGCATCCCAAATGCATCGTTCTCGATGAACCGACGGCGATGTTGGATCCCCATGGACGAAAAGAGGTACTGCGGTCCGTAAAGGAATTAAACCGCAGCCAGGGCGTGACGGTTATATTGATTACCCATTATATGGAAGAAGTGGTTCATGCGGATAAGGTTTATGTGATGGATGACGGACATCTGGTGCTGGAAGGTACACCAAGGGAAATTTTTTCTCAGGTGGATATATTGAAGCAGTATCGTTTGGATGTGCCGCAGGTAACCATGCTGGCCCATGAACTGCGAAAAGGCGGCGTAGGGGTTCCGGAAGGTATCCTGACCAGAGAAGAACTGGTGGAAACGCTGGTTTCCGAAAACCTGCCGGTGGATCAGGATCTGTTGAAGGCTGAACTGGAAAAACGTAAGAGGCAGGAGGAGGCGGCCCAAGGGGCACAGGCGGAAGTTCCTGAGAAGAAAGAGCTGCTGCATTTGGACCATGTTTCGTATATTTACAGTCCCAACACGGCCTATGAGATTGCGGCGGTGAAGGATGTCAGTCTGTCGATTCCCCAGAATCAGTTTATTGCAATGATCGGTCATACGGGAAGCGGAAAGTCTACGCTGATACAGCATTTTAATGGCTTGATACGGCCAACCCAGGGTGTCATTACCTTTGAGGGGGAAGATATCTGGGGAGATGAATATTCCCGGAAGGGGCTGCGCCATCAGGTGGGATTGGTGTTCCAGTACCCGGAACATCAGCTTTTTGAGACCGATGTGCTGACCGATGTGTGTTTTGGGCCGAAAAATCAGGGCCTTTCTCAGGAAGCCTGTGAGGAACGGGCGCACTGGGCTTTAAATTTGGTTGGATTGGGTGATAAATACGATAAAAAGTCTCCCTTTGAGTTGTCCGGAGGACAGAAACGCCGCGTAGCCATTGCCGGCGTGCTGGCCATGAATCCTAAAGTGCTGATTCTGGATGAGCCGACGGCGGGACTGGATCCCAAAGGACGGGATGAGATTTTGGATCAGATTTCCCTGCTTCATAGGGAGAGCGGCATCACGATTGTCCTGGTTTCCCACAGTATGGAAGATGTGGCCCGGTATGCGGACCGGCTGATTGTTATGAATCACGGCGAAAAAGTGTTTGATGATACGCCGAGAAATGTATTTTCTCATTATCGCAGGCTGGAAGAGATGGATTTGGCCGCGCCGCAGATTACCTATGTGGTTCACGAGTTAAAGGACAAGGGGCTGACGGTGGACACCAATGCAACGACAGTAGAAGAAGCCTGCCTTACCATTTGGCGGGCGTTTGAAAAGAGAGGTAGCTTATGATCCGAGATATTACCATAGGACAATATTATCCTACGGGCTCTGTGATTCATCGTCTGGACCCGCGGGTGAAGTTTGTTGGAACCATGATTTATATCGTATCCCTCTTTTTATTCTCTTCCTGGCTGGGTACGTTCATCGGAATTGCTTTTCTGGCGCTGATGATTCTGATATCCAAAGTGCCGTTTCGTTTTATGGTAAAAGGTCTGAAGCCGATTTTTGTATTGCTTCTGATCACCATGTTTTTTAATATGATTTTTACGCCGGGAGAAACCCTGGTTTCTGTCTGGATTATTACGATTACAAAAGAAGGACTTTATATGGCGGTCCGTATGGGGCTTCGGTTGGTGCTTTTGGTTCTGGGGGCGTCGGTAATGACGCTGACCACAACCCCCAACCAGCTGACCGATGCCCTGGAACGTTTGATGCGGCCGTTCAAAGCCTTGCATGTGCCGGTCCATGAGATTGCCATGGTCATGTCCATTGCGCTCCGGTTTATTCCGATTCTCATGGAGGAGACGGATAAGATCATGAAGGCGCAGATGGCCAGAGGAGCCGACTTTGAGGAAGGAAATCTGGTACAGCGAATTAAAAACATGATACCACTGTTAGTTCCCCTGTTTATTTCTGCCTTCCGGCGGGCCAATGATCTGGCGCTGGCCATGGAGGCAAGATGTTACCACGGCGGCGACGGCCGGACGCAGATGAAGCCGCTGGTATACAAAGGCCGGGATTATGTGGTTTATGGCATCATGTTATTGTATCTGGCAATCGCTATTGTTTTTCGGGTAATGGGGATTTGATCGATATGAAGCGAGTGAAATTGACGGTTGCCTATGATGGCACCCGTTATTGTGGCTGGCAGGTACAGCCCAATGGACTGTCCGTACAGGAAGTATTAAACCGGCATCTCAGAGAATTTTTGAAAGAGCCGGTGTCCACCATCGGCGCCAGCCGTACCGATGCAGGAGTACATGCCCTGGGGAATGTGGCTGTTTTTGATACCGAAAGCCAGATACCGGGCGATAAATTTTCTTACGCTTTAAATAGCCGGCTGCCTGAGGATATCCGTATTCAGCACTCCTGTGAAGTGCCGCCGGATTTTCATCCCCGGTTTCAAAGGACGGTAAAAACCTATGAATACAAAATTTTAAACCGCCGCTTTCCTGATCCGACGAAACGGCTGTATACTTGTTTTTATTATTATCCGCTGCATGTGGAATGGATGCAGCAGGGAGCAGCCTATCTGGTGGGAGAGCATGATTTTAAAAGTTTTTCCACCTTTAAGCCGGAGGTGGAATCGACAATCCGCCGGATCCATTACGTTACGGTGGAACGTTCGGCGGATGATGTAATTACCATTCGTATTGAGGGCGATGGCTTTTTGTATCATATGGTGCGGATTATTGCGGGAACACTGATGCGGGTGGGGGGAGGCTATTATCCGCCGGAGCATGTGAAGGAAATCTTAGAGGCTAAAGACCGGAATCTGGCAGGGGAGACGGCCCGTCCGGAGGGTCTGACACTTGTCAATATCAGGTATCCTGATTATGATCTTTACAATGCTTACCCAAAAGAAGTATAATATAAGAAATACCCTGGTTTAAAGGAATGTATACTTGATGGAAAAACGGCAGCATGAAACACAAAGGAGTAATCCTCTGGTCAGTATTGTTATGGCGACTTACCGCCGGCGGGAGGATTTGAAACGGGCCATGGACAGCCTTCTGAAACAAACCTATGACAACTGGGAATTGATTTTGGTTGACGACAATGGAAAGAAAGACTGGAGCTGTCATGTAGAAGCGCTGGTAAAGCGGTGGAAGCAGCTCAGTGATAGACCGATAACGTATATCCGAAACCAGAAATCCCTGGGCTCCGCGGGAGCCAGAAATCTGGGCATCCAGGCGGCTTCCGGCGATTACATTACCTTTTTGGATGATGACGATGTGTATACGCCGGGAAAGGTAGAACGCCAGTTACGTCATATGGTGAAAACAGGAGCCGATTATTCTCTGACCGATATCTATCTCTATAATGAAAAGGGAGAGATGGTGGAGCACCGGACCCGTTATTATTTAAGAAAACAGAAAACTTACACGCCGCGGATGTTATTGGCCTGTCATTTGATGTATCATATGACGGGAACGGACACGCTGATGTTTCGTAAGGATTATCTGGTCAAGATCGGAGGTTTTCCGCCCATCAATGTGGGAGATGAATTCTATCTGATGGAGGAAGCGATTTTGGGCGGTGGTTTATTTACCTATTTGCCGGAAAGCAATGTGAAGGCGTTGGTACATAGCCGCACCACCGGATTGTCCAGCCGCTCCGGCAAGATTGCCGGAGAGTGCGCGCTTTATGAACATAAAAAGCAGTATTTCAGCCAATTGCAGCCTGCCCAGCGGCGGCAGATAACCATGCGCCATCACATGGTGCTGGGGTATGCCTATCTCAGAAGCAGACGATACGATCAGTTTGTAAAGGAGGGACTCCTTGCATTTGGTTCGGCTCCCGTTTCCTGTCTGATGATGGGCGGCCGCTATCTGACGTCCAAAAGGAGACGCAGATATGTGGGATAAAATCATTTTATTTTTTAAAGCAACGATTATACGCCTGACATTTCGGGGAGAACCTTCTCCGGAATGCTGGGTGTTTTCTTCTGTTCACAATAAAAATTTCAACTACAATTCCCGCTACTTGTTTCTGTATGTGCGGGAGCACTGTAAGGATATCCGCCCTTATTTTGTCATGAATGATCCGAAAGAACGAAAGAAACTGGAGGAGGAATATGGGGCGGAATATTTTATTGACGGAAATACCGCAGAAGGGATTCGCAAGATTCTTTCCTGCCAGGTTTGGTTTACATCGACGGCGCCGCCGTTGTACGGAGTGGGTTTGCGAAAAAAATACCGGATTTACAATCTCTGGCATGGAATTCCGTTAAAACGCATCGGAATGGAGCAGCAGAATCTGTCCCGGCTGACCCGGCTGTATTATAAGTACTTCTTTGCAGATAATTATCAGGCGGTATTGACCACCTCTTCCCGGCTGATTCCCATCATGAGCCGCAGCTTTCTCGTACCTCCTGATCGTATTTGGGTAGGCGGTCAGCCGAGAAATGATGTGCTGTTTCAGCCACAGGAGGCTTCCGCAGTTTTCCAGCGGCTGTTTCCGGGGGAAAAGATTCCCGGTTTTCATAAGGTACTTCTCTATGCGCCGACCTTTCGGGACCGGGTTCAAACCCGGCTGTTTCCGTTTCCGGAGTTTGAGAAAGATCTGGAAAAAGCCGTAAGCCGTTTGGAAAACTGGCTTGAGAAAGAGCAAATCATGTTGTTTATCCGGCTGCATTTATATGACCGCTCGTCTTACGACTGGCTGACGAACAGAGACCGGGAGGGCAGCCGGATTCGTTTTTTAAATGAGGACCGTCTGGAAGATATTATGGAGATATTGAATGTTTTTGATCTCCTGATCACGGATTATTCCAGTATTTATATTGATTATCTGCTGACCGGGAAACCGATGGTCTTTCTGCCCTACGATCAGGAAACCTATCTGAAGGAGAGGGGATTGAATTTTCCCTATGATCAGGTGACTCCGGGGCCCAAGCCGAAAAGTTTCAGCGAGTTCTTGAATTCCATACAGGACCTGTTGTATAATTCTTGTAGTTATGCGCAGCAGAGGAAAGAGATGACGGATTTCTTCCATGAAATCCAGGAACCCTGCTGCGAAAAATTGTGTGATGCGGTGAAAAAAGACGACAGGAGATAAAGACAAAAGGATGAAGAAGGTTATAACATACGGAACTTTTGATTTACTACATTATGGACATGTGAAATTATTGCAGCGTGCGAAAGCGCTGGGTGACTATTTGATCGTGGCATTGTCCACGGATGAGTTTAACTGGAATGAGAAACAAAAGAAGTGTTATTTCTCCTATGAGGAACGGAAAAGCCTTCTGGAGGCTCTCCGTTATGTGGATTTGGTGATTCCGGAGAATTCCTGGGAACAGAAAGTTTCGGATGTACAGGAATTCCGGGTGGATACGTTTGTGATCGGAAACGATTGGGAAGGAAAGTTTGATTTCCTGAAGGACTACTGCGAAGTGGTTTATCTGCCCCGCACACCGGAAATTTCCACAACGCAGATTAAGAAAGATCTGAGGAAAGATTCGGAGGCGAATAAATAAATGAGTATCCGAAGAATCCGTAAAAAAGTCCGTAGAAAGAGAAGAAAACTGATTCGTAAGATTTTCAAGCGGCCATTGAAGAAGCTTTTTGCTGCTTATGCCAAGGAACATCCGAAGTTTCGCCACGCTTACAAAAGCGTCTTATATAAAAAGAGAAAATTCTATTACTGGTGGAGAAGCCGCAAGGCGGTGACAGACCAGAAACTGGTGGTTTTTAATTCCTTTAATGGAAAAACCTATGGCTGCAGTCCGAAGGCCGTGTATGAGTATATGATTTCCCATGAGGAGTTTGCGGACTGGCAGTTTGTGTGGGCGTTTAAGAAGCCCCGTGCTCATAAGTATCTGGAAAAGAATCCGAATACAAAGGTCATTAAGCAGACTGCCCGTATCTATGAACGGTGGCTTGCGAAGGCGGGTTATTGGATTACCAATTACCGGGTTCCGGACCATATCTGGCCCAGAGCAGACCAGACGTATGTGCAGTGCTGGCATGGAACGCCCTTGAAGCGCCTGGGATATGATTTGGAAACGTCGGAAAATGCCATTGATTCCATTGCGGATATCCGCAAAAAATACGATATGGATGCGCAGAAATTTACGTATATTTTATCACCATCCCAGTTTGCCACTGAGAAGTTTACCTCAGCATGGAACCTGAAAGAAACCGGTATGGAAGATAAGGTTATGGAAGTGGGTTATCCGAGGAATGATCTGCTTTCCAATTATACGCCGGAGGATTTGTATAAGATACGGGAAAATATTGGTCTTCCTTCGGACAAAAAAGTGATTCTGTATGCGCCTACCTGGCGGGATAATCAGCATGAAGCCGGCGTGGGATTTACGTATGATCTGAACGTGGACTTTGCCCGTCTGAGAGCGGAGTTGGGCGATGAGTATGTTATTTTATTCAGGGTACATTATCTGGTAGCCAGCCATTTCTCTTTTGAGGAATACGAGGGCTTTATTTATGACGTATCTTCTTATGATGATATCAATCACCTGTATTTGATTGCGGATTTGCTGATCACTGACTATTCCAGCGTATTCTTCGATTATGGAATTTTGAAAAAACCTATGTTGTTTTATATGTATGATCTGGATGATTATAAAGACAGCATCCGCGGTTTCTATTTTGGCATTGATAAGCTTCCGGGACCGATTGTTACCGAAGAAAAAGAACTTCCGGCGGCTATTCGCGATTGTGTGGAGCATTTCACCTACGATGAAAAGTATCAGGCCTTTAATGAGTTGTTCTGCCATAAGGAGGACGGACAGGCAAGCGCCCGGTTTGTGGACAAGGTCTTTCGGGGTGTGCGGGTAACCAGTGAAGCGAACCGGGAAGATATTCCGGTGATCGGCATTATGAAGCGGGAAGATTTGGAAGCGATGATCGCAGAGTTTTACCCGCCGAAGGGAGAAACGCCGGAAGAAGAAATACCGGAAGAAGAAGTATCGGAAGAAGAAAATCTTTCGAAAGTATAAGGAATACGGCGAAGATGTAAGAAATACGGAAATATCCGGCAAGAACAGATGGTTTTGAAAGAAAGAACTGTTGACAGCGGAGGTAATCATGAAGCGTTTTATAAAAGATTTGCGCAGGTATCTGCCTTATACAAAATATGCGGCAAAATCCGGCCTGAAAACAGAGGTTGCCAGTTCTCATTTAAGCTGGCTTTGGTGGATTCTCGATCCCATTCTGTTCATGTTGGTATATTGGTTTATATTCATGGTCATTTTCGGACAGAAAAAGGAATATTTCCATATATTTGTATTTGTGGGCTTGTCCATGTGGAATCTGTTTAATAAGACGGTCTACGGAAGCGTACGTATAGTGGCGGCCAACCGGGCCGTGGTGACAAAGGTCTATATACCAAAGTATTTCCTGGTGGCTACGCTTCTTTTGCAAAACCTGTTTAAAATGGCCATATCCTTTGGCATTGTCATTGTGATGCTGGCATGGTCCCGTGTGCCGATGTCGTACAATGTGGTTTACGTGGTTCCGATTTTGCTTGATCTGATTTTGCTGACATTTGGCATCAGTACCATATTTGCCCACTTCGGCGTGTTTTTTGCGGATTTAAAGAATCTGACCAATGTGGGCCTTCGGGTACTTTTCTACATGTCCGGTATCTTTTATGTAATTACGGACCGGGTAAATAAGGCGGTGGCCACGCTTTTGCTGCGGGTAAATCCCATTGGCTTTCTGATCGATGCCTGCCGGGAATCTCTGGTATATGCCAACACGCCCCACCGAAAGCTGATTTTATTCTGGTTTGTGGTGGGAGCGGCATTATCGGCCATCGGTGTGGTTACAATCTATAAAAATGAAAACAACTATGTAAAGGTAATTTAGATGAACGCTGGAAATGCAATTGAAGTCAAAGATCTGAAAATTACATATAAATGCGTCCGTGCCTTGTCCCTGAAGAAAAGCCTGTTTCATTTAAAAAAGACGAGGCTGGAAAAATATGAGGCCCTGCGGGGAATTACATTTTCTGTAAAAAAGGGCGAGATTTTGGGTATCGTTGGAAAAAACGGAAGCGGGAAGTCCACGCTTTTAAAAGCGATTGCAGGTATTTTCTCTCCTGATTCCGGTACCATCGATCTGGAATCGGATTCCGTATCCCTGCTGTCCATTGGCGTGGGATTTCAAAAGTCCATGACCGGGCGGGAAAATATCATTCTTTCCGGCATGCTTTTGGGTTTTACGGAAAAGCAGGTGCGGGATAAGATGGAAGAGATCATTGCCTTTGCCGGATTGGGTAAATTTATTGATATGCCGGTGAAAACATATTCCAGCGGTATGCATTCCAAACTGGCTTTTTCCATTACGGCCGTACTGGAGACGGATATTATGCTGATTGACGAAGTTCTGAGTGTCGGCGATGCGAAGTTTAAAAAGAAAAGCTATCAGAAGATGAAGGAACTGATTATGGATGAGAACCGGACCGTAATCATCGTATCCCATAGCGCGGAGACACTGGAAAAGCTTTGCACCAGTCTGCTTTGGCTTCACGATGGTGAGGTGCGGATGCAGGGCGATACGAAAACCGTTTTGGCAGCTTACAATGAGTTTATGAACGGATAATAACCGGAAAATAAAACGGACAAAGCAGGAACTTAACCAGAAGTTGGAACGGACAAAACCGGAACATAGCCATAAAATGAAACAGAAAAAGCCGGAACCAATGGGGTATGAAATAAGAAACATAGAATAAGAAGCATATAATTAAGAAGTATAAAATAAGAAGTATATAATAAGAAGGACAGAAGATGGGAAATACTCTCTGGAAATGGATGGGAAAACTATGCAGCCTGACCCCGTTTACCAAACGGGTGAGTCTGGCTGCATTTTATCAGTTTAAGAAAGGACAATACCGATATCAGTATGCAAGGCGGGAAGCGGTAAAGAACCATATGGTGGTTTTTGAGGCTTACATGGGTAAAAAGTATGCCTGCAGTCCACGGGCTATCTATGAAGCGATGTGCCAGGACCCGGCTTATGATGATTGGGAGAAGATATGGGCGTTTTGCGATCCCGAAGCTTATGGTTTTTTAGAGGAGCGGCCGAAGACCCGGGTAGTTGCTTACCGGAAGGCGGCTTATTACCGCGCATTTGCTCAGGCAAAATACTGGGTGACCAACTCCCGGCTGCCAAGAGAATTGGAACCGAAAACAGAGCAGCGCTATATACAGTGCTGGCACGGGACCCCGCTAAAGAAGCTGGGATTTGATCTGACTCATTACACGGAGCGGGAGGGCGATCTTCGGGAAGTACAGGAAAATTATGGAGAAGAGGCCCGCCGGCTTACCTGTCTGCCATCTCCGTCCCCCTTTTATACGGAAAAAATGACATCCGCTTTTGGATTGAAAAAATATGGAAAAGAGAAAGCGTTTCTGGAAGCAGGCTATCCGCGAAATGACCGGCTGTTTACCTATACAAAGGAAGAGGTTGAGGCTATTCGGAAACGGCTGCAGCTTCCTTTGGACAAGAAAGTAATTCTCTATGCCCCAACCTGGCGGGAAAATCAGCATGTGCCGGGGGAAGGGTATACGTACCGGCTGCATCTGGATTTTCCGGCATTGCGTAAGCAATTGGGACAGGAATATGTCATTCTGTTCCGTGCCCATTACTTTATCAGCAGCCAGTATGATTTTTCTTCTCTGAGAGGATTTGTCTACGATGTATCGGGAGAAGATGACGTAAATGATCTGTATCTCGTTGCAGACATGCTGATAACCGATTATTCCAGTGTGTTTTTTGATTATGCAAATCTGAAACGGCCCATTTTGTTTTATATGTATGATTATGATGTTTATAAAAATGAAATGCGGGATTTCTATTTGCATCCGGAAGAATTGCCGGGTCCTCAGGTGAGGACCCAGGAAGAACTGCTTGAGAAAATCCGGGACATAAAGACCGTACGGTCAGAGTACCGCAGGATCTATGAACGGTTTAATAAAAGGTTCAATCCGCATGACAATCCGTGTAGCGCTGTCTATCTGAAACAATGGTTTTTGGTATCATAAATCGTCATCCGGAAGATTTTCAAAGAGTTCACGGCCTTCGCGCTGGAAGCGGTCCAGTTCTGCCCGTCTTCTGCGGCGTTTTTTCTTACGCTGCATGATTAAATATGCATTCATGGCAAGTAAAGCTGCGGCCACGGCGCCAATGGCAAGGAATACCCAGATCCAAATACGGGTGTATACGAAGGTCAGCGTGTGATTTCCCTGAATATTTTCCAGCAGATAACCATTGTTGCCCCGTTTTAACTTCTGCTTTGTTCCATCTACCAGACATTTTGTCAGAAAGCAGGAGGAATCAGGCGTGACATCTATCTCGCAGGATTCTCCGCGGTAGACTGTGATCTGGGAAACAGCAGCTGTGCCGTTGGTAACCTGAACGGAAACCGTATATTGAGGAATGGCCGAAAAGACAGCCGCCAGCGTATGGTCTGCGGTCAAATCCTCAAATGTATAAGTGGTCATATCCGGTGTAATAGCAGCGGCTTGTCCGTCAATGGTCAGGGAAGTAAGTTCATAATGTTCCTCAGGTGTCAGGTTGATGGTGACAGACTCGTGCTCCGACCCGGTTACTTCCGTTTCTACTGTGCCATGTTCGGCTGTGGACGTAATGGTGTACTGGGGAATCTCTTCAAAAGCGGCCGATATGGTATGATCTGCCTGCAAATCAGAAAAAACATACTCACTTGGATATTGGGAGGCATCAATCTCCTCGCCGTCTACCACCAGGGAACGCAGCCTGTAATGATCTTCACATCCATAAGAAACAGTATAGGATTCTCCGGCAGTAATTTCCGATTGTCCATCGGAAATCCAGCCATTTTCTACACTTGTGGTTACGCTGTGTACCAGTGGAAGCCATGCCTCATAAAGCCGCAGAAGGGTAGTGCCCTTTACGGCGCAGGATAGCAGCAGATGGCCGGGCTCCAATTGGCAGATGCCTTCTGGCTCGACGCTGTCGGACGCATCGGGGAGCGTTAAATAATAGCTTCCCGTCCGTTTGGCCTGGGATAGCGAGTACACATCCACAATATTCATATAGCCTTCCCGCTGCATATAGGGCAGACTGATAATAGTATCGCCGGCCACGATAAAATCCTGGAAGGAGCTGCGGCTTGCAGAAAGCTGCATATTTACTTTATCTTTGATATCAAACGTATTATCTGTAATATAGAAAGAATAATCGGAGATGCGGTTAGCCATCAGAATATACTGGTCCGTTTCCTGCCGGTAGTCGATACCGAAGAAATTGATGCTGCCGTTTCCCACCTGTACCTGTCGTTTAAAACGAAGCGTATTGGCATCGATGATAAAAACGGCCCCCACATTGGAAGGGTCATTGGTGTATAGGCCGGCAATGGCGATTTCCTGGGTGTTGGGATTGTAGGTCATGCCATTTCCATGCTCATAATCTCTTTCGGTAACATGAAAGGCATATCCGTATTTTTGTACGGGATTGCCTTCTGCATCCGTGTCATTGCGGTAAAAGGCGATCAGGGTATCCGGTGTGGTTTCCGTTTTGGAATTATTGATCAGACAAACGATATATTGATCCGTGGCGCACATGGCCTGAAGCCAGCCCGCCTCATCGATGATGGAGGATTCAGAAACAGTGGTCCAGGCCGCGGATTCCAAATCCGTAGTTTTCAAAGCCGCCGGCACTGGAACAGACAGAAATAAGAGGGGAATAAGAATTCCCGCACAAAAAAGAAAAGTATTGTAAAATTTACGAACTCCCATATAACTCCCTATAGTATAATCCCTTATAATCCCCGAAATGAATAGCTGCGTAGAACGTGTTTATTATAGCATGATTTTGCCAGTATGTGGAATAATTTTTAGGGAAAATGGCTGAAAAAGTTATAAAAAATGTTGACACGTCCAAAACGGTATAATATAATATTCAGGTGTGACAAAGTGCGTAAATATCTTACCAAAGCCCCGGAAAGATATTTTACAAGATATAAATTACTGTTAAAAGTCGAATAAATAGGAGGGAAATCCATGAACAGTTTTGTGGCTAATCCAGATAAGATTGAAAGAAAATGGTATGTAGTTGATGCTGAAGGCTGCACTCTGGGACGTCTTGCTTCCAACGTAGCCAGCATTTTAAGAGGAAAAAACAAACCGGTATTCACTCCTCATGTTGATACCGGTGATTATGTAATCATCGTGAATGCTGATAAAATTAAAGTAACTGGCAAGAAATTGGATCAGAAAATTTATTACAGCCATTCCGATTATGTAGGAGGAATGAAAGAAACTACTCTGAGAAATATGCTTGCAAAGAAACCAGAGAAAGTGGTTGAGCTTGCCGTAAAGGGTATGCTGCCAAAAGGACCTCTGGGAAGACAGATGATGACTAAACTTCATGTATACGCTGGTGCTGAGCATCCACATGCAGCTCAGAAACCGGAAGTTTTAACATTTTAATGA
>CAYRTA010000013.1:0-29185 GCA_964427045.1 uncultured Hoministercoradaptatus sp. | reverse complement strand
CTTTTCTCTTATTCAGAGTGATGGAGATACATAGGATCTGTGAAGTCACGGCAACCCCGTTTACGGAAGGTGCCAACCTGAGCGATTAGTCGAACAATAAGGGGATTTGATATGAGATTATTGAGTCCGCCTTGTGCGGACTCTTTTTTATTTCAAAGGAAAGTACTCCGTTTTGTTCCAAGAATAATAGTTTTGGCTTTCCTATGATATAAAAACGCTCCGTGAGAAAGCAGATAATCAATAAGTATTAGTAAAGGAGAAGATGACATGGAAAAAATTTTATTTACTTCAGAATCTGTGACAGAAGGTCATCCGGATAAAATCTGTGACCAGATTTCGGATGCGGTTTTGGATGCGCTTATGGAAAAAGATCCCATGAGCCGTGTAGCTTGTGAAACAGCCATTACCACTGGTTTGGTACTTGTTATGGGCGAGATTACGACAAAAGCCTATGTAGATATTCAGAAAATTGTCCGTGATACCATTCGTGAGATTGGTTACACCAGAGGAAAATTTGGGTTTGATGCGGAAAACTGCGGCGTTATTACTGCAATTGATGAGCAGTCTGCGGATATTGCCATGGGTGTGGATAAAGCATTGGAAGCCAGAGAACATACTATGTCCGAAGAAGAACTGGATGCCATCGGCGCGGGCGATCAGGGTATGATGTTTGGTTTTGCTACCAATGAAACCGAAGAATATATGCCGTTTCCGATTGCGCTGGCCCATAAGCTGGCCCGTCAGCTTACGAAAGTAAGAAAGGACGGTACGCTGCCTTATCTTAGACCAGATGGAAAATCTCAGGTGACTGTGGAATATGATAAAGATGGAAAGGCCATTCGTCTGGATGCAGTTGTTCTTTCCACCCAGCATGATCCGGATGTGACGCAGGAACAGATTCATGAAGACATTAAGAAATATGTGTTTGATTCTGTACTCCCCAAAGAACTCATTGATGAAGAAACAAAATTCTTTATCAATCCTACCGGAAGATTTGTAATCGGAGGACCTCATGGCGACAGTGGTCTGACCGGAAGAAAGATTATCGTAGATACCTATGGCGGATATGGACGTCATGGCGGCGGCGCGTTCTCCGGCAAGGACTGTACAAAAGTGGACCGTTCTGCAGCGTATGCAGCCCGTTATGTAGCTAAAAACATAGTAGCGGCAGGACTTGCGGATAAATGTGAGATTCAGCTTTCCTATGCAATCGGAGTTGCTTATCCTACTTCTATCCGTGTGGATACCTTTGGAACCGGAAAATTAGAGGATACAAAGCTGGTAGAGATTATCCGGGAGCATTTTGATCTGCGTCCGGCCGGTATTATCAAAATGCTGGATTTGAGACGGCCAATCTATAAACAGACGGCGGCCTATGGACATTTTGGAAGAAATGATCTGGATTTACCGTGGGAAAAACTGGACAAGGTTGAAATTCTGAAAAAATATTTATAAAATGACAGCAGGCGGTCTCAACATAAGGTTGGGCCGCCTGTTTACTCATATTCCAGGAAAAGACCTTGTTGTACTAAGCGTCAAAGTAGACGGATTTTCTATAAAAAACACTTCGCTTGTACAGGATTCTTTTTATAGAAAGTTTAGAATTCTCTGGCATTGTTTATGTGAAATTGCAGATAAGATATGGTATACTTTACTGTACAAAGTGTAGTAAAGCAGGGTGTGAAAATGAAACTGAAAAACCGGATTTTTATATCTTTTTTTGTAGTGATATTAGTTCCGATCATCTTTACCAGCATTACGTTTATAACCTTTACCAGTATTTGGAGCCGGTCCATGGAAAAAGAATATGGCATCGATGATCTTACCTATGAACGGATGTCCAATAACAGTTATCTGCTGACAAAAATTATTCAGGAACAGTATGATGAATTGAAGGACATTGCTGCAGATGATTCCAGTCTTTTGGAAGATGAAAGCTATTTGAACAAAGTGAATCAGGAATTGCAGGAAAAGCAGGCCTGTCTTTTGGTGCGAAAAGAGAACCGGCTGATTTATAACGGAAGTGACCAGACGGCGGCGGTTTTAATCAATGAACTTCCAAAATATGGGGATGCGCTGTCCGGCGGTGACCACGGCGTTTATATTGGCGAGGAGATACAGGCTTTGGTTAAGCAGGTTGACTTTACCTTTACCGATGGCAAAGAAGGTTCTCTGTTTTTGGTGATTCGGGCAAATGCCATTGTGCCGCAGCTTCGCAATCTTTTGGCCAATATGGTGATTGTCGTCGTTTTGATTCTGATTTTGACGTCGCTGGCATTGTGTGCCTGGACGTATGGCGGTATTATGGCCCCTCTGAATCAATTGAAAGAAGCGACGAAGAAGATTAAAGAAGGGAATCTGGATTTTACGGTAGAGAAAAGCGGCATCGTAGAGATCGGGGAGTTGTGTGAAGATTTCGAGGAGATGCGAAAACGACTGAAGCAGACCAACGAAGAAAAATTAGCGTTTGATAAGGAAAACCGGGAATTGATCAGTAATATTTCCCATGACTTAAAGACGCCGATTACCGCAGTAAAAGGGTATGTGGAAGGGATTATTGACGGGGTGGCGGACACACCGGAGAAAATGGACCGTTATATACGGACCATCTATTCCAAGGCCAATGAGATGGACCGCCTGATCAATGAACTGACGTTTTATTCGAAGATCGATACGAACCGGATTCCTTATACGTTTAATAAAATTAATATCCGCGATTATTTTGAAGATTGTGTGGATGATTTGACGGTAGAATTGGAATCGGAGAATGTGACGCTGAATTATTTCAATTATCTGGAAGAAGATATTATAGTCATAGCGGATGCGGAACAGCTGAAACGGGTAATTAATAATATTATCAGCAATTCCCTGAAGTATATGAACAAAGAAAAAGGAGTCATTAATATACGCCTGCGGGATGTGGGTGATTTTGTGCAGATGGAGATTGAAGATAATGGAAAAGGAATTTCACAGAAAGATCTTGCCAATATCTTTGTCCGCTTTTACCGCACGGATGCATCCCGGAATTCATCCAAGGGCGGAAGCGGAATCGGGCTTTCCATCGTTAAGAAAATTATGGAAGATCACGGCGGTCAGGTATGGGCGACCAGCAAGGAAAATACGGGAACAACCATGTATCTGGCTTTAAGAAAATATCAGGAGGTACCTGTCGATGAGTAAAATACTGATTGTAGAAGATGAAGAAGCAATCGCGGATTTAGAGAAGGATTATTTGGAATTAAGCGGGTTTGAGGTGGATATAGAACATCGGGGAGACGTTGGTCTGAAGAGAGCCCTGACGGAGGAATTTGATTTGATGATTTTGGATCTGATGCTTCCTGAAATCGACGGATTTGATATTTGCCGGGAAATTCGCGCCCAGAAAAATACGCCGATTATTATGGTATCAGCGAAGAAGGATGATATTGATAAAATCCGTGGTCTGGGATTGGGCGCTGACGATTACGTGACAAAGCCATTTAGCCCCAGTGAACTGGTGGCCAGAGTAAAGGCCCATTTGGCCAGATATGAGAGGCTGATTGGAACGGGTGTTCAGGAAAATGATATTGTGGAAATCCGTGGAATCAAGATTGATAAGACGGCCCGCCGCGTTTGGGTTAATGGAGAAGAGAAGAGTTTTACTACCAAAGAATTTGACCTGCTGACATTCCTGGCCCAGAATCCCAACCGGGTATTTACGAAAGATGAACTGTTCAGAGAAATATGGGATATGGAATCCGTGGGTGATATTGCTACGGTTACGGTTCATATCAAAAAAATCCGTGAGAAAATCGAGTATAATACGGCAAAACCGCAGTATATAGAAACCATTTGGGGTGTGGGATACCGGTTTAAAGTTTAAATAAAATTCTTTTACAGAGGACACATATCATAAGAAAAAGAAGGCAAGAATACATTGAGTACGTTATTCTATAAAACATTAAGAGAACGGGTTGCAGAGGAAATTCGCAATAAAATTTTGAAACAGGAATTGACGCCGGGGATGCGCATCATTGAGCAGAATCTATCGGAAGAATTTGGCATCAGCCGGGGACCGATCCGGGAGGCACTGCGGCAGCTGGAGCAGGAAGGATTGGTAGAATATGTGAGAAATGTCGGCTGCTCTGTTCGTGAGATCAGTATTAAAGATGAATATGAGACCTACCTGCTCCGTTCGGCCTATGAAGTAGCCGCAGTTCAGTCTTATCATGGTTCCTTTGAGGAAGAAGAACTTCAACGGATGAAGAAAATTCTGGATAAGATGAAGGCCCTGAAAAAAGGAGAACTTGGGGACCTTCTGGATTATGATTATGAGTTTCATTGCGTGATTGTGGAAAAGAGCGGACTTTCCCGTTTGATTTCTTCGTGGAAAGCTTTGAATTATGCCAGCAATGTGGTGGGAATTAACAGAGGCTTTCACTGTGAGGATATTTTTGAACGACAGTTTACTATTCATACGAAAATATACGAGGCTTGTTTAAGTAATAGTGAGACGGTTATCTGTGAAGCGATACGCAATCATTATATGGATTCCATAGAAAAAATGATGAGTGAGCAAAATACACAAAAATGACAGAAATTATTTGGTATTTATTAACATTACCCTGATGATTGTCAACAATCGACAATCTTGTTATAATTAATTATTATATTAATTCAGGAGGACCTTTTATGAATGAGAAAAAAATCAAGTGGCAAATGCTGGCCTTTATGGCATTTTCCACTGTGTGGGGCTTTGGTAATGTAGTAAATGGATTTGTGTATTTTAATGGTATTCAGGTGATTATCAGCTGGATATTAATGTTTGCACTGTATTTTGTTCCTTATGCATTGATGGTCGGTGAATTGGGATCGGCGTTTAAAAAATCCGGCGGCGGTGTCAGTTCCTGGATTCACCTGACAATGGGACCGAAACTTGCATATTATGCCGGCTGGACCTATTGGGCTTGCCACATTACCTATATTGCAAGTAAGGGCAGCGGCGGCCTGAAAGCATTAAGCTGGGCGGTTTTCCGTAACGCGGAAACATATGACTCCTTTCCGACGCTTGCAGTACAGTTGGCCACTCTGGCCGTATTCTTATTTTTCTGTTGGGTAGCAAGCCGTGGTTTGAATCCGCTGAAGAAACTGGCTACCATTGCAGGAACCAGCATGTTTGTTATGTCCATTTTGTTTATCCTTATGATGTTCGCGGCTCCGGTTATTAATCCGGGTGCTTCTTTCGTTTCTATGGATTTCAGTCTGAAAAATTTAATTCCGAATTTTAATTTGGGTTATTTTACTTCCCTGTCCATTTTGGTATTTGCAGTGGGTGGTTGTGAAAAGATTTCTCCTTATGTAAACAAAGTGGAAAATCCTTCCAAGGGCTTCCCCAAAGGTATGATTCTTTTGGCGCTGATGGTTGTAGTTTGCGCGATTTTGGGAACCGTTGCTATGGGTATGATGTTTGACCCGGCTGAAATTAATGCCAGTGATGAAGCATTCAATTCTTATGTTTCCAATGGCGCTTATTGGGCCTTCCAGAAGCTGGGAGCATATTATCATGTGGGTGATGCGCTGCAGGTTATTTATGCGCTTTGCAATATGATCGGTCAGTTTGCCGTACTGGTACTTAGTATTGATGCACCGCTTCGTATGCTTTTGGATAATGAGGATTCCCGCCAGTTTATTCCCAGCGTATTCTTAAAGAAGAATAAATATGGCGCTTATAGCAATGGTATCAAGCTGGTGGTTGTACTTTCCGGAGCCATTATTTTGATTCAGTCTCTCGTTCCTGGCGCAACCGCTGTTTTGGCTCAGTTGACAAAGTTAAATTCTGTTTGTATGCCGCTGCGTTATTTGTGGGTATTTGCCGCATATCTTGCATTGAGAAAAGCTTATGATAAGATTCCCGCTGAGTACCGTTTTGTAAAAAATCAGGTTGTTGCTAAATTTTTTGGCGCATGGTGCTTCCTTGTGACTGCGATTTGTTGTATTATGGGTATGTATTCGAAAGATACTTTCACGATGGTTCTCAATATTCTTACCCCGATTGTTTTGACAGCACTTGGTATGATTATGCCGATTTTAGCAAAGCGTGAGAAACATAAATAACCTTGCCGCAGGCAGCGGGTATCGGGGCAGCTGACAGATAGACATGCAGGCATGTCCGCCTGATTTGCTGCCCGTGGGAATAAGAAGTAATCATCAATTATAAAGGAGCAAACTATGCCAATTTCAAATAATGAGTTGTTTGCATTTCTGGAAAAGAGTCCTACGGCCTATCACGCAGTGGCCAATATAGGAACTATTTTGGAAATGCATGGTTATGTGCAGATTCAGGAATCTGAAAGATGGTCCCTTAAAAAAGGCGGAAAGTATTATGTGACGCGGAATGATTCCAGTGTGATCGCTTTCTGTGTAGGAAAGGATTTACAGCAGGCGTATGGATTTCGCGCAGCATCCTCCCACAGTGACTCTCCCACCTTCAAAGTGAAGGAAAATGCGGAAATTACGGTAAAAGGAAAATATTTGCAGTTGAATACGGAAGGTTATGGCGGAATGATCTGTTCAACCTGGTTTGACCGTCCGTTGTCACTTGCCGGCCGCGTCATTGTCAGAGAAAACGGCCGTTTAAAAAGCCGCCTTCTGACCGTTGACAGGGATCTTTTGGTAATTCCCAGTATGGCAATTCATATGAATCGTAAAGTAAACGACGGAGTGGCTCTGAATAAGCAGGTGGATTTACTGCCTTTATTTGGAGAAAAGGAAGAGGGCGAACAGGAGTTTAAGCAGCTTCTGGCGGAAGAACTGGGTGTCCGGAAAGAAGACATTTATGGTCATGATATTTATCTCTATAATCGTATGAAACCTACGGTTTGGGGAAGAAAAGGCGAGTATATTTCCGCGCCCCGTCTGGATGATTTGCAATGTGCCGTTTCATCTCTTTATGGTTTTCTGAACTGCCAGAATGAACAGGCGGTCTGTGTTTATTGCTGCTTTGATAATGAGGAAGTAGGTTCTATGACCCGTCAGGGGGCCGGTTCTACATTTTTCCAGGATACACTTCGTCGTATTAACGGTGCTCTTGGTTATACGGATGAGGATTACCATTGTGCCATTGCAAGAAGCTATATGCTGAGTGAGGATAATGCCCATGCAGTACATCCCAACCATCCGGAGAAAACGGATGTTGCAAATTGTGTGTATATGAATGGCGGTATTGTGGTAAAGGCTCAGGCCGGACAAAAGTATGCCAGCGATGCGGTGGGTATGGCATTGTGCAGGGCGCTTTGCGAAAAAGAAAAGATACCTTGTCAGTTTTATATGAACCGTTCTGATGAAGCGGGCGGCAGTACGTTGGGAAATATTGCATCCTGCCAGGTACCGATCCGCGCGGTTGATATTGGATTGGCTCAGTTGGCTATGCATTCTGCCTATGAAAGTGCTGGAGCAATGGACACCGGATACATGGAAGCATTTACTGAGAGTTTTTATAATTTTCAGAATTTGTAAGAATACGGAAACTGTTTGGATAGACGATGTCATATCGTTTATTGGTAATGAAGGTTAGGAGGAATATATGAACAGTATTTTTACAAGAACAAGTGTCCGGACCTATAAGGATATTCCTGTTGAACAGGAGAAGGTTGAATTACTTTTAAAAGCAGCTATGGCTGCGCCAACTGCCGGAAACCAAAGAGAATATGAATTTGTGGTTGTAACGGATAAAGATATTTTACAGAAACTGTCTAAGGCCAGCCCATATGCAGGCTCTGTCGCAAAGGCTCCGCTTGCAATTGTACTGCTTGTAAATCCGGAAGGAATTCCTTATGAGGAATACTACCAGCAGGATTTAGGCGCCAGCGCACAGAATATTTTATTGGAAGCTACGGAATTAGGGCTCGGCAGTGTATGGCTTGGTATTGCGCCGCTTGAGGAGCGGATGAGGGCCGTGGCTGAAATCCTGAAAATTCCTGCTCCGAAATATCCATTTGCTATTATTGGAATCGGATATCCAAAGAGCGTACGGGAAGCGAAAGACCGTTATGAGGAGAATAAGGTCCATTATAATCAATATTAATAAATAATTAGTTGTTGACTTTTATACAGGAAATGACTAAACTAATAGTGTCTGAAGGATACAGACGAACAATTAAATGTTTTCAGGGGTGCTGATGGACATCGGCTGAGAGTAAGAACATCCCTTCTTTAACCCTTAACCTGATCTGGATAATGCCAGCGTAGGAGTGGAACACGTATATCCGTATGTGAGTATAGCCTTGCCGGTTGAGCCGGCAAGGCTTTTTATCATGGTAAACTTCGTTCCCTATGATATAAATTATATTTATTTGCTGCGGACAAAAATTGGAAAAAAAGGAGGAAAAAGAAATGGAAGCAAGTGTTGCAATTCAAACGCTGCCGGAGGCAAAGGATGATGATGAATTAATCCGTATCGTGGATGAGGTAATTGCCTATATTAAAAGTACAGGTTTGAATTATTATGTAGGTCCTTTTGAGACAGCAATTGAAGGTGACTACGATGAGTTGATGGATATTGTTAAGGAATGTCAGCATATCGCCATTCGTGCCGGCGCACCTTCGGTGGCAGCTTATATTAAGGTGACATACAAACCGGAAGGAGAAGTGCTTACAATTGAAAAGAAAGTCACAAAACACCACCAGTAAATTTTGGCCCTGTGCAGCTATTGTGCTTTTGCTGGTTGTCTGGCAGACTGCCAGCGGAACCGGAATAATATCCAAATTTTTATTGCCGTCACCGCTGGATGTGGTGAAAGCTTTTGTGGAAGATTTTCCGCTATTAATGTCCAATGCCAGGGTAACGTTGTTGGAAGCTTTTATTGGATTGGTGGTAGGTGTGGCTGTTGGATTTGTCATGGCCGTTTTGATGGACCGTTTCGATCGATTGTACAAGGCTTTATATCCCCTGGTTGTTCTGACACAGACGATACCGACTGTGGCCATAGCGCCGCTTCTGGTTTTGTGGTTTGGTTACGAGATGACACCAAAGGTGATTTTGATTGTGATTGTAACCTTTTTCCCCATTACGGTCAGTATGTTGGACGGTTTTCGTTCCGCAGATCAGGATACTATCAGTTTGCTGCGGTCTATGGGGGCTTCCCGGATGCAGATTTTCCGCTATGTAAAGTTTCCTGGCGCTCTGGGACAATTTTTTGCCAGTCTCAGAATTTCCACGTCCTATGCAGTCGTGGGTGCTGTTATTTCGGAATGGCTTGGTGGTTTCAACGGCCTGGGCGTATATATGACAAGGGTAAAGAAGGCATTTTCCTTTGACAAAATGTTCGCTGTAATTTTTCTGATTTCTGCCATCAGTTTACTTCTGATGTGGGGAGTCAGTCTGCTGCAGAAGAAATGTATGCCATGGGAAAGAGCGCAGTAGTTTGTAATTATGGATTTTTAGAAAGGAAGAGTACTTATGAAGAAGCGGGTTTTAGCTTTATTATTGACGGCGGCTCTGGTGGGAACACTGACCGCTTGTGGTTCTGGAAGTGATGCTGCATCGGATAGCTCGGATTCCTCCGATACGACAGCGGCGGCAGATGATTCGGATGCCGGCACGGATAGTGATGAGACAGAGGAAAAAGAAGAAATCACGTTTGTGTTGGACTGGACGCCAAATACCAATCATACTGGTATTTATGTGGCTGATAAGCTGGGATATTTTGATGAAGCAGGATTAACAGTGACGGTGGTACAGCCCCCGGATGATGGTGCAGAGGTATTGGTGGCTTCAGGAAAAGCGCAGTTTGGTGTGTCCTTCCAGGATACCATGATGCCAGCTTTGGTTGGCGATGACGCTATGCCCATTGAGGCTGTAGCTGCTATTCTTCAGCACAATACTTCCGGTATTATTTCCCGTGCAGGTGAGGGCATGGACAGACCGAAGGGATTGGAAGGAAAGAAATATGCAACCTGGGATCTGGATATTGAGAAGGCTACTTTACAGCAGGTGGTTGAGGCTGATGGCGGTGATTTCAGCAAGGTGGAATTAATCCCAAGTACCGTTACCGATGAAGTTTCCGCATTGGAAAGTAAGTCAGTGGATGCAATCTGGATTTTCTATGGATGGGCTGGTGTTGCTACAGAACTGGCTGGACTGGATACGGACTATTTTGAATTCCGGGACATTGATCCTGTGTTTGACTATTATACGCCGGTAATTATCGGTAATACAAATTGGATGGAAGAAAATCCGGAGACGGCAAAGGCATTTTTAGGCGCTGTGGCCAAAGGATATGAATATGCCATTGAAAATCCGGAAGAAGCGGCCGCTATTTTGTTGGAGGCTGCCCCGGAACTGGATGAAGAACTGGTAATGGCAAGCCAGGAATATATGGTGGATCAGTACAAGGCAGAAGTAGACCAGTGGGGTTATATTGATCCGGAAAGATGGAATGCATTCTATAACTGGATTAATGATAATGGTCTTGCTGAGGTAGAAATACCGGAAAATACCGGATTTACCAATGATTATCTGCAATGAAACCGAGGATGAAGGATGGCAGAATTAAAGGTAACGAATGTCTCATTTGCTTATGATGAAACAGATATTATCAAAGATATATCGATTGAACTGAAAAATAAAGAACTGGTATGCTTGCTTGGCGCCAGCGGCTGTGGAAAAACTACTTTATTTAATGTGATCTCCGGCCTGCGTGTGCCGAGGGAAGGTTCCGTTGTGCTGGATGGTGTGGATATTACCGGGCAGCCAGGCCATATCAGTTACATGCTGCAGAAAGATCTGTTGCTTCCATATCGTACCATTGAGGATAATGTGGCGTTACCACTGCTGATTAAAGGTACCAAAAAGAAGGAAGCGCGTAAAAAAGTTTCCCCTTATTTTGAAGAGTTTGGTCTTGAGGGTACTCAAAAGAAGTACCCCAGCCAACTCTCCGGCGGTATGCGCCAGCGGGCAGCTCTCTTGCGTACGTACATGTTTTCCAATGGTGTAGCTCTTTTGGATGAACCTTTTAGCGCATTGGATACGCTGACGAAGGGCGATATGCACAAATGGTATTTGGATGTGATGGAGAAAATTCATCTGTCTACGTTGTTTATCACGCATGATATTGATGAAGCGATTCTCTTGTCGGATCGGATTTATCTTCTTACAGGTAAACCGGGTCATATTACGGATGAGATCATTATTGAGGAACCAAAACCAAGAAGAAATGATTTCAATCTTACGGAAAAATTTTTGGAATATAAGAAATATATTTTAAATCGTTTATAAAAAACACAGAAAATTCACAAAAATTACAGAAAAATTGTTAGCACTCGCAGTTGACGAGTGCTAATTTTTGTGTTATGATACATACGTACCAAGGAAATGAGCATAATAGTTTTCAAAGAAAAGGAGAGATGACTTATGTTGATGCCACGTTTATATGGAGAGAGTTTATTTGATGATTTCTTTGGATATAATTACCCAATCAAAAAATTAATGAACACAAATACAAATGAAGTGATGAAAACCGATATCAAGGAAACGGAAAACAGTTATGAACTGGAAATTAGTGTTCCTGGATTTAAGAAAGAAGATTTGCAGGCGGAATTAAAAGATGGTTATCTGACCGTCAGCGGAACAACGGCCAGAGAGAATGACGAGACAGATGAATCCACCGGAAAATATATCCGCCGCGAACGTTTTTATGGTTCTTGCAGCAGAAGTTTCTATGTGGGCGAGGATGTAAAACAGGAAGATATCAAAGCTAAATACGAAAATGGTATTTTGAGTCTGAGTGTGCCGAAGAAAGAAGCAAGACCACAGGTTGAACAGAAAAAATTCATTGATATTGAAGGTTAAAACTACAATAAAATCTCCGCTGCAGCGCATGCAGCGGAGATTTTATTTTTATTACGGGGAAATTATTCTATTTTGTTCTACACAATACAGTTTCCTGTGAAACAGTATTTAGTTTTTCCAGTAATCCGGTGTAACGTCGCGGCCCAGATTTTCGAGCATCTGACGGTCGCTGCGGATTGTAGCACAGGCAACGGTAGTCAGCATATTTCCGGTGATGCTGGCGGAGGCACCGGCACAAAATGCGGTTTCTCCGTCATTGGTCAGAAGGGCTCTTCCGGCTCCCAGGCGGATATTGGCCAGAGGATTTATGTAACGGAAGAAAGCGACTGTCCGTAAGATGTCATCTTCTGATAAACGAGGCATATTTTCCAGAGGGGTTCCTTTGATGGGCATCAATGCATTTAACGGAATCGAATCAATTCCCAATTCCGCCAGGCTGATGGCCATGTCCAGACGGTCCTCCCAGGTTTCTCCCATACCGATGATGCCGCCGGAACAGGCACACATGCCTTCGGCCTTTACTTTTTTCAGAGTCTCGATTTTCTGGTCATAGGTGTGGGTGGTACAAATGTTTGGGAAATTCCGCCGGGAAGTTTCGATATTATGATGATAGCTGGTGACGCCAGCTTCATGAAGCCGGTGAAGTTGTTCTTCATTTAAAAATCCCATGGATGCGCACAGATCGATTTTACATTCCCGGTTCATGGTTTCAAAAGCATGAATGGCCTTATCAAACTCTTTTCCGGTCAGTGCCTTTCCTGCTGTTACGATGGAAAAACGGTCAACACCCTCACTTTCATTCAATTTGCAGGCATTTACGATATCTTCTTCCGGGAGAAAATCATAGATTTCACAGTCCGTATGATGATGAGCGGATTGCGCGCAGTATTTACAGTCCTCCGGACAGCGGCCGCTTCTTCCATTGATAATAGAACAAAGGTCTACTTTATCTCCAATAAAATGGTCACGAATCTGATCTGCCCCCTGACAGAGTTCCTGTAAATCACAGGTAATAAAAAATGACAGATCATCGTCACGGGTAATTCTTCTACCGTTAATAATTTCCTGAGCTAAAGATAATGGGTTCATGTGACATCTCCTTATATAATAAACATTTGATATATTTGTAAACCTATTTAAAATATTGGTTGACAATCTATAGTTTAACAGAATAGGGGAAAATGTCAATCTGTAAATTTGTAACTATTCGGCCATGCGGCAAATCGCAGGAATGGATGTGTCATGCTCGCATATAAACAAACATTCCTACGATTTGACATATGGCGTTTAGCCATAAGCCACAGCCATAAGCTGCTTTAGCAGCGGCTAGCCTTTGAAAAAAGGCGGGCCGTGGCCTGGATGAATAGTTACGTAAATTCTCCAGCGTTTAGAAATAATTAAGAAAAGGGAATGACCGGCTGGAATTGAAAAAAAGACCGGGTTATGTTAGGATTAATTACAGAATGGCCGTATATATAACTGCATGTATGAGAGCGAATGACCGTGATGCGGCAGTATATACGAGTACGGGTAGTATAAGGGGTTATTATGGGAAAGCTGTTTTACATTATGGGAAAAAGTGCTTCCGGAAAGGATACCATTTACCGGGAGTTGTTAATAAGAAAAAAACAAATGTTAAAAAAGCTGGTGATTTATACTACCAGGCCGATTCGGGATGGGGAAGAGGATGGCAGAGAGTATCATTTTGTTAAGGAAGAGGATTTTCAGAGGCTAAAGGCGGAAGGTAAGATTATTGAAGACAGGGGCTATGAGACCGTATATGGATTGTGGCGGTATTTTACGGCGGATACGATGAATTTAAAGGAATACGATTATCTTGGTATTGGTACGCTGGAGTCTTACAGGAAGCTAAGGGACTATTACGGTGAAATCGTTGTGTGCCCGATTTATATTGAAGTGGAGGATGGGATTCGTCTAACACGGGCAATTAAGAGAGAACAGACACAGAGACAGCCGCAATATGAAGAAATGTGCAGGCGGTATCTGGCGGATTGTCAGGACTTTTCCGAAGAAAAGATTAAAAACGCCGGTATCGAAAGGCGGTTTCAAAATATAGATAAGAATACTTGTTTGTCCGACATTGAAAATTATCTGAAATCTGTGTTATACTAATATAGATTGGGCAGCTTGATAGGAAAGGACACTGGTCATTCAGTGAGGTTCACGGGAGGTGATGATTATGGCAGGATTTAAAGAGATCGTAGGGCACAAAGAGATTATTCGCCATATGCAGACGGCGATTCGTATGGACAAAGTATCCCATGCATACATTATCAGTGGTGAAACGGGATCTGGAAAACGTATGCTGGCGTCAGCATTTGCCATGACGTTACAGTGTGAAAAACATGGGGAGGATCCCTGCCTGGAATGTAGTTCCTGTAAGAAGGCATTAAATGCAAATCACCCGGATATTATCACAGTTACCCATGAAAAACCTAATTCCATTGGTATTGAGGATATCCGTTCACAGCTTGTAGAGGATGTGCAGATTAAACCTTATATTGGTCCGAGGAAGATTTATATTATGCCTGAAGCAGAAAAGCTGACGCTGCAGGCGCAGAATGCATTGCTGAAAACAATTGAGGAACCGCCGGCTTATGCGGTGATTTTGCTTTTGACCAGCAATATAGAGACTTTTTTACCGACAATCACGTCGCGCTGTGTGAAGTTAAGTCTGCGGCCGGTGGAAGAGACAATGGTGAAAGAATATCTTATGGAGACGATGCATCTTCCGGATTATGAGGCGCAAATGGACGCTTCTCTTTCTCATGGAAATGTGGGAAAAGCAAAGCAAATTGCCGAGTCGGAGGAGTTTATGGAGATGACGGATCAGGCATTCCGTGTTCTTCGAAATTCCGGCGATTTGGAACTTTATGAATTGGTAGAGAAAATTAAGGAACTGTCTACCAATAAGCAAAATATTTATGAATATCTGGATCTGTTCATTATGTGGTTTCGTGACGTCTTACTTTTTAAAGCAACCCGCGAAGTGGACGGGCTTTTATTTAAGAACCAGCTTAACTACATTAAGGAACGGGCTAATACCAGCTCTTACGAAGGAATAGAGACCATTATAGATGCAATAGAGAAAGCAAAAGAACGTCTTCATGCCAATGTAAATTTTGAATTGGTTATGGAGTTATTATTTATGACCATTCGTGAGAATTAATAGAGGAGAACTGTATGGTAAAGATTATAGGAGTTCGGTTTCGGAATGTGGGAAAGATTTATTACTTCAATCCTAAGAATTTCCAGGTGAAACTGCAGGATCATGTCATTGTGGAGACTGCCAGAGGCGTAGAATATGGCGTTGTAGTTCTGGGTCCCCAGAATGTGGATGAGAAGGATGTGATTCAGCCTTTGAAAGACGTTATCCGCATTGCTACGCCAAAGGATGATGCCAAGGCAGAAGCAAATCGTAAAAAAGAAAAGGAAGCATATCAGATTTGTCTGAAAAAGATCCGCGCTCATGAGTTAGAGATGAAGTTAATTGATGTGGAATACACCTTTGATAATAATAAGGTATTATTCTATTTTACGGCGGACGGCCGTATTGATTTCCGCGAACTGGTAAAAGATTTGGCGGCCGTGTTTAAGACTCGTATTGAACTTCGCCAGATTGGTGTTCGGGATGAGACGAAGATTCTGGGTGGTATAGGCGTTTGCGGCAGGGGTCTCTGCTGTCACACGTATTTATCGGAGTTTGCCCCTGTTTCTATTAAGATGGCGAAGGAGCAGAATCTTTCTTTAAATCCCACCAAGATATCTGGTGTTTGCGGACGCCTGATGTGTTGTCTTAAAAACGAGCAGGAGACCTATGAGTATCTGAATAAGCGGCTTCCAAATGTGGGTGATACGGTGAGTGCATCGGATGGAGGCCGGGGAGAAGTGCAAAGTGTCAATGTACTTCGTCAGACCGTAAAGGTGCTTGTGGATGTGGATGATGAAAAAGAGATTCGGGAATACAAGGTGGATGAACTGAAATTCAAACCGAAGCACAAAAAAGAAAAAGTCAAACTCTCCAAAGAAGAAATGAGAGAACTGAAAGAATTAGAAAAAGAATAAGATATACTTTAAATAGAAAAGAAATTATAGATAAAATTAGTAAACAGAGTTTATCAACCGAATTAGTAAACAGAATTTATAAACAGGAAGGAACTCATCAGAGATGACTGTAGCATTAAAAGACCAGGAGCGTCTGGACGATCTGCAGAATGGATATTTTATTATTCAAAATACACAAAACTTCTGTTATGGATTAGATGCGGTTCTTTTGTCCGGATTTGCGAAAGTAAAGCCGGGAGAAGAGGTACTGGATTTGGGAACCGGAACGGGAATTATCCCTATCTTGCTGAAGGCGAAGACCCAGGGAAAACATTTTACCGGACTGGAGATACAGAAAGAAAGTGCAGAGATGGCGGGACGAAGCGTGATCTATAATCATCTGCAAGATGACGTGACCATTCAATGGGGAGATATTAAGGAAGCTTCTGCCATATTTGGCAAGGCTTCCTTTTCTGTTGTTACCTGTAATCCGCCTTATATGACGGGCCAGCACGGTTTAACCAATCCTCATTTGCCAAAGGCGATCGCCAGGCATGAGGTGCTTTGCACGCTGGAGGATGTGGTTTCCCAGGCGGCCCAGTTATTAAAGCCCAAAGGACGGTTTTATATGATTCATCGTCCGTTTCGGCTGGCCGAGATCATGGGTGTAATGATGAAATATCAGTTGGAACCGAAGCGGATGCGGCTGGTGTATCCTTTTGTTGACAAGGAACCAAATATGGTTTTGATTGAAGGATTGCTGGGCGGAAATCCCCGTATTACGGTAGAAAAGCCGCTGATTGTATATGATGCGCCAGGTGTTTATACAAAGGAGATCAGGGAAATTTACGGGGACGGAAGATGATACCGGTCAAAATTATGGTTTTAACAAGGATACGATAGTTGTTGAACTATTTTGGAAAGCAGGTTTATGGAAAATAGTATGGCAGGAAAGTTATATTTGTGCGCGACGCCGATAGGTAATCTGGAAGATATTACATTTCGTGTGCTGCGGACATTAAAAGAAGTGGATTTGATTGCGGCGGAGGATACAAGGAATAGTATTAAATTGCTGAATCATTTTGAGATAAAAACACCCATGACCAGTTATCATGAGTATAACAAGATCGACAAAGGGCAATATTTGGTGGGCCTCATGCAGCAGGGTAAGCAGATTGCGCTGATTACGGATGCAGGAACACCAGGTATATCGGACCCCGGCGAAGAATTGGTTCGTATGAGTATGGAAGCGGGAATTCCGGTGACCTCTCTTCCGGGGGCGGCTGCTTGTATCACGGCGCTGACTATGTCGGGGCTTTCTACCCGCAGATTTGCGTTTGAGGCCTTTCTTCCTGCGGATAAAAAGGAAAAGCAGGAGATTTTAAAGGAATTGCAGGAAGAAACCAGGACGACCATTCTTTATGAGGCGCCCCATCGTCTGGTGCGGACCCTGGAAGAACTCCTGGAAGTGCTGGGAGACCGCCGGGTAACGATTTGCCGGGAATTGACCAAAAAACATGAAACTGCTTTCGCCACGAATCTTTCGCAGGCATTGGAACATTATCGTCTGGAGGAACCGCGTGGGGAATGTGTCATTGTTATGGAAGGACGAAGCCGCAAAGAAATGCGGCAGGAACGTCAGCGCTCCTGGGAAATGATGTCGCTGGAAGAACATATGAAACTATATGAAGAACAGGGGATCAGCCGGAAAGAAGCCATGAAAGCAGTGGCTAAAGACCGTGGTGTTTCGAAGCGGGATATTTATGCGCAGCTGGAGCGGATAAAGGAATCCTGACAAACATATATTAGAATAAATGGATTTCTGGCAGGATGATATATGAATTATTTATGGGGCGGCATGATACTGGTTGGTATTCTCTATGGAATGGTATCCGGCAATATGGATGCAGTTACGGAAGCGGCCGTAAATTCTTCGAAAGAAGCCGTAAATCTGTGTCTTGTAGTGGCAGGAGTGACAGCCCTCTGGATGGGAATCATGCGGATTGCCGAAGTATCCGGTCTGATTGGAAGTTTGCAGCAGCGTATGAGGCCGCTTATGCATTTTTTGTTTCCCGGCATTCCGGAAGGGCATCCCGCGGTGCAAGCGATGACCGTTAATATGATTGCCAACTTTCTGGGCCTTGGCTGGGCGGCGACGCCGGCCGGACTGAAAGCCATGGAAGAACTGGCAAAGCTGGAGGAAGAGCGGCGGAGAGTCGGGATAGGGGGCGCAGAGACCTCTTTTCTGAAAGTGAGAGACCGCGGAAGAAAAGCGGGGGACCGGGGATTGCCCAAGGGGGTTGCCAGCAATGAAATGTGTACATTTTTGATTTTAAATATCTCATCGCTGCAATTAATCCCGGTGAATGTGATCGCCTACCGGAGTCAGTATGGGAGCGTAAATCCTACGGCGATCGTGGGACCGGGGATTGCCGCGACGGCGGTGAGTACGGCGGTTGCGGTGATATTTTGTAAGGTGATGGACAGGAAGCGGAGAGCGTAGACTCTCCGCTTCATTGCAAAGACCGGCAGGGGTGAGTGGCCGGATTATCAAGGAGTTTTCCCGTTTCATCAAATCTGGAACCATGGCAGGGACAGTCCCAGGAATGTTCCTGCTCATTCCATTTTAAGGCACAGCCCATATGTGGACAGCGCTTTGGCGTGATGGTCAGAAAATTTTTAATAGATTCATAGCCATTCAGAAAAAGCTGGGGGCGTAACATAGTTCTCGAAGGATCGAAGATTTTTTTATAGGGATTTTCTTTTTCCATAATAAGATCGGTCAGGAGTCTGGCCGCGACCATGGAGGTAGTGATTCCCCATTTATGAAAACCGGTAGCTGTCAGGCAGTTTGGTAATCCTTTGGAGTATTGTCCAATATAGGGGATGTTGTCAAGACTCATACAATCCTGGGTGGCCCAGAAGGCAACTTCTTTTCCGTCAGGATAATAGTTGCCGGCAAAATTTCTGAGTTCCTGCCAGTTTCCGCCTTTTTTTCCTGTTCTGTGGGCGCCGCCTCCGATCAATAGCAGATCATTGTAGTTTCGAAATGACATTCCATACATGGATTCATCCACATACATGCCGTTTAGATTGGCCGCGTTTTTCAGGGCGAGGACGTAGGAGCGATGCTGATACAATTTTAGAAAGTACATACCGTGTTTATTATCCATGGGAAAATGAGTTGCAAAAATTGCTTTCTGAAATGTGATATTGCCGTGATTGGTGACGGCAGTGTTTTCTTTTAATTCTTTCACAAACGTATTTTCATATAGTTTCAGTCCATGGGCAATTCGGGCCAGAAATTTCAAGGGATGAAATTGTGCCTGATTTGGAAAAGCGACGGCTCCTGCTATCGGAAAAGGAAGTTCGGTGGTTTCTAATAGTTGGGCCGGGTAACCGATACGATGCAGTGCATCTACTTCTTTTTCAATCTTCTCTCTGTCCGCCAGGGAATAAACATAGGCTGTTTGGGGCTGAAAATCACAGTCGATATCCTGGCAAAGTTCAAAATATGTTTTGACAGCTTCCTGATTTGCCTGCAGATACAAAGCCGCTGTCTCCAGTCCTTCTTTTTTTAAAAGCTTCTGATAGATGAGTCCGTGCTGCGAAGTGATTTTGGCGGTTGTATTTTTCGTGATGCCGGAGCAAATGGTGCGTCCCTCTGCAAGAATATAATCGATGCCACTTTTTTGTAAAAAATATGCGCATAAAATTCCTGTAATGCCGCCTCCAATAATTAATATATCCGTTTTTTTATTGCCTTCCAGAGCCGGAAAATGAGGAAGTACCGTGTTTTGTGTCCATATTGCATTCATTTGATCACCTATATTATCAATGCCGTTTTTTTAATTCAAGTTTTTATTAATTGTGTGCAATTCGCCGGATTTTTATGTATTTATTGCTATTGTACGGAGATAAAATTATGATATACTTTATATGATATCCGAATATTGGGCAGGATTGTGGGAGCACGAAGTGCGGAACAATCCGTATGGCATCTTTTGACCCCAACATCTATATAAAAAATGAAGCGGTGAAATGCTGTGAATCGGCATAAAGGAGGAATAGAGGGAGGATATAATGTATGTTTTGTACGAGATGTGGTACGTCGCTGCCG
Source organism: uncultured Hoministercoradaptatus sp. (assembly GCA_964427045.1). Classification (GTDB taxonomy): domain Bacteria; phylum Bacillota; class Clostridia; order Lachnospirales; family Lachnospiraceae; genus Oliverpabstia. The sequence continues at coordinate 9,173 of CAYRTA010000013.1, read as the reverse complement.
GAGGGTGCGAAGTTTTGTGTGGTTTGTGGCCAGGCAGTGAATCGGAATATGATGGAACCAAATGTGGGAGAGTCCTTACAAAAAAGAGACAGGCCAGATAACTATGTACAGATGAGAAATGTTTCCGATAGACCGGCGCAGAAATCGGGTCAGCAAAAACGCAGTAAAAAACCATTTCTGGTCATTGGGATTGTGGCCGTTGCAGTGATTTGTATCGTGGCGGGCGTGGGTATCTTTTTGCTAACAGGCCGGAGTAAAAACGAACAAAGCAGTAGTTCTTATGAAAGTGTTGCTGCTAATGGCAGTTTGGAAGATCAAAGCGAAGAGAATGCGGGCAATAGTGGAAGTAAGGATCAGGAAGAGTTTGTTGGTAAACTTATTTATTTACCGGTTTCGGTGGAACATAGTTTGAATGGCAGTACAGAGACAGATTATTATACGGTTACCGTGGAGGGAAATCGTATAAGCAGCCAATTATATCATGAAGAATTGTTAGTTGTGGATGAGGAAAGAGAATATGATCAGGCTGGCAGAATTACTTATATAAAGTATTCTTATCCAAGCGGTTATTGGATGGAATATCTGCGGGAATACGATGATGCCGGCGATATGGTTTGTGAAACACGGGTTTATTATAATACTACTGTTGATGCGGAATCAGAGACGAAGATATTCTATACCTATAATGAAGAGCACATGGTGACGGGGATAGCAGACGCTGATAATAGCGAATATACCCTGGAATTTAATAATGACGGAACGTTAAAGGCTTTCGACTGGAGGTCAAATGAAAATAAAATTCATTTTGAGTATACCTATGAAGGAGGATATTTGCAAAGCAGTATTATGCAGCAAACTCCTTCTGAGGATCAATTATTAGAGATGAGGAATTATTATGACGGAACGGGATTTAATATGACAGACACGGGGCGCCTGCTTTATAGTGAAACCTATACGGATAATGTATTGGTGGATAAGTCATCTTATGAATATCAAACTGCCGTCGTGACCGATGAAGGCATCCAATTGTTAGATTAGAAGGAATGAATAAAAGCGGCGTTCTGGTTTTGTAAGACCAGGAGCGCTGCTTTTGTTTCATGGGAAATACTTCATTTGCCATCGAAAACAAAGTCCCTGGACGAATTCTGGTGATTGCAAAATGGTTTCTTTCTTGCTATAATGGGACCCGGTTTTTGTAAAATAAACAGGGGTATTAACCACTAATATTTTGTAGTAGGAGTTGAAAAGGGAAAATGGAAAAAGATATGACAACCGGAAAACCGGTGGCAGTGATATGGGGGTTTACGCTGCCGGTCATGATGGGGAATGTATTTCAGTATCTGTATTCAACGGTGGATACGATTATTGTCGGTCAATTTGTGGGGACGCTGGCCCTGGCGGCCGTAGGGTCTACCAGTATGATCGTACTTATGATTCTGCGTTTTTTGCAGGGCATGACGACGGGATTTACGGTATTGACGGGACAGCGGTATGGAGCAGGAGATATGAAGGCCATGCGTAAGACCGTAGGATCGGCGGCCATACTATCCGCTATCATGGCAATTATCCTGACGGCGGGAAGTATGCTTTGTATGAGGCCGCTTTTACATCTTATGAATACGCCGTCCGATATTTATGCGGATGCCTATCGGTATGTAATGATTATCTGCGCCGGTACGGCCACCCAGGTTCTCTATAATCTGTTGTCCTGCATTTTACTGGCGCTGGGTAACAGTAAAACTCCTTTGTATTTTCTGGTATTTTCGGCAGTTTTAAACGTGCTGCTGGATTTACTTTTGATTTTAGTATTCCATATGGGAGTGCCGGGGGCGGCTTATGCGACGGTCATTTCCCAGGGTGTATCGGGACTGCTGTGCCTTATCTATATTATTAAGCGGGTACCGGTCTTACGGCTGAGCCGGGCTGACCTGAGATTAAACTGGCATACGGTGAAAATCCAGCTCAGCATAGGATTTCCAATGGCACTTCAGAATTTGATTACAGCCTTAGGCTCTATCATTGTACAGTCATCCCTTAACTTGCTGGGATCGCTTCATGTGGCTTCTTATACGGCGGCACAGAAGATTGAGCAGGTAGTAAACCAGATTTCCATGGCATTGGGAACCACCATGGCCAACTATTGCGCGCAGAATACCGGTGCAAAGAAGATGGACCGTATTCGGCAGGGATTTTGGGCGGCTACCGGTATCGGCCTGGTGACCGCTGTCGGGTTCGGCATTGTGACATTCTTCTGGGGATACCGGCTGACGGGATTATTTGTTTCGGAAAACGTGGAGGAAGTTTCCGTACTGGTTGACACTTTTATGAAATGCATGGCATTTTTCTTCTTCCCGCTGAATATCATTAACATTTACCGGAATGGGATTCAGGGAATGGGATACCGTGTATTGCCTGTATTGGGCGGTGTCATGGAATTGACGGGAAGGATTATTACTTCCTGGCTGGCGGCCCATTACAGAAGTTATACGATGATTTGTCTGTCTAATCCGGCAGCGTGGATGCTGGCAGGAACATTTTTCTTACTTCTTTATTATGGAATCGTACGAAAGTATAAGAAAACGGGAAGGATAGCGCTGGCCGAATAAGGCGCTGTCTGTCCCGGTCAGGACCAAAAGATTGCGTCCCCGGATTTACATGGCGCCAGCTAAAAAGACGCTGGCTGCCGTTGCGGCCAGGATGGCCAGCATGGCGCCTGGCAGCGTGTAACGGGTACGGCTGATCTTCACTGTAACAAAATAAATACTCATCGTGTAAAAAACCGTTTCGGTACTGCTTAAAAATAGGGAAGCAATCAGCCCCGTTTTTGAGTCAGTGCCGAATTCTTTATATATGTCCAAAAGCAGCCCGGTTGCGGCACTTGAGGAAAATAATTTTACAATCCAAAGGGGAAGAAGATCACCAGGAAAACCAATGCGGTCTGTGAAGCGGCCGAACAGGTTTCCCAGAAAATCCAGAAATCCGGAAGCGCGCAAAATACCAACGCCGGTCATGAGACCGATCATGGTGGGGACAATCTTGACGACGGTTTTTAGTCCATCCTGCGCACCCTGGATGAAATCTTCATAGATATGTTGTTTCGATAAAATGCCATACCCGATGATATAGAAAAAAAGAAGGGGAATGATCATATCGGAAAGATACAAAATCAGTTTCATGACAAGCTCCCATAATTCAGGAGGGTTTGTATCAGTCTATTCAGAGAGGAATAGAAAAATGCGTAACAGAAATCTGATCGTCAGCGTTTCAGATGATCGCGGATATTTTCATCTTCATAGTCAAAGACACAGCGTTCAAAGCCGTTGATGACATGGGTATCTTCGTATTTATCATATCGTTTGTGTTGTCTTCCGTAGGACATATGTACATGTCCATGGAGAAAGAAGCGTGGTTTATAGCGGTGAAGAAGCCGGTTGAATACCCGAAAGCCCTGATGAGGCAGGTCTCTGCCATCATTTAGCTGATAGGCAGGGGCGTGGGTAACCAGAATATCGAAACCGCGGTGAAATAAAATTTTGAACCACAGGCGCCGGACCCGGCGGCACATTTGCCGCTCCGTATACTGGTTTTTGCCGGGCCGGTACCGCATGGAGCCCCCCAGGCCCAGTATCCGTACCCCTTCATGGACATAAATTTTGTCCTCGATACAAATACAGCCGTCGGGGGGCGTTTTTTCATACTTATCATCGTGATTGCCCCGTACATATAATACTGGCGCCGTGGTAAAGGTAGCCAGAAATGACAGGTAGGCAGGCTCCAGATCTCCGCAGGAAATGATCAGGTCGATGCCATCCAGCTTTTCTCTTTCAAAGAAGTCCCACAGATATTTGGATTCTTCATCTGCTATTACTAATATTCTCATAAATACAATTCTCTTTTGACAGATTTATAACTTTGCATTTTCCGGTTTGTCGATTCCCTGGAGGCTTACAACAGGTTTTGCATGTTCAATCAGGTCATCCATTTTCGGGATATAACCGACCACATTTTCGGCCAGCCAGTCCATGGTGATGATTTCCTCCGGACTCATGATCTTATCGGCGTCTTTTTGTACTACGCCAGTCTGAGAGTAAAGAATACCGGAAAACGGATTGAAATCACCGCGGCAAATGGTTTCTTTTAACAAGTCCACAAGGCGGGTGGTTCCGATGGGCAGGTGGCGGGAGCAGATTACGTCGATCAATCCCGTAGACATACCCCACCAGTAATTCAGACCTTTGGTGTCATCGGTAGTATCATCGTATTTGAAAGAACCGTTTAGAATATTTTTGATCATGGTTTCATAGAAAATACCCCAGTTCCAAATCGGCATAGCCAGATTGATCGGGCATTGTTCATCTGCATGATACAGGCCAAAATGGCGGGACGGTTCGTCCGGGATACTCATATCCTGACCGGAAATATAATGTACATCATTGGCCTTCAGGTTTGCCAGGGCCTCCTGATTTTTCAGGGTGGACCATTCCAGATACACCTTGGCATGAGGATTTACCATCTTTGCGCCCAGAGCGAAGGCATTGATGTTAGCTGTCATACCATAGATGGGATAATCAGCAATATAGCCGACTTTACCATTGCGGGCCATGGCTCCGCCAATGGCGCCCATCAGGAACTTGGCTTCGTACATTCTTGCGTAATAAGTACGTACGGAACGATAAGAGGTATTGAGTGAGCAGTTCAGAATTTTAACCTCCGGATGCTCGATGGCTGCCTTCAGGCTGGCCTTCAAAAGCGGCGGGGAGGTAGTAAAAATCAAATTATTTCCTTCTTCGATAGCTTTGTTGATTAATGCCTCGGCATTTTCTTTCGTGGCGTTTTCATAGCTGGTGGTGTAAACCTGGTCGCCCAATACCTGCTCCACATGCATACGGCCCAGATCATGGGCATATGTCCATCCGGAGGTATGGGCTGTCTTTTCATGGATAAAAGCCACCCGCGGCATAGGATCACTGGTAGATATCAGACGGGATAACAGCGGCTTTTTCTTGGGAACCGGATCCATCTGCAATTCCAGCGATTCATCGGTGGTCAGAAGTTTAAATTCATTCCAGGTCTTTTGTACCTTCTGCTTCATTTCCGCGGCGGTCATAGTGCTTAAGGTATCGTAATCATAAAGTTCCAGGAAGGTTAAAAAGGCATCTCCCGGTGTAATCGGAAGCTTATTTCCGCCAATATTCTCATATTCCGCCGTAAAACGGGTAAAGGTGGAATTGAAATTGATTTTATCGTCATCACTCCAGATTTCATCCGGGCATTTGCCTACCAATTGCTGTAATTTGGCGAAGCTGCCTTCCTGGGAAAACCAGATATAGTTAATGGCGCTTAAATTATAGAATTCCATGAATTCATAATAGATACGGGTTTCTTTGTCGTCCGTACGGGGCGGAAGCAGTCTCGTGACAAATCCTGGAATAGAAACGGCCTCGTAGAACTTCAATACGCTGACACGCTTGTTTCCTTCTTCCACATAAAATTTGTTCATAAATTCATATGCCTTTACGGGCTCCCGGATACCTTCATTTAAATGGGCCTTATCCAGGGTAATCCATTTAGCGGCAAATTCGGTGTTTTCTTTTAAAAGCGGATAGAAGCTTTTGCTGAATGCATTGCTTCTTCCGGCACTTTTGGTTCCCACCAGAAGTTCCGTAGGAATCTGTACCAGTCCCAGAGGAACTTCACGGGTGGAAGTTATATTTTTCGCTTTCAAAATATCGTCCAGGCAGGGAAGAGGAACACCCTCTTTTTTTCCGAGACGATAGGCTTTATTGTAATCTTCAATTGCAGTTGTATTACTATTAACTGACATAAATCTCCTCCTGTTCTGACAAATATGGCATCGGATGAGTTCAATTTTTTTCAGCGACATGGTATCATTCAAACAGGAAGAAGTCAAGAAATATTTAGCAACTAATATAGTTTTAGCCATTTTTCCAATATTGGGAAGGGACAGGGACCGATGGATAGTACTTTTGCATGAAATGCTTTTAAAGAAAAACCATCTCCGGCTTCCTCCATGGAGGCTGTTTTCAGGTCCTGGAAATGGAGATACCCCATGTAATATTTTAGATAATTCGCCGGCGTTTCGATGATGGTCTGGCAAATCTCCTGCTGGATTGCCGTATCGGTGATGCCGAAACCGGATAGAAATTGCTGACAGGTGCCGCTGTCCCAGCCGTCATAATGAATGCCAGTATCCATCAGACACAGAATGCAGAGATTTAGGGAACGATTCAGCCAGCATATGCGGGCGTAGTCCGGATCGACATCAGCGTAGGAGTAAGCAAGGCTTTCTACATAGGTAGCCCAGCCTTCCACATAGCCGCTCATATCCAGCAGATGCCGGATGGAAGCCGGCTGCTGCAGGGCAAAGTAATGCGTCTGATACAGATGTCCCGGAAATCCCTCATGAGCCAGTGTGGTATACAAATCCAGACCATGAAGAGAATCTGCGGGATTTATGTAGATATCATTGGGGCTTAAGGTATCAATAGGCGGTGTCAGATAAAACGCAGGACTTAAATACTCGGCCAATCCGTCAGGCACTTCCTTTACCGTATACGAAGTATCCGGGATTTCAGGAAAGTCCTCCAGCATCTTTTCCAGCAGGTCCTGAAGAATTGCTTCCGGCTCTTCAAAGCCCGAAGTATCTTCACCGGAAGAAAATTGTTCTAAAAGATCCGGGCGATTTCGCAAAATTGTATGACATTCGGTCAAATCAAGCTGCAGTTGTTCCAGCAGACGGTTTTGGATATCGGAGACGGATTCATACAAACCACAGGTGCTCTTTAACAGATATTCATAGTATGCCCGCCCGCCGGAATAGCCATACAGACCACCTTCATTTTTTCCGGTTCCTTTCAGTTCTCTGAGTCCGTCGATAAGTGACTGATAGGCCGGAAATACTTTTTGAGTCAGAATAGTCCGGTTTTGTTCTTGGTAACGGGCAATTTCTTCCTGAGATAACTCATCTAACGCGGCAAGTTTTTCATCAAATACAGTGGCGAGATAGTGTTCCTCTGGTTTGGCGATGAAGGCTTCGCATTGTTCAATAATGCGGTCTGCCGAGGCGTCGCTCATAAAGGTACCATTTTCTGACTTCCACCGCTCCTGAACCAGGATGCTTTGAAAATAATCTTCTATGGAATTCAGAATTTCCAGATAGTCTTCCACATCCTGAGTGTTTCGGAAGGTATATTCCGCCAGGAGTATGGGAAGCTGCGCCTGTACGCCCAGCATGGGACTTAAGGCTTCTTCTAATAATAAGTAATTACCACTTTCCAGTTCTGTCTCATAGGTGAGTTCCAGAATATCGTAGGTTAATTGATTTTCCGGTGTTAATTTTTCTCTGGCAAAAGAAGAGAGAGCCAGGAGACGGTTTTCATAGATGACAAAGCTGCCGGCGGCCTGATCGGGAGAGAATGTTCCCAGGGTGGTGACAGAATCTGTAATTCCCCATTCAGATGGGTTTGCCAGTGTGTAGTGGAGATTCAGAGCATTGGATTGCACATCGGCAGTAAAGAGTGTATTGGTGTAGCTTTGAAACTGATGATTGATACGGTATCGCCGTCCCGCATTAAGGAATGTGGGCAGTGTAAAGAGTAGAGAAAGGATAAATAGCAGCAGCGGCAAGTATTTGCCGTACTTTTTAATCAATGCGCGCATAGGCCACCAGAATGATAAGATTATTTCAGTATATGGATAGGAAATAGAAAATATGAGCCGATTTCTGAGGTGAACATAACTAGTAGCTATGGGGAATGCTGTAGTTTCCTACGGTATATTTTGTTGAAATTTGTTAAATATTAACAAAGTATGTCAAAATATAAAATGTTTTGGGTGGAAAAGAAAAAGTTTTCCTCAAGTTATCCACAATTCAAATTGCGGACAAACCTTGAAAAATCAAGTTATACACAAAGTTATCCACGTTATCCACATTTTTCAAAGTGGAAAACGTGGATTTACATAAGAAAAAACGAAACAAATGTTTTGTGAATAAGTGATAAATCGACAAAAAATGTGGAAAACCTCTTGACATTTTTAATGTCAAATTTCGATATAAAATTGTAATAAATTGTCACATAATTTTAAAGAATACTTTCTCTTTTAAAAATGCCTGTTCTGTTATATAGTAGATATAGTTTTTGATAAAACAGGAGAAACGGAGTAAAGGTATGAGATTAAGAAATATTCCCGGATCAAAAGAAGTCATTGCGAATAGTGATTTTGTGATACAAACACCGGAAAATCATAAAGGAAACTGGAAGGCTGTATTCGGCAATGAGCATCCGATTTATATTGAGGTGGGGATGGGGAAAGGCCGTTTTGTCATGGATATGGCGGCACTTCATCCGGAAATCAACTATATTGGCATTGAGATGTATGACAGTGTACTGCTGCGTGCGGTGCAGAAACGGGAACAATTGGAGGATCCCCTGAAAAACCTCTATTTTTTACGCATGGACGCCCGTAATCTGCCGGATGTATTTGCGGCCGGTGAAATAAGCCGGATTTATTTGAATTTCTCAGACCCATGGCCCAAGGACCGCCATGCTAAACGGCGTCTTACCTCCGTACCATTTCTGGAGCGGTACGAAAAGATTTTGATTGACCAGGGAAGAGTGGAATTTAAGACGGATAACCGGGAGTTGTTTACGTTTTCTCTGGAACAGGCGCCTGAAGCCGGATGGAAGATTGAGTCAAAGACCTATGACCTCCATCGGGATGCCGTTTTATGTCAGGGGAATGTTATGACAGAGTATGAGGAAAAATTTTCTTCCCAGGGAAATCCCATTTATAAAATGATTATCACACGGGCCTGACTTTTTGCATACGATAAAGAAAGAGGTTGGCGGGGGCTTATTTATGGGAAAATGTCGTGATTTCAAACAGCGAATGTCCTGTATGTGCTATGGAAGTCCAAAAACAAATAAAAAATTATTGAAGCTTTACCGCTGTCTGCGAGAGCTGGACTGTACTTTGGGAGACTGGAAAAAAGAAAAATGTTCGAAAGATCCCGGCTGTAAACGAAAATGTAAAAGAAAGTAAAAAAACACTTGCTTTTTTGTTGGACAATGGGTATAATAGTCATTGCGTTAAAGATGAGCGCCTTTAGCTCAGTTGGTAGAGCAGTAGACTCTTAATCTATTTGTCCAGGG
>CAYRTA010000012.1:0-29246 GCA_964427045.1 uncultured Hoministercoradaptatus sp. | reverse complement strand
CATCGTTCACTACCTTGTCATCAATTTTCAGTGTACCGCCGGAGATATCTTCCAGACCAGCGATCATACGAAGTGTTGTGGATTTTCCACATCCTGAAGGTCCTACGAAGATAATGAACTCTTTGTCAGCAATCTCCAGATTAAAGTCTTTTACTGCTTCAAAACCATTCGGATAGGTTTTGTTAATGTGCTGTAAAGATAAACTTGCCATTTTCTAATTCCTCCTGTTTATACATATATAATTCGTCTCTCAGAAATCCCTTCTGAACTGTATTTAGTATAAATGAAAGTAACAAAATACGCCATACGTTTTTTTCACAAAGTTTTACTAAAACTGTTGGCAAATCTGTTACCGCTTGATAACCGAAAATTAGTTTTATGTCATTTTTAACAAAGTTTTTCTTGTTTCATTGTCATTTTGACGAAAACTACTTTATGATTTCTTTATTTGCTTTTTAGATGTATTTTAGCTATACTATACACAGTAATAACAAGAAAGAAAAGAGGCACAATTTATTATGATGGAAGACAATAAAATATTCTCCTTTATTTCCCGTGTAACTAATATGATTATTCTAAATGTACTGACCATCGTCTGCTGTATTCCCATCATCACCATTGGGCCGGCAGTAACCGCATTGTATTACATGACATTAAAGATGGTACGCGGGGAGGAAACCTATATTGTCCGCGGTTATTTTCATTCTTTCCGTCAGAACCTGAGACAGGGGATCATCATCAACCTGATTATGCTGGTAATCGGAGCTATACTTGCGTTTGATACTTACTTTATGCATAAGATGGATGAAACTGGTTCTTTCTACCATATCATGTATTATTTTACATTGGGCGTGGATCTGATTTATGCCATCCTGTTTATCTATCTTTATCCCGTACTGGCAAAGTTTTATAACAGCATCCGAAATACTTTCAAAAACGCAGGATTGATGGCGATTCGCCATTTCCCTTATACGGTTGTTATGATTCTGATTTGTGCGCTCCCTCTGGAAGTATTCCTGTTGATTCCCAGTATCTGGAGTTGGGTTATTCTGTTTTTTATTCTCATTGGCTTCTGCCTGATTGCCTACCTGAATTCCAAAATCCTTGTGGGCATTTTTGATAAGTATATTATTAAGGAAGAAGAAAGTGAAAGCGAGCCGGAAGAAAAAGAAATTGACGTTTCCGTATTCAAGAATCTTTCCCCTACCGCCGCGCCCTTGCCAGATGACGATGCAGCAAGCCAGGAAACGGAACAAACCTATATTCCTCCCTTTGTTACACCGGGAAGCGGGATCACTCCCGACGATCAAGAATAACATAAATGACAGATAAAACACGCTGGTTTTGTATCATATCATAGGGAACGAAGTCCCTATGATATGATACAAAAGAAAAAGCACATAACCGACTGCCGTCTCCTGACGATTTCGGTGTGTGCTTTTTCTTTTTATACGGCTAAATGCCTGTCATTTTCACGCCATGATTTCCATGCATGTGTGCCTGCCGTCTGCCGCTTAGTTTGGTTCCTTTGCAACCGTTCTGTTACTGCGCTCCAGGGCGCCAAAAGTAATCGTTACCTTAAACAAATCACCATCCAAATAAATATCAAACGTACCCTTTTGTAAAATAACCAGGTTTTGTGCAATAGATAACCCCAGACCGCTGCCCTCCGTGCTTCGGGATACATCCCCCCGGATAAATCGCTCTGTCAGCTCCTCCGCTTTAATATTCAGCGGATACTCCGAAATATTCTTTACAACAAAGATCACCCGGCAGCCAATCATCTGCAGGTCTACATAAACCCTGGAGCCAGGCAGCGCATATTTGGCTATGTTATTATACAAATTTTCGATAACACGCCACATCCGCCGGCCGTCTGCTCTGATCATAATGGCTTCATCACTCATATGACAGATCAATTTCAATTGCCGGGCCGCAAATTTTTCGGCAAATTCCCCATTTGTCTGGCGGATCAGTTCATCCAGGCGTATAGGCTGCATATCTAACACGATATTTCCGGAACTGATCTTGGACGCCTCCACCAAATCCTCCGTCAGCTGCTTCAACCGCTGGGATTTGCTATCCAAAACCTTTATATAACCCTGTACATTGGGATCTTGAATATCGGCCCGTTTCAAAAGATCTACATAATTAATAATAGAAGTTAGCGGCGTCTTAATATCGTGGGACACATTGGTAATCAAGTCCGCTTTCAAACGTTCGCTTTTCAGCTTTTCTTCAATAGACTTTTTCAGACCGTCACCCACATGATTGACCGCTTCTGCCATTTCCCGGGTGCTGCCGGGCAAACTCCGCACATCAATCTTATACTCCAAATCACCGCTGGCTATTCTTCCCAGGCCATCCAGTGTGACCTGACGCCCGACATTTTCCCTGATCAAATATAACAGCACCAGCGCATCCACCACAAAAGCCAAAAGCAGACCAAAACCGCCTATCGCCATCACCAAAATCAAATTTATCAAAATCAGCCCGATAAAGGAAACAATGATACGGCCAGACGTTTTTCTGGCTAAATATACATCTTTGCAAAGTCTGATGATCGTATAACTAAAACTGGATTTCCATAAGGTTTTATTCTTTATTTTCAATACCAGACCTAAATATGCAACGAGGAAAATGCCTGCCATGACCAGTTCACCAACCACAACCAGAACGGCAGCAAACACATCTGCGCCGCCTGTTGACAGCCAGCTGATACCGATGCCGCTCATCATAAACGGAACAAGCGCAATAACTGCTAACAAAATTTCCGTAGGCAGCCCTTGTCCCGGCCCATGGTGGAGTTCGTTATCTCCCATCCGGCGGCCGGCCTGAACCGCACTCATAATCAGGCTGATCACAGCAATCACAGCACTGACAATCATGCAGATCAGCAATACATTGCCCCAGCGGCCATACCGTTCGTAATAATAACTGTCAAACTGAAGATCATCCGCCTCCTGATAGCTGGTGTCAATCGTGATAATCAGTTTCTCATTTAAGCCGCTAATATATACATTAGCCAAATAATTATAGACATATTGTTCGGCATCGGTCAGATTCTTCATCCGTTCCAAACGGCCATTGTTTCGTTTTACCTGGAGATAAAAAGCGTCCTGATCTGCCCCGATATCAATTTCGGAATATCCCTCTTGCCATTCGGAAACATTGGTATAGATTTGTCCATTATCCGTATTCTCCACATAATACATTACATTTGTGGCAACATCCATATTATAATAGGCATCCATATATTCGCCCATTTTCTCACAGGCCTCTAAAAGAGACTTATATAATTCTAACAAGGACACATCTTCCGGGTTATCTCTCGCGTAATCTGCCAGGGATATGCCGGATACCGGAAATCCGTATCTTTCCTCCCAATCCTTTCCGTATTCGTAGAGGTATAAAAATTGTGTGGAGAAATTCCAATTAGCAGACGGATCGACGATTTTTTCCGCATCCGCGGGGCCAGCCTCAGTGGTATCACCCCCGCCATCCTCGCTCTCAATAGATTCGGTAACTGTTTCTTTATCATGCCAGCCCTCTTCCAAAACAGGAAACTCCTGCGATTCCATGAATTCCTCCAAAGCAGCCGCATTAGTGGACAGGTCAATGATTTCCGTCAGTTCGCTCTCATAGGCCATATCCTGTAATGTTTCAACCGTATAACTGGTATTTTGATTCTGTTTCTTATTGCTAAGGGATAAATCTGTTATATCAACTGTATTTTCCACATTCAATTCGCCATCATATCCAAAAAGCTTTCCGCTTTCTATCAGATCTGGCAGCCAACTCAAATAAGAAGTCACATTCATGCCGCAGCTATTGGTTTTTTCATACGAAACGATTTGGTTGTTTCTCAGATAGTCCCATTCCATACCGCTCGCAAAAAGGCCATCAAGAATCAGAACAGCCGAAGTAAATACAAACACCGATGACAAAAACAGCGCAATTACTACAGCCTTTATACCACCAGAGAAAAAGGCTCCCCGTTTTTTCTTTTCTTCCATATACATCTCCATTCTAATAGCATATTGATGCTTTGATGGAACTACATTTTCTCTATCTTATATCCAATCCCCCAAACGACTTTCAAATATCTGGGATCCCCCGGATTGATTTCGATTTTTTCCCGAATATGCCGGATATGCACAGCCACCGTATTATCTGCTCCGATGGCCTGTTCGTTCCAGATTCTTTCATAAATCTGCTCGATGGAGAAAACTTTGCCCTGATTTTTAATAAGAAGTAATAATATATTATATTCGATAGGAGTCAACTTAACCGGCTCCCCATCCACCGTTACCTGTTTTAAATCATCATTTACCACAAGACCGCCACAAGTATAAATGGCCTGTTCTTCATCTGCGGCAATATTTCCCAATTGGGTATAACGGCGAAGCTGTGATTTTACCCGAGCCATCAATTCCAGGGGATTAAAAGGCTTAGATACATAATCATCAGCACCGATATTTAATCCAAGTATTTTATCCACATCCTCTGACTTTGCGGATAGTATAATAATCGGCACACTGCTGATCTCACGAATCTTACGGGTAGCACGGATACCATCCAGATTCGGCATCATGACGTCAATGATCACCAAATGAATTTCCTCTTCCCGCATAACACGCAATGCCTGAATCCCATCATAAGCCTTTCGAATACGATATCCCTCCTGTGAAAGATAGATATCAATAGCCTCCACGATTTCTTTATCATCGTCGCATACTAAAACATTATACATCTTTATTCACCTCTCTTCCCCCATCTCTCTTCTTTGATGTCCCGGTGATGCTATCGTATCAGGGAAATCTTTAGAGAAATCAGGGTAAAATCTTAATATTTTTTAAAGGCACCATAGGTTCCCAACAATGTTATCACAACCGTATATAACAAAAACCGAACTGCCATATCTCCATTGTGCAGGCTATTCAGATAGTAATACGGCGGAAGCAAATACTGTAAAAGGGGAACGATCCGGATATTCAAAAAAATTGGGCAAAGTACAAAAGACACCAGCAATAATACGGGGGTCACCGCTCCCATCCGTTTCAGATTTCCGGTAATCTTCTGCAGCAGGTTTGCAAAAGCCGTAACAGAGACAGCATACAGAATCATAAGTAAAATCTCTGTTTTCCATATAGTAAATGTCCCTGACAAATATAAGGACAGTAAACAAATCAAAGCTGCATCTCCGACAGCCACTCCAATATAAAAACAGGGAAACCACCGTTTACACCGAATCGGCATCCAGGAAAAGATCTGATCGTTTTGATCCTGGATCCAAAACATGGCTGCCGCCATGGCCGCAAGAAGTAAAATCAAAGCGATAATGCCGCGTAATGGAGCCGTTAAATATTGTACTTGATCCGGATCCATATCTGCCTCATCCAGATAGGAAAAAGAAAAAATGGAACCACTCACACCATTGGCAGCATAGAGCGCCTCGATCTGTTCATCTTTTTGTGCCTGGGAAAGATCCGGAAACAATGGCTGGGACTGGATAAACAACCGGGACAGTTCCAGCGACAAGCGCGAATATAACACCCCATACAACTGCTCTCTGGCAAGCTTCGTCTGTACATTATCTTCCCGCATATAAATCTGCACCGCCGGTTCTCCGCCATCCAGATAATTCTGCAGTGCCTGAGTTAAATCTTCGGGAAAAAGCCACATACTGTCTGCGTCTCCCTGTCTGACCATAGCACAGGCTTCTTCCTTATCGGCAACAAATTCATAATAAATAATTCCCTTTTTCTGCAGCAATTCCTGAATTATACCATCACTGCCCTCCCTATCGTCATTTTCCTGACACAATAGTACGTGCAAAACACCTCCGTCTTCCCCTCCCAGGGAACGGACAGCCAGCGTCAAAACCGGAATCAGTAAAAGCAGCGCAGTAAATATGTATTTTTTCAAAAACCGCTTATTCAGCAGAAGATACCAAATCCCTATTTTTTTCAGATATTTCATGATCTTCTTTCTCAGCTTTCCTAATCATATATTTTATTGGTTCAGCCGCCGGCGTTTTACAAAGATGGCAGCCGCCAGAAATAGAACCGTATAAAGAACCAAACCGCCAAATGTCCTGATGCAGGAATTTCCCTGCAGAATCTGTCCCATATAGTCCATACAAACTCCCGTAACCAGAAGATGACCAATTCTCTGTACAAAGTCCGGAAAATAGGACAGCGGATAAAAGCACCCTGACATATAGCCCAGACAAACGGACACTAAAAAATTCAATAAAAGGCCGGCCGTCAGACTATCAACAAAAGAGTACAGTAAATAATGCATGGCAGCAATACAAATCAGTACCGGTACACTGTAACATCCAAAGCGAAGCAGTTCACCGGCAGAAGCAATCTCCTGGAAATGAAGCCCAATCCCCTGCATACCAGCACATAATAGTCCCAAAATCACAATTCCATTAACCGCCATCAGGCAAAAATAAGCGCCAAATTCTCCCAGCGCCTGTGCCATACTTCCCACTCCACGGCTGACCAGCAGCTTATTGATGGCGACCTCCTTCTTTACAAGCAGCGGGCCGCCGTTCATACCCCACAGCAGGAAAAACAATGTCCAAATAGCACACAAAAAGTATCCGGCCATGGACAGGTTATCCAATCCATCGACGGTGTGTAATTCATACATCTCTTCCCTGGCCAGTATCACATCGAAATACTGAACATTTAACCGGTTCATATCTTCATAATAATGTTCGGTTTCTCCCTGATTCCGGTAAAACTCCATCATCGTATAAATACCGGTCTGACTTTCCGTTATCAGTTCAGAAATCGTCTCCGACAGTTCCTGAACTAACTGGGCGCCAATGCCAGCCTGACCGCCGCCATATACATAGGTAACAGTTTTGTTTTCACCCCTGACAATGGAATCCACAAAGCCTTCCGGGATATAAATATAGCCGCTGACATCTCCGTCCAAAAGCGCCTGACGCGCTTTATCTTCGTTGTCCAGAAAAACAAAATTCAGTGTAAACCTAGAGGAATCAAAATGCTCCAGCGCATAAATACCGATTCCCAAATAACTATCATCCACATCGCCCACAATACCCAGGGAAACCTTCTGCTTACTTTCATCATCCTGTTGAAGCCGCACCTGCAGCCACGCAATCGAGCCCATGCCACATGCCAGTAAAAGCGTCACAAGCAAAATAGACAAAAAGGATTTAAACACCCGCCTGCACTGTATGCGATAATACATACCAAACCGCTTCATGTTCCCTCCTAAAGTTTCCCGACTAAGCGATGCACATTCCCATCATAAGTATAGGGCTCCAGCATGCCACGCTTCATGATATACCACTGGTCGCACAACGGCAATTCCTGTACATCATGAGTTGCCAGCAGGATGATACCTCCCTGCTGCTTAAAATCCAGCAAATAGTTGCCGATCCGTTCTTTGCACACCAGATCAAGTGCCGCCGAAGGTTCGTCCAATAGCAGAATACGGGGACGATGGGCCACTGCACAGCTGATACTAAGCCGTTTCTTCATACCTCCCGACATCTTCGATACGGGTACTTTCAAAAAATCCGTTACACCAAGCATAGCCGGCACTCCATCCTGCAGATCACTCTTTAACTCTCTGCCTGCACAGGCATACCATAACTTCAGATTGTCCAGCGCTGTCAACTCCTGCAATAGCGGTGTCCCCTGGGGAACATACCCCACTAATTCCATGCGTCGTTTACTGTTTGCCAAAAGATCTTCCTCTTCCCACAGAAAACGTCCGCCATCGCATTTTTGTACACCTGCTAAAATAGATAATAACGTGGACTTTCCACATCCATTTTCTCCCAGAATACCAATACACATTCCCGGACCGGCCTGCAGCGTAATATCTCTTAATACAACTTTTTTTCGAAAATTTTTTTTAATTTTTATTATTTCCATATCCTACACAACCGCTCATATAATATTTTATCCATATGTATCATATCACACAGAAATCTCACTGGCAATCCACCAACAATTGTCATGTATCAACAATTGTTTACATTTTTCTATTTCTTCCGGGGGCTGATTATGATATACTCAACTCATCCAAAGAATGCAGGAGGGGTATTTATGTTTTGTAAAAATTGTGGGTTTGAGGTATCACCGAGTGCCTCATTTTGCCCGAAATGCGGCGCACGGATCAAGATTCATTCCGCACCGCAAAATACAGGAAATCAGAACCAGCAGCAGAACCGTCAACAGAGTTCTCAGCAAAATTATGGCCAGCGGCAAGCTTCTCAGCAGGGCCAGCAAAACTATGGCCAGCGCCAGGCTTCTCAGCAGGGTCAGCAAAACTATAGTCAGCGCCAGCAGAATGGTTATCAGCAAAATTATGGCCAGGGCCAGCAGAATGGCTATCAGCAAAATTATAGCCAGCAACAGTATCAGCAAGCGTATCAGCAGAATTACAAACAGGATGGCTACGATACATATTCCACGCCGCGGCGTTCTCCCAAAAAACATTTCGGCAAAAAACCGCTGATTATCGGCATAGCGGCCGCCGTTGTGATCGTGGGCGGCGGTGTGATAGCCGGCGCAGCTACCGGATTTTTCCAGAGAACTTTTTCTTCTCCCGAGAAATACTATAAGAGTATTGAAACTTCCGCATGGGATGAGACCGTGGAAACCTATATGGACGTATATGATTCCGCGCTTTCCCAAATAGAGGACAGCCAGAATAATTCCACGGTTGACATCAAGTTACAGTTAAATGATGGTTTTCATTCTCTCTATAACGGTATCGCCGATTACGCAGGCTTAAGCGAACTTGATCTTTCCTGGCTCAACGAAATTTCTTTGAGCACCAGTGCACGTATGAACAGTTCGGAAATGGGTGAAGAAGTAGAAATTGGATTGAACGGTGTAAAAATGTTCACTGCTACGATGGCCGCTGATTTCGATATTCAGGAAATGTACATGCGAATTCCGGAATTATCCCCGGATTACCTTGGTATTGATTTGTCGAATATGGGATATGATGCAGAAGTGATTGCGGAAATGACGGAAATATTCTCTGAAATCACTGAAATTTGTCCGGATCCTGACACCATGACTGACATCCTGGAGGATTATGGCGACATCATTTTCTCACATCCTTCCTCCGTGGAAAAATCCAAAGATACCCTGACAGTGGGCAACATTTCAAAAACCTACACGCTTCTGGAAGCCACCTATACGGAGGCGGATCTTCTGAATCTGTGCAGTGAAATGATTCAGACCCTGAAAACCGACGAAAATGTAAAAGAGATTATTTATAATTTTGCCAATTCTGCTCAGGCATACGATACTACCGGTGAAATTCCATCTGCCGATACCTGCTATCAGATGTTTCTGTCAGAATTGGAAACTATGGAGTCCCAGCTTTCCTCGGCGACTGCTTCCGTATCTCAGGATAACTACCTGGTCAACAAAATCTGGGTAAATAATTCCGGTCGGATCATGGGCCGTTCTATCGATACGTATTCTTATAACGAGACCACGAATCTGCTCACCTACCAGCGGCCGATGGACGGCAAAAACTTTGCTATGAATCTGACAAGCGTTGTTGATTATACCGCTTACGCCATCACGGGCACGGGAACAGAAAGCAGTTCCACACTGAACGGTTCCTATTCTTTCTATGTAAACGCCCAGGAATTGCTTAACGTTAAGGTGTCCGATTATGACCTGAAGGACGCAAAGAAAGGTACGCCTTCCGGTACATTCATATTCTCACCCGGAGCGGGCGCCATGTCAATGATGAGTTACTATGAGTCCGAACTATCCTATTATTTCGGCGATTATGGAAGCGTTTTATACAATATGCTCTCAAATTTTGAATTAAGTTATACTTTTGATGTTGAAAAAGATTCTTCCGACATAACAATTGATTTGTTAAATGACGGAAATTCACTGGTCACCTTATCTATGTCCGCTTCAGTAAATACAAATAAGGCTTCTGACTTCCCGTCAGATTCTGATAATGTATATGATATGGAAAACGATGATCAGATGATGGATTATGTGTTGGGCATAAACTGGGATAACGTTATTGCTATTTTAGAGTCCTCCGATATTCCTTCCGAATATACGGATATGCTCAAGACAGAAATTGATTCCCTCAAACAATACCTGGCCTATTATTAAATCACCGGAAGGAGAAAACTCTTATGTTTCGTCTCTGGGGAAAAATCTGGTCGAACAATCACATGATTCGTGATACCGTAATCTATGATGAAACCGATGACACCAGAACTCATAAAATTTTCAATGCTCTGGAATCGATCTGCTATGAATGGGATTTAAGCAAACCCATCTGGCTGGATAAAAATATCAATGAGTTTAAGCGGCACGATAAAACCCGCTTCTCATCTGATAATTTCGTAGAAGCTATCGATTTCGATTATCTGGAAATACAAATAATCGAAGAATAAAAGTTTTAAAAAGGCAAAAACAGGATCAGAATATTTCGTTTATCGTTTGTTCTGATCCTGTTTTTGATATTACTACATTTCGATCCTGCTTTGCAGGATTCGCTATGTGATGCAGACATGTCCGTTCATCTGGTGATACAGGCGCGCGCCCTGAATCACACACTTTGGATATCCATTTTACGTGCCTTCCGGCAGGCATTTCTCATGCTGTGCGATCTATGATTAAGCGCCTAAATAGGCCCTGATAACCTCCTTCATAATATGCTCTTCCTCCGGCGAAAGTAAATGCGAAAACTTCGTATTACTGGCCGCCGTCTGACGGATTCCCTCCGTCACCTGCTCTATCAATGCCTCTCTGGCCTCTTCCTTTGACCGCTCAAAATCCACAGAGTTGTCCCTTTTTGCTGTGGACGTATTCTCCACGTAATCCTGATAACCATCAATGACCATATCCTCTTTGCCGCCAAAACCCAATAACTGCCTGATTAAAATCAGCAGCGCTAATATTCCCGCTCCTGCCAGGACATACTCGTACCGAAACATCGGTGAATTCTCATACTGGTAGCTTCCATATACGGCAGCCATCATCAATGCAAAGCACAAAATAGCGCCCAAACCAATTCCCTGTTTCCATTTCTCCAATGATATTCCCAGCACCTTTCCCTTCAAAAGCTGACTGCGAATAAATACTTCCGGATTTACAATTTCCTGGTTGTTAGAACAACGTGTCTGGTACTCATTTATAAATTCTTTTGTCCATTTTGCTTTTGGCTCCGTCATCCGGCGTAAATCATACAATGCTTTGTTGTAGAAACGATTCACTGCCATAATACAAAGAATTCCCAATATTCCCATGGCAATCATCCCGTAAAGTAATACATTCTGTTCCATCCATACGTGCAGCATGTCACTTACCCCCTATTGATTACTTTCGCCGGTTGTCCGGCGTTTGTCATGGTGATATTATATCGCCCACATATGCGTTTTAAAAGAAAAATCGTTCGTCAAATTCTCGGATAATCTGCCATTTATCGGTTCATCTGCCCCGTTTTAAAGTTCCTGCAGCATAGCGCAAACCAGGTTTACGCAATGCGCAGCCGCTTCCCGCTCGAAGGTTGGATAATCCATAGAAGCACTATTATCTGCTTTATCAGAAATTGCCCGCAAAATCACAAAAGGAATCTGATTCAAATACGCGGTCTGGGCAATCGCCGCACCCTCCATTTCGGTACAAAAGCCCTGGAAATCTGCAACAATGCTCTCTTTAACAGCGGAGTCCGCAACAAACTGGTCACCGCTGACTACTCTTCCCTGAAAAACAGCGATTTCCGGATTGACCTTTGCGCATACCTGAGCCGCAATCTGACGCAGTCTCTCATCCGCCTGGAAAGAAAAGATATCCATCTGTGGTATCTGCCCCTTCGGATACCCAAATTCTCTGGCATCCATATCATGATGAAGTACATCTGTAGAAATCACGATATCACCAATGTTAATTTCGTTTTTCAGAGATCCGGCCACGCCGGTATTAATTACCGCATCCACATGAAAATCATCTGCTAAAATCTGTGTACATGCGGCAGCATTCACCTTACCAATTCCGGAACGGACAACAATCACTTCCTTTCCGCCAAGCCGTCCCTGATGAAACTCCATCAAAGC
This sequence comes from uncultured Hoministercoradaptatus sp., assembly GCA_964427045.1. Taxonomy (GTDB): domain Bacteria; phylum Bacillota; class Clostridia; order Lachnospirales; family Lachnospiraceae; genus Oliverpabstia. The sequence continues at coordinate 17,143 of CAYRTA010000012.1, read as the reverse complement.
CTTTTTCTTCACTGTAACCTGTTCCATCCGGCTTTTCAGAGCTTCTACTTCGATTTCCATTGCCCCGATAATACCTATCTTGTTCATTTCCATTCTCCCTTGTAAGTTTATTTTCTATGTAAGTTTATTTCTATATGACCTTGCTTCGCCTGCCTGTGGCCGCTCTTGTATCCCTCTTATTTTCGTGCTATAATATTTCATACATGTTTACACATAAAAGGAGGAGCAACCATGATTTACCAGACAAAAGGAACCTGTTCTACTCAGATTAGTTTTGATCTGAAGGATGGCAAAGTTTACAACGTTAAGTTTGTTGGCGGCTGTAACGGCAACCTGAAAGGTATTGGTGCGCTGGTAGAAGGACAGGATGCACAGGAAGTAATCCGGAGACTGGAAGGTACCCGGTGCGGCTTCAAATCCACCTCATGCCCTGATCAGCTCGCCGCTGCATTAAAGCAGGCTTTAAATTAAATCTAACGATCCCATTTATCACAAAGCGCATTGATCTGGCTGGTAAATCTGGCCAGATCTTTGTTTGCTCCACCCTCATTATGCCGGATAACCGTAAGCAAACGCTGTCCTGCGGCAAGAAGCTTTTGATAGACGGCGGAACCTCTGGATTTGCTCTGCTGCTTTTTCTGAATCCGAACGCCCTCCGCCTCATGTATCAGCACGCCTTCTTTCAAATCGAAGATGGTTCCGCTATAAGGAGCCATCGCTTTGTAGTGCAATTCCGTCTCTAACCGATTTGCCAGCACTTCACAGGACTCATCATCCCCATGACACACAAATACCTGTTTGGGTTTCTCTTCAAACGCTCCGGCCCACTCCATCAGACCATAATTATCCGCATGACCGCTGATTCCTGGCAAAACCCGTATCTCAGCATTCACCTGGATCTCTTCACCAAACAATTTCATCATTGAAGCGCCTTCAACTAACGCACGTCCCGGCGTGCCAACCGCCTGATAACCCACAAATAAAATCGTACATTCTTTACGCCAAAGATTATGTTTTAAATGATGTTTAATTCGTCCCGCATCACACATACCGCTGGCAGAAATAATCACTTTTGGTCTCTCATCAACATTTATCTGCTTAGAATCTTCGCTGGTAACGGATAAAGTCAGCGATGGGAAAAAGATTGGATTAATCCCCTGTTCAATTAACTCCAAAGCTTCTTCATCATAACATTCTTTATAATGTTCACGAAAGATTCCGGTTGCTTCCACTGCCAATGGACTATCTACCACAACCGGAAAATGGTCGTGTCCCACAATTCTGTTTTCTGCTTTTATCTTTCGGATAAAATATAGTATTTCCTGCGTTCTGCCTACGGCAAAGGATGGAATCACCACATTTCCGCCCCGGTCAAAAGTTTGTTGTATCACGTTTGCCAATTCAGTGACATAATCTGCAGGCTTTTCGTGGCTGCGGTTACCATAGGTTGATTCCATCACGACATAATCCGCACTGTGCAGATAAATCGGATCCCTTAATAACGGCTGGTTCTTATTTCCTATATCGCCGGAAAATACAATTTTTTTCTCCGTATCTTCTTCCTTCAGCCAAATCTCTATGCTGGCCGAACCCAGCAAATGTCCCGCATCAATAAAACGCACCTGTATTCCATCGGCAATACTGATAATCTCATTATATGGACACCCAACCAGACAGGAAATTGCGCCAAGCGCATCATCCATATCATAAATCGGTGTGATCTCATCTTTTCCTGCTCTCTTTGCCTTCCGGTTCTTCCATTCCGCCTCAAACATCTGAATATGTGCACTATCCTGAAGCATAATATTACACAAATCCGCCGTTGCAAAAGTGGTATAGATATTCCCCCGGAATCCTCTTGCATACAGAAGAGGCAGATAACCGGAGTGATCGATATGCGCATGGGTCAACAGCACAAAATCCAAATCAGAAACGGCCACTGGAATCTCTTCATTTTCATAATAATTGGGGCCCTGTTCCATGCCGTAATCCACCAAAAATTTCTTCCCTGCAGCCTCCAGATAGTAGCAGCTTCCGGTTACCTCATGAGCAGCACCAATAAATGTCAGTCTCATATACACACTTCCTTCCTAATGCATTATAAACCTGATCTGATTCTATTATACGCTTTCCTGCAATCAAATGTAAACTGCTTCTCTCCTTGACTTTTCACCTGCATATGATAAGATGAGGGAAGGTATAAAATATTACACTTAAACACTATATAGTAGGAGGTTTTCCTTATTATGAAACATATTGTGCTTACTGGCGGCGGCACCGCAGGCCATGTTACACCAAACATCGCCATGCTCCCCACCTTAAAGGAACAGGGATATAAAATATCCTATATCGGTTCTTATAATGGAATAGAAAAAAAACTGATTGAAGAGCAGGGAATTCCCTATTATGGGATTTCTTCCGGAAAACTTCGCCGCTATTTTGACCTTAAGAATTTTTCTGACCCCTTCAAGGTACTGAAAGGTTATGCAGAAGCTCGCCGTTTAATGAAAAAACTGAAACCGGATGTGGTCTTTTCCAAAGGCGGCTTCGTTTCTGTTCCCGTGGTCATCGCTGCTCATCACCGGAAGATTCCGGCCATCATTCATGAATCGGATATGACACCGGGACTTGCCAACAAACTCTGTATTCCCTCTGCGGTAAAGGTATGCTGTAACTTTCCGGAAACCGTAGATAAATTACCTGCTGATAAAGCAGTTCTTACAGGAACACCTATCCGCCATGAACTGCTAAGCGGAAGTAAGGAAGCAGCGCTTTCCTTTACAAAGAAAAACCGGTCCTTATGATTATCGGCGGAAGCCTTGGCTCTGTAGCCGTGAATACGGCCATTCGCCAGATTCTCCCCGATCTGCTTGCCGACTTCCAGGTTATTCATCTATGTGGAAAAGGAAAGCTGGATACCACACTCATTGGCACCAAAGGATATGTACAATATGAATATATCCAGGAAGAGCTGGCTGACCTTTTTGCCCTGGCAGATGTGGTGATTTCACGTGCCGGCGCAAATGCAATCTGTGAAATCAGCGCTTTAAAGAAACCAAACCTGCTGATTCCCTTGTCCGCCAATGCCAGCCGTGGAGATCAGATTCTAAATGCACGTTCTTTCGAGCGTCTGGGTTACAGTAAAGTGTTGGAAGAAGAGGAAATCACCAATGATATTCTTCTTTCCACCATTCAGGAATTGTACCGCAATCGAGAAACCTACATACAGGCCATGAGCCAGAGCAATCATGTGGATTCCATCGCTGTCATTGTCCAGTTAATCAATGACCAATGTAAATAAAGACATATATAAACTAAAATTGACGCAAATGAATTAAAATACGCCGGATAGGGGAAATTTTTCTCTTTTATCCGGCGTAATTCACATTATAATTGAGCTTTCACCTTTTCTACAATCTCAGCTTTTGTCATCTCATCCAAAGTACCCGGCTTCCAGGTAAGCCCTACCTGATCGTTCTCATATCTGGGAATCAGGTGCATATGGAAGTGAAATACAGTTTGTCCGGCCAACTCTCCATTGTTCTGGACAATGTTAAATCCGCCGCAGCCAAGAGCCTGTGTCATGGCTGTTGCCATTTTCTTGGCCAATACCATAGCTTTCGCTGCCATTTCATCGGAAATCTCATAAATATTAGCGTAATGTCCTTTCGGCAAGATTAAAGCATGTCCTTTACTTGCCGGACCCAGATCCAGAATAACGCGAAAATCTTCATCTTCATAGAGTGTTGCAGACGGAATATCACCCTCTGCAATTTTACAAAAAATACATTGTTCCATATGAACGCCTCCTATTTTGTCATTTTTGGTCATTATATGACGATGCCTTTGTGTTGTTTCCCCGCATTCCAACATGATAGGATAATTACTGGGATTTATATCCTTTATCTTATCAGAAGTGAGGTATCCGCATATGTTAAACCCGAAGGAAAAACATCAATTAAAAGAGTATTGTAAAAACGACGCTAATCTTGCAAAATTAATTGAAGAACTCCAAACCAGCCACCAGCAACAATTATCCGCCATTTCTCATGAAATCCGCAACCCAGTGGCTATTATCAGAGGATTTCTGCAGCTCACCCAAAAACAGCATCCGGAAATCCGCAGCTACATTACCTGGCCTTCCATTCTTGATAACATGGACTATCTCTGTTCCTTACTAGATGAATTTTCCCAATACAATCAGTCTTTCCTTCTGCACAGGGAACCAGTTTCTCTAACCAGCTTACTGCAGTCACTGACAGAAGAATGCAAAACCATATTCGCCCCGACCAAGATCACCTTTATCAAAAAGACGGCCATTCCAAGGGCAAACCTTGATCCGGTGAAAGTGCGGTCAGCCGTTTTGAATCTTATCCGTAACGCACATGAAGCACTCCTGAAACAGACCGACGGCCAGATTACTCTGACACTCTCTTATGATGGAGACTGCTTTAAGATAAGCGTATCCAATAATGGTCCGGAAATTCCAACGGAAATTCGGGAACGTATCATGGAACCTTTCGTCACTTATAAGAAAGACGGAACCGGCCTTGGACTTGCCATTGCCCGTACCGTAGCGGAAGCCCACGGCGGCAGCCTGATTATGGAATCCTCACCAGGACAGACTACCTTTACCTTGCTGATTCCCTTTACGGGATAAGCCAGGAAAAATAAAGTTTCAACGATATCTCAATTTTCCTGTCATACAGCAAAGAAATGTGAGTACGATACCAGCGGCTATTCCGCCAATATGAGCCATATTGTCTATCCCTTCAGCCTGTGATCCATAGTATAGCATAAGTACCACGGCAAATATCACTCTCTGTACGGAAATTCCCCGCACCCGGCCACGGTTTGCGATCAGCAGTACAATAATTCCTCCTATGACGGCATATACGGCGCCGGAGGCGCCTGCACTGACCACCATATCACCGCTTCGTATATCCATATAGAGAGAAAGCAGATTACCTGCCAAACCTCCACCCAGATAAATTAGAAGATAACGCCATTTCCCGACAATTCCTTCTAACATGTCTCCAAGAATCAGCAGCAAAAACATATTATTAAACAGGTGCGGCAAACCAAAATGGAGAAACATACTGGTAAACAGGCGATAATACTCCCCGTCCAGAATATAGGGCGTATAAGCCGCACCTCTATTCAACATAAACTGTACATCCTCGGTATCTCCCTGTATTTCCAGAATCACGAATATCACGATATTCAGACCTACAAACAATAGATTTACCCAATTCAAGGGGCCTTGAAAAATCCGTTCCAGCGCATCCGGCTCACTATTTTTATAGGAGTATTGCATTTCCTCACACCTTTGATTTTTTTCCTATTATAAGACAGAAACCAGGAGTCTGCAAGCGGACGATTCGATACCATATATTAAAGCTTTCTAAAATAATAGTACTGATCGGCGAAACAAAGTTCATCTCCTTCTTTCAGTTCCCTCTCCTTTCCCGCAATAAGTTCTTCCTCATTTACCCATGTCCCATTGCGGGAGTTTAAGTCTTTCAAATACCAGACACCACTTTGAAAGGTAAGCCTGGCATGCATACGGCTTACGGTAGAGGCCGGTATCACCACATCTGCCGTATCCTTACTTGAACCGACAACTTGAATCTTTGATTGTTCCAATATCATCGGCCGGCCATGTTCCATCCCCTTCTTCACCAATACATAACGTTCCGTCCCCTCTGATCCCGGTAATTGTTTATCCTTCTGCCAGGTTTCTGATAAAAGGCAGGTTTCCTCCTGTATAAAAGTGTTTTTCATAGAACTGTGTGTGGGCACTCTTTCCGGCGCCGTACGATCCTGCTTCCTTTTTGCTTCCGGATTACTCTGCTCTTCTCCCATGTCCCGATTATTTGGCGTACGCTCAACGACCCCCACATTTTTTCCTGGCTGGCCGAAATCCGTATCATCAGAATCCTTCCGTATACATTGAATCAGAAAAATAACCGCTGATACGGACACCATTATGCCGCCGGCAATCATCCAAAGCAATAGATAACCGGAAAAGTTCTTCCATAGATACCAGCCGGCCAGGAGATAGAAAACGATAACGCCCACACCTAATGTTATAAGAACAGGATGGCGGACGGTTTTCTCATCTTCCTCTTCATCCTCTCCAAAAAACGCGTCTAAAGCCTCCTGATGCTGTCTGGCCCTTTGTCTGGCTTCCTCATGCTGCCTTTCTTCCTCATGAAAGGAAGGTGCTGTTTCCTGCTTTACTTCCTCTTCTACCGCTGGGCCCTGTGGTTCATACATTGCTAATTGCTGATACATTTCTTCCAAGATAAACTCCTGTTCTACCGCATAATGGTAGAAGCCGTAACCTGCCAATACACCCTGTTGATCTTTATGGTCTAAAAAAGGCAGTAAATCCTCCATCAATTTTCGAAATCCCAATTTAAACGCCTTACACTCGCCTGGCATATAACAAAATTGTACTTTTTCCAATAAAGGATCCACAAATATATATTCAATATCCATACACAGGAAATCTGCCGGAAGCAAATATTCTTCCAATTCTGATAAGGTTTGTAGTAAACAGCGGATTACAGTCAATAGCTCACTTGCAGACAATTTCCGATGCCGGCATTTTTCTGCTAAGGATATCTGGGATGTCACATCATAATAAAAAAGTAATTGTTCATCAATTTTTTTCAGACTGCAATCCAACAAACCGGACAAATGATTTTCCGCTATCATGCGGGCCGGATATTGCCTTTCCTGTTCCTGCTCCGCCTTCCACACCAGATAGCTATGCTGTAAATCTCTGCGATATTCTATCTCTATTCTTCTCACCTCTCATGGTCTGACACATCTTCTGACCACCGTGAAATGATCACGGGCTTCTTTGCCGACAAATCAAGTCACTTCATTCACCAATTCGCGAAGGGCCGCCAGCTGCCGCAGCAGCTTAACCGGGCGAACTGTCTGGCCCGAAACTTCCACCTGTATCGAAAAACCGTCTCGTCCCCATACAGGGGTTTTTCCTTCCAATGATACTTTTATCGTATCGTCATCCCCAGTAACGTTTCCCGCATAATTTTCCGGAAGCATAGGAGCCTCTGTCTCCAGGGTCTGAAACCGCAGGGAAGCCAAATCCAAAGCTGACCGATTGTTTAACACTCCTCGGTTTGTACCGGACAGTACCGCTTCACAAGCCGCTTCCGTATACCAGGTTCTTTCATATAAAAATATTCCCAGCGATAATATCAAACCCACCGCCAAAACTGTCAGAGGAACGAGAAAGGCAGCCTCCACCGTCAGCGAAGCCCTCCATTTCCAGTTCACACTTCTCTGATTCTTCCCTCTGCATCCCATATCATCGTTACCTCCTTATAGTTACATTCACCATACCCCGAACACCGTGCCCAGATAGCCAAGTCCAATAAATGGAACAAACGGAAGCTCCTTTCCTTTTTCTTTCCCAACAAGCAATAAAACAATTCCCCCAAAGGCCGCCAACATAAATGCGGCCGTCAATATTCTTATCAGTGGTAACGGACCCAGTGTCCATCCAAGTACGATGGCAACTACCCCATCCCCACTTCCAATCTGCCCACAGGATACTAAGGAAATCAATAGCACCAGCAATCCTGCCAGTGCTCCCAAAATGGAGACCGTTCCGGAAAAATAAATCTGTAATATAGTAAACAAAAATACCGAAACCAGAGATACCCGCAGGTCAATGGTCCCTGACCGGATATCGGACAGTGCGTTTATAAACAAATACATACACAGAGCCACTTTCAAGCTGCAGCCCTCCCCTGACAACGGGTACATTCCCGCAAATGTGCCACAGATGATTGTGGAACCAGTTTCACAGAACGTTTTAATCCGCTGCAGCTTTCACTCAGGTGATAATGGTCCCCCTTCTCTGTATAGTAAACAGTCCCATTTCCCTGTATATTTCCACACTTTTCGCAGACCTTGTATTTACTGCCATATGCATTTCTGATACTTCCGATGTCATCCTGAGAACAACTGTGTACGGTAATATCAAGGTAAGTACAGGATGCCGACGTATGATAAACACTTTCATAATCACTGACGTAAACCATAACCGTACCCTGAGAAAGCTGACCGGCATCGTTGTCCCCCTGATTTCCTGTCCACATACGAACACTGCTTCTATTCCGGACATGGATAGCCGGTAAAGGAAAGACAGCCATGGGTATTTTGTAAGTCACATTTGCCACAAGATATAGTTTCTCATCCGTCACATAGGTACCGACCAGCGATACCGTTGTCCAACTTCCCAGATCTGGCAGATTGGCTTTTGCGTAAGCGGCACAGGCCAAAGAAGAAAAGACATCAACCGGCGCGCTTTCTCCTTCTTCTACCGCATAGGCATACATACCCAGTTCCTGCGCACTTTCATTTAAGGATGTCTTGACCAGAGCCTGTACCCGAAAGAGATCAAATACCAAAAACAACGCACATATACCTAATAAGAACAGAGGTACCACTACAGCGGCTTCCAGCGTCAAAGAAGCCTTTTTCGTAAAATAAATGTTCCGCTGACAGACCCGTAGGAATGCCCTGCCCAAATAATTCCTTTGCCTGAAGAGATTTTCCATATTTTTTGTTCCTGCGCAGGGCATTCCTCCTGGCTCATCCGTTGCCTTGTCTGTTCCATATGTATTACATTTCATATCCATATTCTCTCACAATTTCAAATTGTTTACCGTTACATCGAACTTCCATTTCCACCTCCAGATAAGATACCAAAAGATCCATACGGAAATTCTCATGGCCTTCCATCTCTCTCATGGATAATTCAACCATATCCATCGTACGAACCACCTGCGTATCCGATTTTTCTTTCGTCAACAGCAGGGCCAAATAGGCCGGATAATCCAACCCGGTATCGGACTGTACCGTATTGTCGTTTAGAAGTTCCGGGAGTTTTGCCAGATTTTCCATAGACAAAAGCCATGTGTCCGCTGACTTCACAATCGGTATCTTACCGCCCAGAAAAAGCTGCCGTATATCCAGAATACTCTCTCCAAATGCCCAGGCCGCCTCCAGCGCCAGACTCACAATTCCCTCCAGCGACGGCAGTCCCACAAAAGAACAGATCACGAGTGCCATCTCGTGGAGTGTCGCCTGGGCCTGGGCATTGGTTTGCAGATACACCATGTTTGCCGCCTGGCGGATAACCAAGAGTTGATTCACCACAGATTTTAGATTTTCTTCATCCGATGTCTTGCCGGCAATGACATATTCCAATTGATACGCCATACCATACGCAGACTCTTTTCCATAATAGCCAAGATGTGTCATTTCATAAGCTTCGAATAGCAATTGATCGGCGGCCGTATCAGGATTTCTACTATAATATAGGGTTCCCATACCGGACTGCGTATCTCTCTTGCTGTAACAATCTGAATCCAGGGTTTTCCCGGATAGTTCTGTCTGAGATGGCAGTACCAGGGCCAGAATACCAGACTTTTTCAGTTTCAGAATAACATCCAACGGATTCACAAAATCCGAAGGTACGGTTACAGTTCCCTGTCCATTGGCGGTATTTACACCATTTTGTTGGGTCCCTGTATCTGTCGCTGCCATTTCTGCCTGCTTCTTTTCCTTTTCATAAGAACTTTGAGCGTTTTCGGCTTCTTTTGCCAGCGAACTTCCTTCCTGTGTCTGCAGTTGTTCCACCTGGGCCGTGTTCTGTCGTAAAAGGAGTTGTATCCCTTGAATGCCTGCCGTCGCTTTCATATAATCAATCGCCTGTATTTTAAATGCCTGTCCCTGCTGATCGGATGCCAGTGTATATGCAGTGATGGCACCTTGACCCTTCGAGCAGTTCCATAGATTATCATCCCCACAAATATCCGTTACTACAATGCCGGAAGAGCAACTGTTTGTCAGTCCTGCTTCTACTTCCTGGTACATACAGCCTGGCATAAACGTTCCGGTTCCATAACCACCATCCAGAAAAAGCACATGGTAACTGTCAAATAACTGCCGGTCATAGCCGGCAAACACCGAATATAAGCCTTCCAAAACTCCAGCTTCCGCCTGTACTTTCCCTCCCGATGTCTGAACCGAACGCAGCATAACCTGAAACAAAGCGAAAAACACAGCCAGCAGCAAGCTTAAAAATATGGTAATACTGCCTCTTTTTTTCAAGAGATACCCTCCTTTCCTTCCGGGATTTAGATGCTATTACTTTGACTGGTGATCTTCGACAGGATGTTAGTTACCAGACTGGTCAACTGAGTCTTAAATATTATGACCAAACCAATCAATACCACGATGATTAGAATTAATTCCACCGTGCCCAAAGCATCTTCCTCTGCCCAAAAGCGCCGCCACAACTGCATAAGAACCACCTCCTTTCCCATTTTTGAATCCTTTTCCCACCCTAACACCCATTATCATTACAAAGAAAAGCTCATCCACGCCGGAACCAGCAAGATTACAAACACTACCAATAGCATTAAGATCATTGGCAGCAGCAATTTTGTGGAGGCCTGTTCTCCCAGTATTTTAGCTTGCTGCTGTCGTATTTCCTGGGCTTTTCGCGCTTCTTCCTCCAGCAGGGATTCCATCCCCCTGCTGCCCTTTTGCAAATGTTGTATCAAAAGAGAAGATAGCGTACGATACTGCAGCAGGCCGCAGCGTTCTCCCAGCTGTTCATATGCCTCCCGTTCCGGAACGCCATGTTCCATTTCCCGGCACATTTCCACAATCAGCTGGTAAGATTTATGTTCTTTTCGGTCTTTGACTTTCAGATAGTCCTGGCCGATCTGTTCCATTGCCCGCCGTAAATTCATACCTGCCCCCAAAAGAAGGGTCAGCTTACTGACAATCTCCGGATAGTCCAAAAGCATCTGCTGCCGTTCCTCTTTGCTGCGTGTCTCAGCTTTATTTTTCTTCCCGGCCACAAAGATAAACGGCGCCAACAAAAATATTCCGGCCAGCATTTTCCATAAATTATCTGCTTCCCGTCTCCAATGCAGGGTAACATCTCCAATCTTTTCAGGAAGCTGCAGCCATTTTCCTTCCTGTTTAGACGCTTCATCCAACAATAGACTGACCTGCTCCGTAATACTATGTTCTCCAGGATACACCGTAACGTAAAACGATTCCGACACTTCCTCTCCCTGCAGTGTCAGAGTGGCCGTCAGACAAACCGCCGCTCCTTCCCCGGGAATTTTTACACCCAAATTTCCCTGCCAGTCCACATATTCCGGCTGACTGCTTATCCATTGGATTGTCACCGGATAACCGTCCAATTGTTCCATCAAAGATAACGGCCGGGTTATTTCTTCCGGTGACGGATTATCCCCCAAAATGGCCGCGGGCAGTTTCCCGATCACCTCTTGTATCAGCTGGAGTTTATCCTCTGTGGACAATAGCTGTTCACCTATTTCAACCTGCAATTGCTCCATTCCTTCTTCCCCTTCTTCATTTTCCCATTCCATATCCAATATTTCCTGAGAACTGCCCGTTCCCGGTGCGGGACGTGCCACCTGGGTAATCTCTTCTTCTGCGCGCCGCCACACTCCGCAGACACCAATCAGATAACAGATAAGGGCCAAAAACAAACACAGCATAATTGTTCTTTGCAATTTCCGGTCCATCCAGACGGGCAACCTCTCCTGCATCTTGTTTATCTGTTTTCTCATATTGGCATTCATACCGATATCCTCACAATCTTTCTTCCCATCCAAAATCCGGTTCCATAGACTGCCAGACACAATGTCATAACCAGCACACCCGCCGCATTATGATACAAAACATCCAGAAAACCTGGAGAAGTTAGCTTCATGTACAAAATCATGCCTCCCGGTGCCAGACTCATTACCGTCTGCTCCATTTTCTTTCCTGCGATACGCACTTCAATTTCTCGGCTTACACGAATTTTTTCTCCCAACACCCGAACCAGTTTTTCCATAATTTCGTCTAATTTTCCGCCGGACCGCCGGGCAATCAGAAAAATTTCCCCAAAATTGCGTATCTCCTCCACATCACTGCGCTGTCCCAGGTTAAAAAACAATTGTTCCACCGGCACACCCACATGCATCTGCTGTTCCATAAAACGCAGTTCTTTAACCATATCATCCTGCCGCCCATAAATGCGTTCCAGTTCTTTCCGGCCTTCTGCCACCGCCGATTCCATCGCATATCCGGCACGAACGGCCGTCAACATGGCCTGCATGGCATCCAGAAAATGATAGCGCAACATTTCACGGCTCTTCTTTGCTCCTTCCCTCCGTTTATAGTTCCAAAAGAATACGCCTGCCGGCAGTGCGGGAAGCAGGGGCCAAAAAGAGCAATAGCAAAGCATATCAATGAATCCCACAATGCCCGCATATTCCGCGAAGCACAGAAACCCTTCCTTTCCATTCATATGATAGACCCGGTAATTTCGAAGACTGTCTGTTTCTCCTTTTCCGGTTCCCTTTCCTGCGGCAATTAGACGGTGATTTCCGTTGTTTCTATGGATTCCGTACTTTCTGTATTTACTGTATTCGCCGCATTTACCGTATTTACTGTATTTGCCATATTCACTGTATTTGCCGTATTTACTGCACTTTTCATCCGCATACTGCTTCCAGCTTTTCCCTGTGATAAAGTTCATGGACTTTCTGCAGACACTTCGTTTCCCAATTCCAGGCAAACAAGGTCTGCATCTTCACCTCCCCCTCTTCATATCCTAATACTTCCGTAATTTCCAGCACGCGCCTGCTCCGGTCGCTAAGCCGTCCCAGATGTATCATCAAATCAATACCCGAAGCGATCTGACGGCGGATTGCATCCAGCGGAAGCGCCATCCCCATCAACACCATGGTCTCTACCCTGGAAATCATATCTCTGGTACTATTGGCATGGGCCGTCCCCAAACTGCCGCTATGCCCGGTATTCCATGCCTGCAGAAGATCTACCGCCTCGCTGCCGCGGATTTCGCCTACGATGATCCGGTCGGGAGCCATTCTAAGGGCCGTCTTAATCAGGTCGCGAATGGTAATTTCCCGATTTCCCTCCATATTAGCCGGTTTTGCTTCCAAACGTACCAGATTATCAATGCCCTGAATCTGTAATTCCGCATTGTCTTCAATCGTAATAATCCTTTCTTCAGAAGGAATATAATGGGACAAAGCATTTAAAAAAGTTGTCTTTCCGGAGGATGTTCCTCCGCCAATCAAAATCGAATAGCCGGCCCGTACCAGGCAGTGCAGAAAATCAGCAGCCTCCTGTGTAATGCTCCCTTTTTGCAATAGCCATTCCATGGTAATCGGCTGATCCGGAAAACGGCGGATCGTTAAGATCGGTCCGTCCAACGCAACCGGATAGACCACCGCATTTACCCGTGAACCATTAGATAATCTGGCATCTACAATCGGTGAATTCTCATTGATCACGCGGTTACATTTTCCAACGATCTGCTGCACCACAGCCTCCAGTTTCTCCTGGGAAATAAATTGCTTTTGCCACCGCATACGCCGCCCGTCCCGTTCATAAAAAATATCTTTATAGCCATTTACCATAATTTCCGTGATACCATCATCATCCAGTAAATCCTGCAAGATATCCAGCTTCCTTACGGAATTAAACAGTTCCCGCCGCAGTTCCTCTTTATCATCTATGGTCATACCGCTGCCTCTGGTAGCGGACAACACCAGCTTGTCGATATGATCTAAGATTTCCTGGTCCGACCAGTCATGTCCCTGCTCCAAATCCTTCATCAGAATTTTCCGCAGTCTAATGTACGCCGTTTCATTCATTTTCGGATTCTCCCTTCCCGGTTCGCAGCAATTCCCGCACATAGTCTCCTAACTCGCTCCACACCAGATCATCCAGGTATCCAATGCCCCGATGCAGATTCCGGTGATAGGGCAGATGCAATTTCTGAATCCGGGCGGCCAAATCAGTTTTTCCGTCCAGTTCAATCAATTTCTCAAATTGCCGCACCTTTGCCTGAGAAACCGGATCATTGCGGATGGGCATATATACACATTTACATAAATCTAATATCTGGTACAACTGCGCCACCCCATCTCCCAAATCCAAAATCACGGTCTCATAATCACTTTCTTCTGCGATCACTTTGAGCAGATACATCCACTCCTCCGGGCGCGTGTTCAGAATGTCTGCCGGAGACAGTACCGGAGGCAGAAAATCCAGATGATTCATATTCTGTATCATGCTGTTCATCCTAAGACCCAGGTTAGGTGCATTCTGCCGCAGATAGTAAAGCATATCGCCCAAATCCTGCTCATAAGAACGCTCCAATAAATACTCAAAACCAGAATACTCCTCCAGATTCAAATACAATACCGCCCGTTCTTTCGCTAATATCTGACCCATAGTCAACGCAAAAGTTGTCTTCATACTTCGTCCTACCGGAGAATAGACACCAATAAACTCCGTTTTCTCCGCGGCAGAAGGCAGCAAACAAACTTCGCTTTGACGGCTTTTCCCGTATGCGGCCATGGTTTCCCGAATCACCTGTCCCGAGGACTGATATTTATAGACACTGGGATAGGCGCTGCAATCCGCAGTCCGTTTATCCTCCGCCAACACAATGATTTGCCCAATATTCAACTCCTGTATCTCCTGACAAATTGCTTTCTCTGATATCAATAACAATTCCACCGGATTTTTCTTTGCATATTGCAAACATGTTTCCTGACTGGTAAATACCCTTGCTTCAAAGGGGATCGCCTTCTTCCGGCTAAGATACTCCATAAAATGATAGGCATACTCCACCTCCACATCACAAACTGCAAATATTTTCTTCTTATTCATATAGTCCTCCCGCATACAACAACACACAAATAAACATAGGTACCGTAAAATGGATATTCTCCGGGCTTTTGCCCGGCGCCAGATAAGGCAGAATGGTTTTCGTCAGAAATACAGCTTTCAGATAAGATAAAAAATAACATATGCGTGCTTTCAAATTTCGACGCAATAAGACAACAAACAACACTTCCACCCCGCCGATCAGGAAAGAACCGATAATCAGACGGATACCGGTTTCTGCTCCCACAATACCGCCCAGCACCATAAAAACCTTGATATCTCCTGTTCCCAGCATACGTGCCGCAAACAGCGGCGATAAAATGACAAAAGTGGTCAGCAATCCGGCAAAACAAAATAAGCCATCCTTCCATCCTCCTGTCCATAGTTTCCAGATTATAGTAAACACAACGCCCGCGAAAATCCATTTGTTACTGACTTTCTCACTTCTAAGGTCCAGCATCATGGAAACACCGGCAAAAAGGAGACAAAAAATCTTTTCTACCATCATCCTTACCTCTGCAGTCAACTCAGCATAAGATTGTGCATGTTTTGTGTATGATTTTGTGAATCATTCTATAAGATTGTAAAATTTGGGGAATATGCGGCAGAACCGCCGCTTTGATACCGGTTTTTATAAACCGGAACTCATTTTGGATATTTGTTTTGATGTAGACACATTATATTGCCGAAAAAATAGTTTGTCCAGCTTTTTTAAACAGGTTTCGAATGTTTGTGAATGTTTGTGAAATTGAAGAATCGAATTTATGAAAAAATACAGAAAATAAAAAAGTGTTTCTTCTATATAATAGTTGCATTTTCAAATGAAATGATCGAAAATAAGAAGATAAATGAAATAATTGAAAATCATAATAGAAATCATAGATAAGAAAGGACAGAGAGCAACCGTTATGAATCGAGATGTACCTTTAAAAAAATATGCAAAGAAAATGGAATATTCCTACACATTCGGTGCATTTCCCACCATTGAACTGCTGAAAAATCAGCCGCACCACGTTTTGAAGATTCTGCTTCACCCGGACATGAATAGCCCTGATCAGAGGGAATTAATCGATTCCCTGTGTCAGGCCCATCATATACCCGTAGAGATAGCTGCCCGTTCGGTGGAAAAACTACGGGATAAAGATAATATCTTCGTCATTGGTATTTTCGAAAAATATACGAACCAATTACAATCTGCAAAAAACCATGTGGTTTTAGTAAATCCAAGCGATATGGGAAATATAGGAACAATCATCCGGACCTGTATCGGATTCGGTATTGAGAATCTGGCCATCATGGAACCGGCAGTCGATGTATTCCATCCCAAAGTAGTACGGGCATCCATGGGCTCCCTGTTTCAGTTAAATTTCCGGTACTACAAAAACTTCGAGGATTACCGGCAGGAGGCCGAAGGCCATGATTTTTATCCGTTTATGTTGAAGGGCGCTGTTCCTCTGCAGGATTTTGTCCGCCATTCGGATGCGCCATTCTCCCTGATTTTCGGAAATGAGGCAACTGGTCTTCCCGACAGCTTCTACAAAATTGGTCAAAGCATTGTCATTCGCCACACCGATCACATTGATTCGCTAAATCTGGCTATGGCCACGGGCATTGCAGTCTATGAATTCACCAAAGGAAACCTCCCCCGGAAGTTTCCGGCTACAGACTGACTTCTTCTGTGATATTGGCAAGGGTGGCTTCTGTCACCCGAACCAAATCCATAGGATTTACCACAATCGTGGTGCCGATCCGTCCTCCGCTGACATAAATTTGCTCATACTTTTCAGCACTGGCGTGAATGACCGTGGGAAACTTTTTCTTCATGCCCAGCGGACTGCAGCCGCCGCGCACATATCCCGTCACCTTTGTGATTTCTTTTACCGGAATCAATTCGATGGACTTTTCCCCCACCACCTTTGCCGCTTGTTTCAGATGCACTTCCTGGGCAATCGGTACGACGAAGACATAATACTGCCGGCTTTTACCCTGGGCGACGAGCGTCTTAAACGATTGTTCCACCGGTGCTCCGGTAAGCTCGGCCGTATGCATTCCATCAATAAAAGAATCACATGTATATTGGATTAACTGGTAAGGAATATGATTCCTATCCAAAATTCTCATCGCATTGGTTTTCGTTTCTTTACCCATATTGATCCTCCCCTTTTCAAGGCATAGCATATCTATCTTTTTTCATAAGGAATCGAAAAATGCAAAACAAAAACTGTGCATGCAAGTACGCCATCCGCCGGACGCTTGCCGACATTTTCACAGTAAATTAAAAAAACACCATCCCCACAGATCTACGTCTGCAAAAACAGTGCTTTCAATGCGCCTTCAGGGGCTCGAACCCTGGACAAATAGA
>CAYRTA010000011.1:21181-29806 GCA_964427045.1 uncultured Hoministercoradaptatus sp. | reverse complement strand
CCCCGTTGCTTGCAGCGGGGTCTTTGATTGATGGATATACTTCGAAATTCGTAAGTGATGATAAATAGGAGTTAATT
Organism: uncultured Hoministercoradaptatus sp.; assembly: GCA_964427045.1. GTDB lineage: Bacteria > Bacillota > Clostridia > Lachnospirales > Lachnospiraceae > Oliverpabstia. The sequence continues at coordinate 29,729 of CAYRTA010000011.1, read as the reverse complement.
ATATGTTTGCAGACAGAGCAAAAATAATCATACGTTCCGGTAAAGGCGGAGATGGGCATGTAAGTTTCCGCAGAGAACTTTATGTACCGAATGGCGGCCCGGACGGCGGTGACGGTGGCCGTGGCGGCGATGTGATCTTTGAGGTCGATGAAGGATTAAATACCTTGTATGAATTTCGTCATAGAAGAAAGTATGCCGCAGGTGATGGCCAGGAAGGCGGAAAAAAGCGCTGCCACGGTTCAAACGGAAAGGATATTGTAATTAAGGTTCCGGAGGGAACCGTAATTTATGATGCCCAAAGTGGAAAGGTTATCGCAGATATGTCCGGTGCAAACAAGCGGCAGGTTATTTTGACTGGCGGAAGAGGCGGAAAAGGAAATATGCATTATGCAACTGCTACTATGCAGGTACCGAAGTATGCGCAGCCAGGCCAGCCGGCTATGGAATTAGAAGTACGTCTTGAACTGAAAGTGATTGCGGATGTAGGCCTGATCGGATATCCGAATGTGGGAAAATCCACTTTTTTATCAAGAGTAACCAATGCGCAGCCGAAAATTGCCAATTACCATTTTACAACCCTGACCCCGAATCTGGGGGTTGTGGATTTGGAAGGCGCCGGTGGCTTTGTGATTGCTGATATTCCCGGATTAATCGAGGGTGCATCAGAAGGGGTCGGCCTTGGTCTTGAATTTCTCCGGCATATTGAACGAACCAGAGTCATGATTCATATCGTGGACGCAGCGTCTACGGAGGGGCGTGATCCGGTGGAAGATATTTACAAAATTAATGCGGAACTGGCTTCCTATAATCCGGAAATTGCCAAACGGCCGCAGGTAATTGCCGCCAATAAAATTGATGCCATTTATTCCCAGGATGATAACGATCCGATACAACGCCTCCGTGATGAGTTTGAACCCCAGGGAATTCCTGTTTACCCTATATCCGCCGTATCCGGGAAAGGTGTAAAAGAATTACTGTATCATGTGAAGAAGGTATTAGATTCCACACAGAAGGAACGGATTGTTTTTACGCAGGAATTTTTCCCGGAAGACGTATTGATTTCCGAAAACCTTCCCTATACGGTGGAACGATTGGACGATGGAAGCTTTATGATCGAAGGTCCCCGTATCGAAAAGATGCTCGGCTATACCAATCTTGATTCAGAAAAAGGCTTTGCGTTCTTCCAGAAGTTTTTGAAAGATACTGGTATTTTGGATGAGCTGGAAGAGGCCGGCATCAAAGATGGCGATACGGTTCACATGTATGGATTTGATTTTGACTATTATAAATAATTTATATTTTATGGAGAATGAATATGACAAGTAAACAGCGTGCATATTTAAAGAGTCTGGCTATGACCATGGATCCAGTTCTTCAGATCGGAAAGGGCAGTGTCACACCGGAAGTAACGGTTTCTGTGAAAGAAGCGCTGGAGGCCCGTGAATTGATTAAACTCAATGTTTTGCAGAATTGTCTTGATGATATTCATCAAATGGCAAATCTGCTTGCGGAACGTACAGGCGGACAAGTTGTTCAGGTGATTGGCCGTAAAATCGTTTTATACAAAGAAGGAAAAAAAGACAAAAAGAAGATTCAGCTTCCAAAGTAGGGGAGAATTTGAATGGATAAGAGACAAGGTATCATGGGCGGTACGTTTGACCCCATTCACTATGGACATTTGCTCCTTGGTGAAAGAGCATATGAGCAGTTTTATCTGGATCAGATTTTATATATGCCTTCCGGCAATCCTCCCCATAAGCAAAATAGACAAGGGAGAGCCTCAATCAGGCAGCGGATGGATATGGTGGAACTGGCTATTCGTGATAACCCCCATTTTTCGCTTTTAGACGCAGAAATGCACACAGATGGGTATTCTTACACCTATATGACTTTGGAACGCTTAAAAGCCCAAAATCCGCACACTGAGTATTATTTTATTATCGGAGCGGATTCCCTGTTTGATTTTGAACGATGGAAGTACCCGGAACGTATATGCAGTCAGGCTAAAATTCTGGCTGCCGGGCGGTCAGAAGCCGGATGGACGGAAGTGAATCGGAAAATCAGGGAATTATCGGAACGTTTTCAAAGTGAGTTTTACTATTTAGAAGCGCCTCATGTGGATATCTCTTCCCACAGCCTCAGGGAAAATATTCATGATGGCAAAAGCGTGCGTTACCTGCTTCCTGATGAGGTACTTTCTTATATCATGGAACACGATATATACAGATAACAGATTAGCGGGGCTATGCTTATTCAGATCAGAATATCAGATTGTGCATATGCAGATTATGTTTGTACAGATAACAGAGTATTTCATTGCATTTCAAAAGTGACTGAAAAGTACTATAATAAAAAGTACTGAAATAGATGATTATTCTTAGATGGTGAGAACATGGAAGAGAAATATGATTTACAGAAAATAGCGAAAAAGCTGAAAAAATATTTGGATGAGGATCGTTTATGGCATACCTATGGTGTTATGAATACGGCGGCAGCTTTGGCAATGGTTCACGGCGCAGATATGGAGAAAGCCAGAGTCGCAGGTCTTTTACATGACAGTGCAAAATGTATTCCCTCTAAAAAGAAATTGAAACTATGCAAAGCGAATCATATTCCCGTTACGGCATTTGAAAAGGAACATACTTTTTTACTTCATGCAAAACTGGGAGCATGGGTAGCGAAAGAAAAATATGACGTTTATGACGAGGAGATACTGGACGCCATTACCTGGCATACGACCGGTACGGAAAACATGAGTCTACTGGCAAAGATTATCTATATTGCCGATTATATTGAACCGGCAAGAAATAAAGCGCCTCGTCTTTCGGAAATTCGCAAACTTGCCTTTGAAGATTTGGATCGCTGCATGTATGAAATATTGAAAGATACCTTATCCTATTTGAATGAAGAAGATGCAAAAAATGTAGATCAGGCTTCCCTGAGAGCTTACAATTATTATGACCGGTTGGTAAATGGAGAGGAGACGAAGCATGACAGATACGAAGAAAATAGCAGCGATTGTATGTGAAGCACTGGAAGATAAGAAGGCCATAGATATTAAAGTCATTGATATTACCCATATATCAACACTGGCTGATTATTTTATTATTGCCAGCGGGACAAACCGTAATCAGGTGCAGGCCATGTCTGATGAAGTAAGTGAAAAGATGGCAAAGGAGGGACTGGTAATCCGGCAAACGGAAGGGTATCAGTCAGCAAATTGGATTCTCTTGGATTATGGCGATATCGTAGTACATTTATTTGATGAAGAAAACCGCTTATTCTATGATCTGGAAAGAATCTGGCGGGATGGTAAAATTGTGGAAACAAATACATTAAGAGAGTAATAATAACTGCGCTTACGGCAATGTCTGTATAGGATGAAACCGGAAGCGCGGTATTTATTTTGTAAGGTAATAACATAGTAAAGGATCATATCAATCAAACTATGAAGTAATACTACCTGTAATCGTAAAACACGAACTCTAATTCATGAAGCGAAATACGCCGATGACCTTTCCTAATATCTGTAAGTTTTCACGAACAATAATAGGATCCATGTAATCATTTTCCGGCTGCAGCCGGTAATAACCATTTTCTTTATAAAAGGTCTTAACAGTAGCGGAGTCCTCGATGAGGGCAACTACCATATCCCCGTTTTTAGCGGTGTTACACTGCTCAACGATCACATGGTCACCGTCTAAAATACCGGCATTTACCATACTTTCCCCTTTTACCTTAAGCATAAAAGTTTCTTTATTTGGTATAAACTCGGCGGGGACAGGAAAGTAACTTTCCACGTTTTCAAGAGCCAGAATCGGTTCACCGGCAGCTACACGGCCGACGATAGGAATATTCACCATTTCACGGCGAACCAGATTAAAATTATCGTCTACAATTTCAATCGCCCGCGGTTTCGTTGGGTCTCTTCGGATATATCCGTTCTTTTCCAGTGTTTCCAGATGAGCGTGTACGGAAGAAGTGGATTTCAAGTTAACTGCCTCACAGATTTCCCGTACTGCCGGTGGAAATCCTCTGTTTAAGATTTCACTTTTGATATAATCAAGTATTTCCTGCTGCTTTTTACTTATTTTTCCATATGCCATAATATATCAATTCCTTTCTGGAAATGGTGATTATAAGTGATGTTAAGAAAACAATTCACTCAAATGATAACTAAAAACATGATAACACAATAGCAGGCAAAAAGCAAACAAATATTCGGAAAATATGTTCGATATTTTTTGCTAAATCTATTGACAAACATTTGTTCGGATAGTATAATTACCACATGAAACAGAACAAACGTTCCGAAAATTTGTTCTAAACATTTGCATACAAGGGTTGTTTTATGATAGGGGGATATATTAATGAGAGGAAAAAATGATGTTTATAAGAAGGCTGTCAGAAGAAATTGTTCCATGTTAATTAAAAGTATGATTGTGCTGGCGGTTATTTGCATAGCTGTTTTATTTCTGTTCACCAAATCTGCGGCCGTGACGGCGAATGCGGAAGATCGGCAGGAACGCTATAAATATTATACATCTGTGTACGTTGACCGGGATACAACCTTATGGTCAGTGGCTGAAACGTATTTATCCGATGAATATACAGACATTTATTCCTATATAGAGGAAGTAAAATCGATTAATCACTTAACGGATGATACACTGATGTATGGAACCGTAATCAGTGTTCCTTATTATTCTGATGAATATAAAGAGTAATTGACTTTTTACAAAAGAAAGCATTTTACGAAAGAAAAGCTTTACGTGATCATGTTTTATAGATCGGTAAAGCTTTTTTGATTTATTATGTATAAGGCCATAGTCATAGATCATTCAGCAGAAAGCGCAAAAATGTGCAGATATAGGATAGTTTAAAAATGGATTTCTGTATAGATTCCTCTATATATCTATACGACAAACACGAGTTTTTCAAATAGATTGACAGGAAAATAAAGTGTGATATAATGATTTTATCGGGAAATTCAACATCCGTTTAGATTTAGATTAGAAAGGAATTTTATTATGGATCGAATTACTTACCGGGAACAATCTGATACACAAAATATTTTGAAATTACGTGCGGTTTTAAAGACTTTGCCGCCGTTTTCAAAGGATTATTTCCGTGCCATAGATGCCACAACCACCACAAAGACCCGCATATCATATGCCTATGATATCCGCATTTTTTTTCAGTTTTTAACTCAGGAACACAGCCGTTTCGCCGGACGTGAACTAACAGATTTTGCTGTGACGGATTTGGATGATGTTCAGGCCGTCGATATCGAGGAATATATGGAATTTTTGAAGGTTTATACTGATGACGATGAAAAACTCTATACCAACGGTGAACGTGGCTTAAAACGCAAAATTTCGGCCTTACGAAGCTTCTATGCGTATTACTTTAAACATGAAATGATAAAAACAAATCCAACCGTTTTGATTGATATGCCGAAAATTCACGAAAAGGCCATTATAAGACTGGAGACCGATGAAATCGCAATGCTGCTGGATTATGTTGAGCATTGCGGCGACACATTGACGGGCCAAAAGAAGGTATACTATGAGAAAACCAGGGATCGGGATTTGGCGCTGATTACGCTGCTTTTGGGAACTGGCATACGGGTATCCGAATGCGTTGGCCTTGACGTTGAAGATATCGATTTCAAAAACAATGCGGTAAAAGTTACCAGAAAAGGTGGTAATGAAATGTTCGTATATTTTGGAGAAGAAGTCGAACATGCATTACGGCGTTATCTTACGGTGAGGAAGGGAATTACGCCGGTAGCCGGGCATGAACATGCACTCTTCTACTCTACGCAGAGAAAGCGTCTGGGAGTCCAGGCGGTAGAAAACCTCGTAAAGAAATATGCAAGTCAAATAACCACTACGAAAAAGATCACGCCTCATAAACTTAGGAGTACCTATGGTACTGCCCTGTACCAGGAAACCGGAGATATTTATCTGGTCGCGGAGGTTTTGGGACATAAAGATGTCAATACCACCAGACGCCATTATGCTGCCATCGGCGATGAAAGACGCCGTCAGGCGGCGTCTGCTGTCCGATTAAGAGAACCTGAATAAAAATAGAGTTATGTATCTCATAGGGAAGAAATGTTCGTATGCTAGTTGCCGGATTTTAAATTGGCTTCGCATAATTCTATAAAATCCTTTACCGGGCGGCTCAGATAACGGCTTTCTTCCCAGGCAATAACTAATTGTCCTGTTGTAGTTTTATCCTGTATGGGAAAGAAATCAACCTGCCCATCTTCTTCCAGGTTGTGAGGAATCTTCATACGAAACAGTTCCGGGTATATGGTAATGCCCATGCCGCTTTGCGCCAGAGCGAAGGCGGTTTCTGTATTCTCCGTTTCCAGAAGAATATTCGGCTGAAAACCAATTTTTTCTCCGTATTGATCAATCATTGTACGAAGCCGGTTTCCTTTTTTTAATGCGATGAAGGGAATGTCTTTAAACAAAGTTAAATCTAATTTATCATGGCATTGCTGACGGATTTCATCAACGCTGTCTCCAAAATATTGCCCCATCAATTTTGGATGAGCGACTAAAAATAAACGCTCATCCATCAAAGGAAGCTCTTTGATATTTTCATCCGATCCCACAGGCGAAAAGCCGATCACTAAATCCAAATAACCCTGCTGAAGCGAATAGTCCAATTCCACAGAATTTCCTTCTTGCAGATACAACTGAATACCCGGATGGGCGCCATGATACCTGGGAAGTAAGAACGGTAAAATAGCCCGTCCGCAGGTATGAGAAATGCCAAGCCGTAACTCACCAATAAGACTGTTATTTACATCGTTAGCAATCTGGCGCATTTCATGTTCTAACTGTATAATCGAAGTGGCGTACTGGTGTAATTCCCGGCCAGCATAAGTAAGTTGGATATCTCTGGCACGGTGAAACAATGGGACACCAAGTTCTTTTTCCAGATTCATAATACTCTTTGATAAGGCTTGCTGAGATATAAATAATTTTTCCGCTGCATGCGTAATGTTCTTCTCTTCTGCTACGATTAAAAAATTCTGCAATGAAGTAAAATTCATGACAAAATCCCCCAGATAAAAACAAAAATTTGGCCTAAAGCTTTATCATAATAACACAACTTTTTTGTTGTGGCAACGAATAAAAAATGATGTTTTCGTTTTTGCCTATATCGTGATATATTGATGTCGCAACAGGAGGTAGATGTTATGAAAAACAGGAAAATAAACAATAAAACTAATTTAGGAATACAGATTGTTACGATTATCTTAGCAGCCTTTATTATGGCATGTAATATTAAGATTCTTGTGCGTTCTGGCGGATTATATCCAGGCGGCGCTACAGGGCTTAGTATTCTGATTCAGAGAATCTTTAATTTATATTTTTCCATTGAACTGCCCTATTCGATTGTGAATCTGACATTGAATCTCATCCCCATGACCATTGCATTCATATTTATTGGAAAACGGTTTGCAGTGGTAACTGGACTTATGATTGTCCTCACCAGTGTGTTTACCGATATGATTCCCGCTCATGAACTTACATCCGATTTACTGTTGATCAGCATTTTCGGCGGTATTGTCAATGGTTTTGTCATCAGTATGTGTCTTAGGGTGGATGCAACAACCGGCGGAACAGATATTTTATCGATTTTTCGCTCCCAACGCTGTGGGAAAGATTCCTGGAATCTGATTCTCGCTTTGAATATCGGAATTTTGTTAATTGCAGGTATTCTTTTTGGACTGGATAAAGCAATGTATTCCATTATTTTCCAATATATTTCAACTCAGGTCGTACATATGATGTATAAAAAATATCAAAAAGAAACGCTATGGATTGTTACAAACCGGCCTTCGGACGTCTGCCAGGCAATTAATGCAATTTGTAATCATGGTGCGACAATTCTGGAGGGAGAAGGGTCCTATGAACATTGTGACAGAAATGTGGTTTATTCTGTTGTATCCGGGGCAGAAGCTTCTCAGGTTGTACACGCCGTAAAATCTGTGGATCAGAAAGCATTTATTAATCGAATGAAAACAGAAGAATTAGTGGGGAGATTCCAGATTTCATAAATGCTGTGGTCTGATTGTTTTACACAATTGTTTATGAAGCAGTACCATTACGTATCAGAGGAAATGGGAAATCTTTTCAACGATAATGAAAAACACAGGTGCAAGTTCTCTTCCTCCAGTGTTGAAATGTCCCTGGAAAGTGTGCGGACATTGAGTTGGGCACCCATTTCCTCCGTTAATAATTGGGCTACTGTAAGACCTAAGCCGGTTCCCCCTTGGTTTCTTGTACGATCCTGCATATAAAAACGTTCAAATAAATGTGGAATATCTTCCTGATTTACCATCTTTGTATCATTCTGGAAATTGATAATTACCGTTTCTTCATCTATTTCACCTACAATACGAATATAAGAATTGGCATATCTGCATGCATTTTGGAGTAGATTTTGAAATATACGGTCTAATGCAGTTTTTGATCCCAATATCCATATGTATGTAACCGCTAAGGAACAAAACCGCCTTCAA
>CAYRTA010000011.1:0-21171 GCA_964427045.1 uncultured Hoministercoradaptatus sp. | reverse complement strand
GGGATTGTTCTAAAAGAGGATAACTTTCTATCAGTGTTTCCCGCAGTATACGGGAAATGTCCACGTTTTCCATGCACAATTCAAAATCGCCAGCATTTAAACGAGAATAATCATAAAACTGATCCACCAATTTTTTCATCACTTCCGTTTTATTTGTAAGGATATTCAGAATATCTTGTTGTTCCAGATTTTTAATACTACTATCCCATGCAGGGTCTTTCATTAATTTTAAATATCCCATAATTACGGTCAGAGGTGTACGTAAATCATGGCTGATGTTTTCGATCTGTTTCTGGAATTCCCGTTCCCTTTTTTCGTATGTCAGGCGTTCTTTTCGTATTTCCTCCAGAATATGGTTAAAGGCAGATAATGTATAACCAAGATGGTAGTTTGGAACCGGTAAATGAAGAACCTGGTTTTGGGAAAGATCCTGTTGAATATCGATTAATTCTTTCGTTATCTGTTTCAGTGCATTGAGCAGTAATATATAACGTACGGTAAAATATATGCCCATAATAAGAATGACCACTGCAATCCCAAGTAAGATCTTATACAACATGTTCCTTCCCTCTTTTCCACCGAATGGTACATTATAATTCTTTATTTTTTAATGCTATCATACCCCAGATGAAAAATATAACTACTCCCGTTATGCCAGCCAGCAGGCATTTGAGCATTCCATTTACAGTACCCCACGCAGTAATACACTGCGTTAAGTTTACGGTCATACCGCTTGTTCCGAACATATTGGCAGGCATCCACATGGCTATCTGGTATAAAAAAGCAATACGAAGACCGAGGTAGAATATTATTTTCGGAATCACGAACCAAATTGCTGCCCAGACTAATATGCCTGTAGACTCTTTGGTAAAGACCTCAATGCATATAATACCAGAGATAAGGGAAGCAATTGCAATTAATAAGATGGCAGGAATTTCCGTTAAAAGGTCAATAAAAGTGACCGGGCCTGACGGTTCTAATAAAAGCAAGGTGCTGGGGAGGTAAAATGCAAGAACAATAAGCATGATCATCAATGCCGTTATGGTTGCTACCATGCATTGGCCTGCAAATATTTTTACTCGTGGAATACCAAAAGAAATAGTATTTTTCAAATTACCATTCTTCCGGTTTCCTTCATATAATACGACACCAATGATGGTTCCTGCCAGACAAAATACCATAGGATTTGCCACCAAATTGGATAAAGAATAAGAAACGGTTGCGTAAGAAAAATTGGGACCGTCAATCTTTCGGAATAGATAAAGCACAAAATTAAATGAAACACTTAAAAGAACCAAAATCATGGTAAAAATATAAATTCCTTTATCGTGAACAATCCGGTAGATTTCACTTTTTATATAATTCGTCATATGCGGCCTCCTCTATTCTTTAATTCCATATAGTAATCTTCCAACGAAGTCGTACGTGTCTGCATGTTGGTGATAATCAGATTATGTTCCAATGCCAATTTACTATATTCTTCCGCGGTATTCTGCGGCTTTATGATACGGATACAGTTTTCCGGCACTATTTTGAAAGTTGTTTTCGGAAATTTTTGTTCCAGCATAACAGCATAAATATCTGGATTAGATATGGTGATTTCTATACATTCCGAACACTTTTCCTGCAACGCCTCCGCCGTAATTTCCTCGATCAAATTTCCCTTGCTTAAAAAACCATAACAGGTAGCAAGCTGCTGTAATTCTGTTAAAATATGGCTGGATAGTAAAATTGTTATTTTCTTTTCTTCATTCAGTCGATGTAATAAATTACGAAATTCAATGATTCCGCTGGGATCTAATCCATTGATGGGTTCATCCAATAATAAAAGCTGTGGTTCACCCATCAGTGCAATGGCCAGCCCAAGCCGCTGTTTTTGGCCGAGGGAAAGCGTTTTACATTTACTTTTTCGTTTATTATCTATGCCAGTTAATTGCAGCAATTCCGATACTTTATTGGTGTCCGGTATTCCTTTTTGAATACAGTAATACCGTAACATCTGTTCAACGGTCATGTAGGGGAAATAGCCTGGTTGTTCAATAATACATCCCATTTTCCGTCGGGAGTTTTGTAATACTTTTTCTCCATGTTTTCCAAATAGATATATTTCTCCTTCTGTGGGAAATGCAATACCTGATAGCAATTTTAACAGCGTACTTTTTCCGGCGCCATTATCGCCGATCAAACCATAAATCGCTCCCTTTTTTACATGCAAATTTACATGGTCCAGGGCCACAAAAGAGCCATAGGATTTTGTGATTTGTTTTGTCTCTATGACATATTCGTTCATATGATTACCTCCAATAAAAATACGTTTGCCAAACAAAGAATCAATCATCACCGAATTCCTTACTGACAAACGTATTGTACGTTTTTTCATTTTAATAAGTCATAAAGAACTTTTAAAGAAGTTATAAAGATTTTATCGAAGTTTAAATCCAATACCATATACCGTCTGTATGTATTCCGCAGCGGGGTCAATCTCTTTTAGCTTCTTTCTTAGATTACTGACATGAACGTTTACCGTATTATTTTCTCCGTAATAGCCGCCATGCCATACCAGTTCATACAGGGTCTCTCTGGAGTATACTTTATGCGGATTATTCATAAGAAGATACAGGATATCGTACTCGTGAACCGTTAAAATAAGTTCCTGTCCATTGACCGTAACTGTTCTTGATTGGGGATACAGATTTAAGTTCTGATGGGTCAAAACCTTTTTGGGAATTTCATATTTTCCGCTGCGTCTGAGACTAGCCTGCACGCGGGCAAGCACCTCCTCCGGTTCAAAGGGTTTGGTAATGTAATCATCTGCCCCATTTTTTAATAGGGTGACCTTATCAGAAAGAGAATTTTTAGCTGTTATGATTAATACTGGTACATGACAACACAAAGTTTCCCGGATATATTGGAGTAACTGTTCACCGGAAATGCCAGGAAGCATAAGATCCAGCAGAATCAAATCGGGAATTTCTTTGTCCAGCAGTAATTTTGCTTCTGTACCGGAAAATGCCTGCCAAATAAGGTAGTCGCCAGTTTCCAGTATCTTTGTTAGTAATCTATTGATATCCGGTTCATCCTCCACTACCAAAATTCGATCTTGCATATAGTCACCTCACTGTTTGTTGGCGGTTCTCATCTGTTTAATGTTTGTTTAACAGACGAAGTGTCAAACTGCTGGTCATAGGAGCCACCATGATACCGCCAAGTACATCGGTGGGATAATGGACGCCCAAATATAAGCGGGAAAAACCAATCAATCCAGCCAGAGCTGTGGCCGGGAGACCATACTTCTTTGGCAGCTGCCGTAAATAGACAAGGGCACAGGCAAAAGAAACCGTTGTGTGGCCAGATGGAAAGGAATAATCTTTTGGCTTTTTAATAAGAGGAACAATATTTTCATTATAATCATAGGGCCGTGTTCTGGAAATGATCAGTTTCAGCAATACATTCGTAATAAGAGACCCCATAATGATAGAAAGAATCGCGGCCAGGCCGATTTTTCTTGTCTTTTTTGATAACATCAGCACTAATGCAGTTAAAACCCAAAACCAGGCACCGTCGCCGAGGCGGGTCACTAGTTTCCAAAAAGGATGCCAACTGTCGGAACGGCAATTTTCCTGGATAAATAACAACAATTTTTCATCTATCTTTTTTAATGAATGCATAAAGTATCTCCCTATTGTAATACAAGCCACATATTTATTATACAAAAGCCTGTGCAAAAAGCAAGGTAGATTTAGAACAGACCTTGTATCAGAATAATCAATATTAAGATTGGTACAATGATGCGAAAATACCATTTTAGACCAGCGGGCATTTTGATTCCCCGTCCGGTATTTGTTTCTTTGAGATAGTTCTCAAATCCCCAACCGAATTTTGTCACACAAAATAATAAAAAGATTAAAGAACCTAACGGCAATAAAAGATTGCTGACCAGAAAATCCTCAGAATCAAGCACACCTCTGCTGCCGATCAGCTGTAACTGACTCCAGACGTTATATCCCAGCACACAGGGCATACTGGTAATCAGGACCAGTACAAAATTAATAATCGATGCTTTTTTGCGGTTCCATGCAAAGATATCGATGCAATTTGATAGTATGTTTTCAAAAACTGCAATGACGGTTGAAAAGCTGGCAAAAGTCATAAACAGGAAAAACAAGGCCCCCCATAAACGGCCGCCAGGCATATTCATAAATACGTTTGGCAAGGTAATAAAAATCAGAGAAGGGCCAGCATCGGGCTGTACACCGAAAGAAAAGCACGCGGGAAAGATAATCAGCCCTGACATAAGCGCAACGAAGGTATCCAGTGAACAGATACGGACGGCCTCTCCTGTCAGCGTATTCTCTTGTGACATATAGCTTCCGAATATTTCCATGGCTCCGATACCAAGACTCAGGGTGAAAAAGGCCTGGTTCATTGCCGCTGTAATCACCGTGCCAAACCCAACATCTATTGCACGCTGAATATTCGGGAATAAATAAAAGCGTATTCCTTCTGCGCATCCATCCAGGGTAAAACTGTGAACTGCCAGTATCATGATCAGAATCAACAAAGCACTCATCATAATTTTAGTGATGCGTTCAAGGCCCTTTTGCAGCCCAAAACTGGTTACAATAAATCCAGCCATAACGGTAACCGTCATCCAAAAAGCCATCTGCCAGGGACTTTCTAAAAGTCTGCTGAAAACACTTTGAACGGCTTCCAAATCCATATGTTCAGAAAATCCGCCTGAGACAAATTTGAAAAAATAACTCAGCATCCACCCTGAGACCGTCGTATAATACATCATCAGTAAATAACAGCCGATCAGGCAGACCCATCCATGGATATGCCATTTTTGTCCGGGCTTTTCCAGCTTTTGATATGCAAGCATAGCGCTTTTTTTACCGGCACGTCCCACTGCCAATTCCATCGTTAATACAGGTATGCCGAGTGCAACGAGAAAGAAAATGTAAAACAGGACAAAAATGCCGCCGCCATTTTGTCCTGTTACAAACGGAAAACGCCACACATTACCTATACCAATAGCACATCCTGCACTTACCAAAATAAATCCGAGACGTGATTGAAATTTTTCTCTTTTCATACGAATCCCCTTTTTCATATATTACGTTTTAGTCACGTAACTGATATTTTAGCATAGGTTGATTCCGTTGTGGAGTTTTTTTCATTATTTTTTCCATTTTCCGCTCATGGAATCTTTGAATCCTCCGCCCATATGGTTCATACCGCCGCCGAAGCCGCCGATACTATTTCCGGTGCTAATAGAATTCAATGTAATTTCGGTACTCTCCTCTCCCACTGTTATTGTATAGGTCTCGCCTTCTGTCAGATTTGGATCACTATAGATGATGGAATTGCCTGACTTTGTTATGGTGTAGCTTATAAGGATTTCGCCCTGACTATCAGTGATCGTCAGCTGCTCTCCCTCCGTAAACGTATTAGAGAGGTTACAGATAAACGAATATTGAGTAGAAGTATTTTCAAAGGTTTCTGCCATACCGGAAGTGCCAAGTGCCAGAATGACACCGCCATTTATAATTAGACTGCCGCCATTTTCCAAGCCGGAGTCCAGGGCTCCATTTCCGCTGTCTGACGGGCCATTTACATAAATCGTTCCTCCATCAATCATTAGATCACCATTGGAATCCAGTCCATCACCTCCGGCATTTACGGATATGGAACCGCCAGTAATATGAAGCAGTGGAATGCTGTTTTCTGCAGTGGAACTCTCACTGGCATTCATCCCATCGTCGGAAGCGACAATATCCAAAACTCCTCCGGATATTAGAATCGTATGTCCTTCAACACCTTCATAGCTGGTCATGATGGTAATTGTGCCATCTTCGATGGTAACTGCATCATTTCCATGAATGCCGTCATCACCGGAAGAAAGCGAAAAAGAACCGCCCTGAATTTGTACGGCAGAATCGCTGTGAATACAGTCATCTTCCGTATTCAGCGTAAAGGTACCACCGGATATGATAAGTGTATTTCCTGCTTTTAATCCCTTTTTGCTGTCAGATTCAGCATCTGTATCTGATTTATCAAAATCATTTTCATTATCTGTAGGATTGTTTCCATCGGGGGTGTTTTCCATACCGGGAGCATTGCCCTCCATATCCGGCATATTTTCCATACCGGGAGCATTTCCTTCTGCCTCTGGTATGTCCCTCATGCCTGGAGTATTGCCTGCCATATCCGGGATAGTACCTTCCGTATCTTCCCTTGTATCGGGTGCATTTGGGGCCATATTGCCATTTGAACCGGGCATAGTTCCGTTATCGGGCATATCGCCATCCATGCCGAAACCGCCTTCCGGGCCCATACCGGACTGCATGCTGCTGACAGAACTTCCATCTCCTGTGGTAATATCAAAAGTGCCGCCTTCTACGGTTAAATCGGTCTCTGCTTGTATACCGTCATGGTCTGCGGTAATCTGAAAGGTTCCATCTGTAATCAAAATATAACCTTTTTCTGAGTCTGAATCGTTATTGGCCTTAATGCCGTCATTACCTGCAGTAAGAGAAAAGGTTCCGCCGCAAATACGTACGGAATCGCGGCCGTGAAGCGCATTTTGTCCGGCTTCAACAGTTAGGTTGCCGGAAGCAATAATCAGGTTATCCAGACTTTTGATGCCATGGTACTGAACAGATTGGACATATAGACTGCCTGTTCCGTTGATGGAAAGATCCGCCGTACTATAGATGGCAGCATCCAAATCCTCTGCTGTTGCCGTATCGGATAAAGTGTCGGATAAAATAATTTGATTTTCAGAGCCTTCGGCCAGTGTCAAAAAAACTTTATCGGCTTTATCCACGTAAATGGGCGGCTGATCCGCACTGGTAAGTGTTACACCATTTAATACCAATCGTACGCTTGTGCCTTTTGCCTGAACAATAATTTGCTGATCCGATAAGGAACCGGATAAAACATAGGTTCCGCCGGATACAATATAAAGTGTACCGTCCAGAACGTAAGCGCCGCTGGTATCCGTATAGGAATCGCTCAGTTCATCCAGAGATATGGAAACAGCGTTGGCTTCATCCCAACTATCGTCCAGGTCACTTGAGGAGAAGCTGCCTGTCTCGTCGGCAGACAGATCGGTTATGATTGGCTGTATTCCTATGGCAGGACCCATCATAAATAAAACTGTTATGATGAGCGTAAGCGCAATAATCACCAAACAAACCGCCGTTGTGTGATTATGGTTGGACATACTGTCTCTTTCCTTTCTTTGTTATTCCTTCATTAAATTTGAAAATGAGATCCGTCATTATCCGGTATAATTTCCATCGTAGGTAACTAATACAGCGCTTTTTATCCCCTCCAACTCTGTTAATTGATTGACAAAAGAAGTATCATCCGATTTCATTCTCAACTCGTATGTCAGTTCCAGATGGCCTTTTCTGGCAGTTTTGCTTTTCAGAGAACTCCGGTTTGTATATTGTGCTAAAATATTGGCTGCCGCCCGTTCGGAAGCCTGACTTTCACAGGTAATCACTGCAATATAAGGTCTTGTGTAAACTTTACGATTTACAAAAATGGCAAGAATGATACCGATAAATAAACTGCCGAATACGGCAAGCGGGATCATTCCTGCCGCCAGTACAATGCCGGCGGCTATACTCCAAAAGAGAAAGGCTATGTCAAGCGGTTCTTTTATAGCTGTTCGAAAACGTACGATAGATAACGCGCCGACCATACCAAGAGAAAGAACGATATTGGATGTTACAGCTAAAATTACCAATGTAGTAATCATCGTAAGGGCAATTAAGGTCACGCCGAAACTGGAGGAATACATGACACCCTGAAAGGTAATTTTGTAGATAAAAAAGATAAATACACCGATGCCAAAGGCAAGGACAAGGGCCAATACCATATCGAGAATGCTGACGGCCGTTACATTCTGCAAAAAACTAGATTTAAAAATATCCTGAAAACTAAGCATAAGTTTATAATCCTTTCCAACTGTCCATTTGTTTTATATTTTGAGTTATCGGTTAACCGAATCTTCTGCAGGCAGCATATTTCGAGTATGCGGTTGTCTGTCTGCCAGGAATCCGGACCACGTCCCGGATAATATCCGGCAAAAAATCATCCCATTTTACTTCGAGAATAATGGTCTGATCATCGGTCGGGATGGTGACACAATCGGGAACTAAAAAATCAGTACCGTAGATACCGGTTCGAATGTGATGATCCAACGTTACGCGTACATTTCCTGCCGGATAAACAAATGGATCCCGTATATAATCAACGATGGTGCGGGGGCGTAGATTTTCGTGCAGCATCTTTCGATACAATTCACGAAGCAGAGGTTCTTGTCGATTTGCCAGCCAGGCAAACTCACCGTCCAGAAGCATTTGTACTTGAGACGGATTTAGTTCTGCCGCACTTTTCATGCAGATGTTTTTTTGTTTGCTTTTCTTCTCCAGGTGAATAAAGGATGGGTCATGATTGTAATAGCGGATGCGAAACTTTTCTCTCACGCTTACACCGTCTATTTTTTCTCTAAGCGCCCGGTCATCGGGAGTGTCAAAATAAAGACTGCGAATAAAGTAAGAACCGTCCGGGTCGGCATGCTCGTCCGGATACAGTACCGCTTTTAAACGTTGACGAAGGATAAGGTAATCGGCCATATTGATGTAATGTTTCATCTCGTGGCGTCCGTTCATGATTCGACCTCCTTGTGATCAATTTTAATATGGATATGATTCTATCGGATCATTTTGAAAAATTTGTGATCAAATCATGTTAAATCTATGAAAACTATCTCTGGTTTTGCCATCTTTTTTTATATCATTGGACTGATGCAGGGCAAAAAAATAAGCGATGCCTGGTCTATAAACCACGCAACGCTTATCGTAAAAATTTGGCAGTATCGTATTTTATAAAAGGTCATTACTTAGAGGCATTCAATACATGGCAAATACCAAGAGCCAGTACGCCAGGACCTGTATGGCAAACAATACTGAGAGGAAGGGGATCTTTGCAGCCAATAGGAATATTGGGGAATGCATTCTTGACTTCCTGATACCAGGCATCTGCTTCTTCCCGTCCGGTTGTGTAAGCAACGTGAATAACTAATTCTCCGCGCTCCTGATATTTTGCAAAACGGGTATCAATATCATTCTGAATGGCTTTCAGCATACTCTTCTTAGCTGGTTTTACGCCACGCACTTTTTTATAGGCATCCAGCTTTTCTCCCTGAATTTGGAGAATGGGTTTCAGATTCAGAGCGGAACCAAGGAGTGCGGCAGCCGGTGTAATGCGCCCGCCCTTCTTCAGGTATTTCAGCGTATCAACCATAAGATAAATACTGGATTCAAATGCTTCCTTTTCCAAAATTGTTTTGATTTCAAAGGCAGATTTTCCGTCCTTTGCCAATTTCAACGCATCGAATACAGATTGCTTCATGGTAATGGAAATTCTCTGATTATTTACAACCTGCACCTTTCCATCGTAATCACGGGCAAGTCCCATTGCTGTCTCACAGGAAGCACTGAGCCCACTGGACATGGGAATATGGACGATCTCCGTATAGCCGCTTTCCAACAGACGGTTCCAAAGATCCATGACATCTCCCGGAGAGGGCTGGGAGGTTGATACCTCCGATCCTTGAAACAGCATGGAATAAAACTGTTTTTGGGTGATGTCAATTTTTTCGAAATACTGTTTTTCATCAACAAAAATCGGCATAGGGAGCAAATAAATACCCAGTTCATTTGCTAGGGCCTTTGTGATACCGCTGTTAGTATCTGTTACGATTGCTATTTTACTCATAATCTCCTCCTTCTATAACGGAAAGGTATTGTTCACGCAGGGATTTTTCTTCTTTCTTTCGCGTAATCTCCATGATACCCAACGCCGTAATATCTACAACTTTTGTTGACACCCGATCTTTTTTGGTCAGATAATTCATGGTACGCAGTAAATGATCCTGCTCTTCTTTCTGCTTCATATTAATAAAATCTATCAGTATTATACCATACAGATTACGCAAAGTCATCTGCCGGAAAATTTCTATCGCTGCTTCTTCGTTGATTTTATGATAGGCTTCCTGACTATGCCGGCTTCCCGTATTCTTCCCGGAATTGACGTCAATCACAACACAGGCTTCTGTTTGCTGAATAATCAAAAAGCCGCCGGATTTCAGCCAGATTCGTTCTTTTAAAGCCTCATCCAGACATTGTTCCAAACGATAAAGTTTATACAGAGGAAGCAGCTTGTCATCATACAAACGTAAAGAAATTGCCTGGGGGATCCATTCCTCTTTTTGAAATGTTGACAGCCGTCCGATCACAGCCGGTGAATCGGAAACGATACATTCGGTCTGTTCCCAGTACTGATTTAGCAGTGTACGTTCCAGAAAATCCGGCGCCGGTATAATACAACTATGGGACGGCGCATGAAGACCACGGTGTATCGTCAAACACATCTTACGATATAGTTGAACAAACTCCTGTTGTAATTCTTCGTCAGATGCCAAAGCCGCATTGGTTCGGACAATGATGCCGAAGGAGACTCGTTCTGAAGCGGGTACTTCTTTTTCAGATATCAGGCCGGCAGCCTCTCGTTTCATGTCTGTCAATAATTGTTTCAACGCTTCTTTTCGTGGTTCAGGTATTTTGGAAGAAACACCAATGGTAGTGTTTTCTGTTGTCAGTATCAGGTTTTTACCAGGAAAACTTAATTGAAAAGATACCTGCGGTGCCTTTGATTTCAATGCTTCCTGTGTTACCTGTACTAAAACCCGGTCTCCGGCCTTCCCGGCTGTTTTCCCATGAGTTGGCTGAAAGATCGGCATATCCCGCTGATTCATGGGGTGAAAACAGATTACGTTATCTTCAATTTCTATAAACATGCCATGAATATGAGGAAGAATTTTCTGAATGACACCTACATGGATACTACCAAGCAACGATTGTTTATGAGGATGTTCCAGATGAAGCTTTTGCATCTGTCCGTCCTTTTGCCAGCCATATACAATGACCGTACGGTTACGGATTGGCATGGTAGTTATGATCAATCGTTCCATATGGTTTCTCCTGTAATTTCCTCTCCCAAGTCTTCCAGGGAAATCAGGTTTCTCCGCTCTCCTTCTTTTGCCAAATCGGCATAGACCTCCTGCCGGTGTATCAGCAAAGCAAACGGAGCCAGTTCGATACCCAGAAACGCCGCATAGGCTTCCATAACAAGTTCTGGTTTCAGGTTATGAACGCTTCCCTGGGATAGCTGCATGAAAATACCATCTTCTCTGCATTCCATGCGATAGATCCAGGGACGGATGTCTGTTTCCTGTTCGCTTCGCTTCGTCTTTCGCATAATTCTAATTTCTGGTTGCGATAAAAAGGAAGCGAGGAGTCCACGCCAGTCGGCAGACGGTTCTTTTCCTTCCCGAAAGCTAACCAGGTAATCAGCAGCCGCCACCAAAGACATACAGGCGCTGGCCTTTCCATCCGGTATCTTTCGAATGCTATAAACAGTCATACCCTCGGCCATGGTGTTATTCAACCGCAAAACCATTTCCTTTGAGGTCATAGGTTCTGTCAATTCCATATCAAAATACTCGCCGCTGCTTGTCACACCGACCCCCAAAGGGGCGGCAAAAGACATAATCATATGCGGAGAATAACCACCGGAGTACGCGATGGGAATTTTCGCGCGGCGAATTGCCTTTTGAAAATAGCGCATGATATCCAGATGTCCGATAAACTTCATGGCGCCCGTTTTTCCAAACTTAACCCTTACTTTCAATGCAGACACCTCCCTCGTAAACCATGGCACCACAGCCAGAACACTGCATACGACAATTGGGCGTCACCGTTTCCTTCTGGGCTCGTTTCCATTCCCGAAGCAAAAACTTCTTCGTCACACCGATGTCGATAAAGTCCCAGGGGAAAATTTCTTCTTCAGACCTCTGACGGACGGTATAAAAATCCGTATCAATACCACATTCCGTGAAAGCCTCCCGCCAATATTCCGGATGAAAAAACTCAGACCAGGAATCAAACAGGGCGCCCTTCTCATAGGCGCGCAAAATTGCATCGGCTATTTTCCGGTCTCCACGGGCGAGAATACCTTCTAATACGGTAACATCCGCCTCATGCCAGTTATAACGGATGCTTTTCTGGTTAATTTGCGCATGAATTTCTTCTCTGACAATCCGTGCCCGCTCCAAAAACTCTTCTTCACGGCACATAGGCGCCCACTGGAAAGGCGTAAACGGCTTGGGTACAAAAAAGGATGTGCTGGCAGTAATCTGACATTTTCCATGGCGCTGTTCTTTCGGGATCTCGTAATATCGCTCCGCAATTTTCTGGCACAGATGGGCGATGCCTTTCATATCTTCCACCGTTTCCGTAGGCTGTCCCAGCATAAAATACAACTTTACTTTTGACCATCCGCCCGCAAAAGCCTTACCGGCGCCTTCCAGAATCACTTCCTCTGTCAGGCCCTTATTGATCACATCACGCAGCCGCTGGGTTCCCGCCTCCGGCGCAAAGGTCAGGCTGCTTTTTTTAATATCCTGTACCTTTTTCATAACGTCCAGAGAAAAAGCATCGATACGCAGGGATGGAAGGGAAATGTTTACACCTCTGCGTCCGCACTCATCCATCAGAAAATTGACCAGTTCAGGAAGCTTAGAATAATCGCTGGAACTTAAGGAACTTAAAGAAATTTCCTCATGTCCCGTAGCATCTAACATATCTACTGCGGCCTGTTTCAGAAATTCCACATCCCGCTCTCTCGTGGGGCGGTATAACATGCCAGCCTGACAAAACCGGCATCCGCGGATGCAGCCGCGCTGAATCTCCAATACCACACGATCCTGAATTGCCTTAATAAAGGGCACAACCGGCGCTTTGGGATAATAGGTGTTCGTCACATCCATGACAATCTGTTTTTCGACTGTTTGGGGAACGCCTTCCCGGATGGGAGTGAAGGCCTTGATCGTTCCATCCTCCTTATAGCTGACCTCATAGAGAGATGGCACATAGATGCCAGGAATCTGGGCCGCCTGATACAAAAATTCCTGCCGGCTCTTTCCGGACTTCTTCCAGTCCTGGTAAGCATCCATTAATTGAAAATAGACAGTTTCACCTTCTCCAATGTAAAAAAGATCGAAAAAAGGTGCCAACGGTTCCGGATTATAAGTACAGGGACCACCGCCGACAACAATCGGATCCTCTATCGTACGGTCTTTGGCATACAGCGGTATCTGGGACAAATCCAGAATCTGCAGAATATTTGTATAACACATCTCGTACTGTATAGTTACCAAAAGAAAATCAAATAGTTTTATTGGATCCTGAGATTCCAACGCAAATAGCGGAATCTTTCGATTCCGCATAATTTTATCCAAATCCGGCCAGGGAGAATAGACCCGTTCGCACCAGATATCTTCCCGTTGATTAAACATATCATAGAGAATCTGAATCCCCAGGTGCGACATACCAACCTGGTAGACGTCGGGAAACGCGAAAGCAATCCGGGTAGAAATTTGATTCGGATCTTTTACAACCGCGTTGATTTCATTTCCGATGTAACGGGCGGGATTTTCGATCGTCAGTAATATTTCATCATCTAAGGCTAATTTTCTCATACAACACCTACTTATTAAAATTTCTTCCAGGTATCCGGATAGAATAACAAAAGCAGCGGGAAAAGTTCCAGACGGCCCGCCAGCATGTCAAAGATCAATACCAGTTTGGAAGGTGTGGAAAACAAAGCAAAATTAGCTGCAGGACCCACTTTTTCCAGACCTGGACCAATATTATTAATCGTTGCTGATACCGCCGTAAAATTCGTAATCAGATCGTAATCATCGAAGGCAAGAATAAATAGAGACACACAGAAAATCAAGGCATATACAATCAAATACACGTTGACATTGCGCAAGGTCTCATGTCCGATGATCTTACCATCCATACGCACTTTCCGCATCTGTCTGGGATGGAGATAATGGCTCAATTCTTTGCACGCCGATTTTATCATAAGCATAATCCGGGACACCTTGATACCGCCGCCGGTACTTCCGGCGCAGGCTCCCACAAACATCAGCATGACAAGAATTGTTCTGGATACTTCCGGCCATAAATTAAAATCGGTGGTGGCAAAACCAGTTGTGGTAATGATGGATGCCACCTGAAAGGCAGATTGCTGCAGTGCTTTGCCAAACCCGGAAAAGTATCCCCGGATATTCCAGGCAATCATCAGAATGGAACATAACACGATTCCCAAATAGCAGCGCAGTTCTTGATTACTGAGTATGTGTTTCCATTTTCGCTCGATAAGCAGAAAATAAATATTAAAATTGACGCCAAAAAGCAGCATAAAGACTGTAACTACTACCTGAATATAGGTGGAATACGAAGCAATGCTATCTGACTTTATACCGAAACCACCGGTACCGGCCGTTCCAAATGCCGTAGTAATGGCATCAAATAGGGGCATCTTGCCCAAAAGCAGCAGAACAATTTGAAAAATAGTCATGGCGCCATAAATCAGATACAAAATTTTTGCTGTGGAACGTACCGTGGGAACCAACCGGGAAACGGATGGTCCAGGGCTTTCCGCTTTCATCAGGTTCATGGGAGAACCGCCCACCATTTTTAATACAGCCAAAAGAAAAACCAATACGCCCATACCGCCAATCCAATGTGTGAAACTGCGCCACATCAGCATACACTTAGACAGGGCTTCCACGTCATCCAAAATACTGGCTCCTGTTGTAGTAAAGCCTGACACCGTTTCAAATATGGCATCGACCGGATTCGGTATATAACCGCTGAATAAAAAGGGCAGGGCACCCATAATACTTATGACAATCCAGCTAAGGGCAACGGCCACAAACCCCTCCCGCAAATAGAAATGCTGATGTTTGGGTTGTTTCCATGTCAGCAGAATACCAGGTACCGCGCAAATAACAATCGTAATTAAGAAGGCCAGTGTTGAAGATTCCCGGTATAAAATACCGGTGAGAAGTGGAATTAACATCAAAATCGCCTCAATCTTTAAAACCCAGCCGATAATGTAACTTACAATTCGATAATTCATTTCTCACTCCTATTTTGCCAGGATATCCCGGATATCCCGCAGCCCTTTCTGGGTGGTAACTACGATAACGGTATCTCCTACCTGGATACAATCATTACCACGGGCAATCCGAATAGTTCTGCCCCGGTTGATACATCCGATCAAAAGATTGGATTTCAATTTCAAATCTTTCAGCGGAATTCCCACAACCTCGCTGTTTTCACGAATACAAAACTCCAAAGCTTCTGCTTTATTATCCAGTATGTGATACAGCGTTTCTACATTACTTCCAATGGAATTTTGTGTCGCACGGATATATTGCAGGATATAATCTGCCGTAATGTATTTCGGATAAATAATACTGCCAAGATCCAACTTATCAATAATATGATCAAAAGAAATCCGATTGACCTTTGTTATCAGTTTAGCCTTGGAATTTTCTTTGGCGAACAGCGCCAGTAAAATATTTTCTTCGTCCATATTGGTCAGAGTAACGAAAGCTTCTGCGTTTTCCAGATTTTCTTCCATTAAAAGACGGCGGTTCGTCCCGTCTCCGTGGATAATCATTGCCTCCGGCAGCGCCTCCGCCAGTTCTTCACATCGCTTTTGGGACGCATCGATAATGACAACCGGAATATGCATGGACAAAAGCTGTCTGGCCAAATACACGGAAATCGTGCCGCCGCCCACGATCATACAGTTTTTTACCTGATTGGTTTTCAGGCCAATGGTTTTAAAGAAAAATGCGGCATTTTGGGGAGATGCGATAATCGTAACCAGATCACCTTCCCGCAATACAAAATCACCATTGGGAATATAGGCCTGATTATTACGTTCT
The DNA here is from genome assembly GCA_964427045.1 of uncultured Hoministercoradaptatus sp. GTDB lineage: Bacteria > Bacillota > Clostridia > Lachnospirales > Lachnospiraceae > Oliverpabstia. The sequence continues at coordinate 5,282 of CAYRTA010000011.1, read as the reverse complement.
ACCCCGGAAAACAGGACATCACAATTCAATTTGCCGCGAAGCTGGGAAATCGCATGATCATGGAGATGAAATTCCGGTAAAATACGAAATTTCAATAACTCTACCCTGCCTTTGGCAAACGTATCTATTTTAATTGCTGAGGGGAAGCGAAGTAACCTTGCAATTTCCGATGCAGCCGCAAATTCCGGATTAATAATCATAGAAATGCCAAGGCTTTCGCGAATAAACTCGATCTCTTTACTGTAGACCGGATTGCGAACCCTGGCAACTGTCTGACAATGGCCCTGCTTACGGGCAATCAGACAACATAATAGGTTTAATTCATCGGATCCGGTAACTGCGATTAATAAATCGGCATCATCAACACCGGCTTCCGATAAGGTGGAAATGCTGGCTCCATTACCGGTTACCATCAGTGCATCTACATCCTCTTCCACTTCCTGAAGTCTCTGAGCATAGGTATCCACAATGGTAATATCATGATTTTCATGGGATAATTGTTCCGCCAGTGCAAATCCAACTTTTCCGCAGCCAATAATTATAATCTTCATAAAACCTCCGATACTGGTCTCACACCAGTTCTCTGTAAAAACAGGAGTGATTTCCTGTGTGACAAGCCGCCCCGATCTGCGTCACCTTCGCAAGAATGGTGTCTTTGTCACAGTCTATATAAAGCGCTTTTACATACTGTAAATGCCCGCTTGTCAGACCCTTCGTCCACAACTCATTTCGGCTGCGGCTCCAATAAGTCATCTGCCCCAGCCGCTTTGTTGTAAGAAAAGCTTCTTCATTCATATAAGCCAGCATCAAAACTTCGCTGGTTTCGGCTTCCTGTACAATGACGGGAATCATGCCATCACTGTTTACTTTTAAATCCTTCCAGGAAAAATCAACTTTTATACATTCCATAACGACCTTCCTTTTTCAGGTTCCCCTATAAACTTCCTTTCGTGGATAATACGCCCTGTATACGGGCATCGATTCCTACTGCTTCATCCAAAGCCTTTGCAAAAGACTTAAACATAGCTTCCATAATATGATGATTGTTGATTCCGTCCAACACCTTTATATGGAGATTCATTCCAGAGGCATAGCTGATGGCATAGAAAAATTCTCTGGCCATTTCCGTATCCATGGCGCCGATTTGAGGCACGGTAAAGGCGCCGTCAAAATTCAGATAGGGACGGCCGGACAGATCAATGGCACAAAGTACCAGTGTTTCATCCATCGGAAGAATGCAGCTTCCGAAACGGCGGATACCTGCTTTATCTCCCAGCGCATGACTGATGGCCGTACCCAGTACAATGCCCGTATCTTCGATGGTATGGTGACTGTCCACATGAAGATCGCCATCTACCCTGACTGTCAGGTCAAAAAAACCATGTCGGGTAAATCCCTCCAACATATGATCAAAGAAACCGATACCGGTGTGAATGTCGGACGTACCACTGCCATCCAGATTCAAATAAACGCTGATCTTTGTTTCCTTAGTATTTCTCGTTACGGTAACCGAACGGCCATCTTTCTTTACGATCTCCATTTTATGCCTCCTCTTCGAACCGCACCTTGATAGAATTTGCATGTGCTGTCAACTGTTCCGCGCAGGCAAACTGCTCGATATCCTTGTGAATCGCCTGAAGTGCCGGCCTGGAATAGTAGATGATACTGGATTTTTTTGTAAAATCATCTACGGACAGCGGCGAGAAAAATTTTGCCGTGCCGTTTGTCGGTAAAATATGATTCGGTCCCGCAAAATAATCACCCAATGGTTCACAGCTATATTCGCCAATAAAGATAGCACCTGCGTTTCTAATCTTCATCATCACCTCAAAGGGATTGGCAGTTACAATTTCCAAATGCTCGGATGCAATTTCATTTGCCGTTTCAATGGCTTTGTCCATATTCTGTGCAACTAAGATATAGCCAAAATTATCCAGAGATTTCTGAATGATTTCTTTTCGTTCCAGCTGTGCTACAAATTGTTCCACTTCTCTGCTGACCGCCTCGGCAAAATCTCTGCTGGTAGTGATGAGAATTGCAGAAGCCAGCTCATCGTGTTCTGCCTGGGATAATAAATCAGCGGCCACATAGCGGGGATTGGCCGTTTCGTCAGCCAGCACCAGAATTTCACTGGGGCCGGCAACGGAATCAATGCTGACATGGCCATATACGGCTTTTTTTGCCAGGGCCACATAGATATTTCCGGGACCCACAATTTTATCTACTTTTGGAATACTTTCCGTTCCGAAAGCCAGAGCGGCGATTGCCTGGGCGCCGCCGACTTTATAAACTTCATCTGCACCTGCCTCTTTGGCCGCGGCCAAAACCACAGGATTCACTTTTCCCTGGGCATTACATGGCGTTGTCATAATGATTTTCTCTACGCCGGCCACCTTTGCCGGGACGATATTCATCAATACGGAGGAAGGGTAGGCTGCTTTTCCACCGGGTACATAGACACCGACTTTGGCAAGCGGGGTTATTTTCTGTCCCAGCATGGTTCCATTTTCCGTACTCTCAAACCAGCTTTTCTGCTTTTGCAGTTCATGATAGGAACGGATATTTACCAGGGCTTTGCGGATAACCGCCAAAAGTTCCGGATCAATACTTGCGTATGCCTCATCAATCTCCTCTTTGGTCACCTGAATATTACCGGCATGAATATCCGCCTTATCAAATTGCCTGGTATAGGAAAATACGGCTTCATCTTTCTTTTCTTTTACTGCCGCAATAATGTCCTGTACACGTTTTTCATATTCCCCGTACTGGCTGGGACTGCGCTTTAACATATTCTCCAGAATGTTTCTGGTTGTTTCTTCTGTCAGGGTTACGATACGCATGACTTAACTCTCCTTTACCACTTTTTTTAATTGTAAAATCAAATCGGATATCCGTTCATTCTCCATTTTCATGCTTACCTGGTTTACCACCATGCGGGCCGATAAGGGGCAAACCTCTTCTAATACATGCAATCCGTTTTCCCGAAGGGTGGAACCAGTTTCCACAATATCGCAGATTACCTCAGAAAGTCCCACAATAGGAGCCAGTTCAATGGACCCGTTTAATTTGATAATCTCTACGGTCTGATGCTTTTTATTGTAAAAATAATCTTTGGCGATGTTCGGATATTTTGTGGCAACCCGGATTAACTGATTGTTATGAAGCAAGGGACGCGCCGATTCCGGACCGCAGATACACATTCTGCATTTTCCGAATTCCAGATCCATAACTTCATATAATTTTCTTCCCTCTTCTAAAATGGTATCCTTGCCCACAACACCGATATCGGCCGCTCCGTACTCCACATAGGTAGGTACATCTGGTCCTTTGGCAAGAAAGAAACGAAGTTTCAGTTCTTCGTTTACAAAGATCAGTTTCCTGGTGCTTTTATCTTTCATTTCTTCACAGGTTATGCCGATCTTCTCCAGCATTTCCAGTGTTTTATTGGCAAGCCGCCCTTTCGTAAGGGCGATCGTTAGATATCTCATATTCTGCCTCCGTTTATCCGTTTATATAAAGCTTTTATACTCTACGATTTTCTCTTCGTCGGTATATAAGTTGAGGACTCTGATCTGAGACTCACAGACAGGATATACCAACTCCGTAAATTGAAGCTGTTTTCCATAGGAAATATAGTCCTCCGCCTGTTTACCATTCTCTGCAGGCATACATTGTACGTTCATCTGATGTGAACGCCAGGATGCAGAAATGGTGATGGCCAATTTACGGCTTTCATGGGGATAGACGATCAAAATTTTACTTTTTGCTGATGGAATTTCAATGTTTTGGCGGTCCAAAGCACTTAACACCTGTTCCATGACAAGACCGAAACCGATGGCCGGAGCCGGATGCCCGAAATGCTCCAGCAAATGATTATACCGGCCGCCTTTGATAAGTGCTTCCCCGCTTCCATAGGTATATCCCTGAAAGATGATACCAGTATAATACCGGTACTTACTGAGCATACCAAGATCAAAGGATATATAACGTTCGCAGCCGTAGATTTTCAGCACTTCGTATATTTTTTCCAGACGGTCCAGAGCTTTTAGTGCATCCTTATTATCGGTCAGCGCTCTTGCACGGTCTAAAACCTCGACAGAGCCAAAAAGCTGAGGCATCGCTTTTAAGGCATCGAAAAGTTTGGGAGAAAGCTCATAGCTTTCCAGTAACTCTTCCACGCCAAAATAATTTTTATTGGAAATCCGCTGACGAAGCTGAGAAATCGCTTCATCCGGAAGATTTGCTTCTTTCATTAACGATTTAAAGAAATCCACCTGGCCCACACTGATCTGGAACTCTTTCAATCCCGTTTTTTTCAGTAACTCTACTGCCATTGCCAGGATTTCCGCATCGGCATCTACCGTTTCATCTCCAAGAAGTTCCACACCCATTTGGGTCGATTCTTTTAACCGGCCCTGGTAATTGGAATTATTGATAAACGTGTTGCCCGAATAGCAGAGCCGTACGGGAAATTCTTCTTTTGGAAAATACATGGCCGCCGCTCTGGCTATGGAGGGGGTAAAATCCGGACGCAAAACCAGCGTATTACCCTCCCGGTCAAAGAATTTATATAATTCACGGGATGGCGTGGTACCCACCTGCTGACTGAATACATCAAAATATTCGAATGTAGGTGTTTCGATATCCTGGTAACCAAAAAGATGGAAAACCTGCTGCAGCTTCTTTTTCAGATAAATCTTCTTCTCGCATTCGTTTCCATACACATCCCGTACTCCTTCCGGAGTGTAAAATAATTGTTTCATCTCTGTATTCCTCATATTTCATCTAAACTAAATCAGAAGAATTATACGTTTCTGCCATAGAAAAGTCAATCCCTGTCTGCCAAATCCTGGTTGATACCATCCAGAAACGGCACTAAAACCCCTGCGTGATGGGGAAGAAAATAAGCCGGGTTCAGTTCTTCATAATGAACACGTTTGATCCCTCCGGATTGTGCCCGTTCCCAAAATTTTTTTAATTCACGCAATGTCATATAATAGAACTCATTGCGGGCCGCGAAAAAGATAACCAAAAAAGCGATGCCCTTCTGTGCCTCGAAGTCTGTCATAAATGCCACCTGATGTGCATGTACATTTGCCAGGGGAAAGACATCTTTCTGGCATTCTTTGGCATCAAAACAAATGGGAATTCCCTGTACGGCTCCAATATAATCTACCGTACTTTTCTGATCAAAATAGGCCAGTGTGATCTGCCGGGTCTCCTTTGAAATCCGGATAGGCGTTATGGGGGTGGGAACCTTTTGAATAAGCGCCAGCCCTTTC
>CAYRTA010000010.1:0-30936 GCA_964427045.1 uncultured Hoministercoradaptatus sp. | reverse complement strand
GTGATGATATAGAAAAGATTCCTTATCTGAAAAGTCTTTCGCGGGCCACTGTTTGGACAATCAAAAGAAGCATTACCATCTCCATGTGCATCAACGCCATAGCCGTGACCTGTTCCGTGCTGGGGATTCTCAATCCCGTCACGGGAGCGTTGGTACATAATGCAGGCTCCGTATTAGTGGTGTTATATGCAGCCTTATTATATGATAGAAAATTTTAGGATACATTCTGATTGCAGATAAAATGGATAAACCGTTTCACTGCGGGCAGTTGATATTTTCCCTTGAGAAAGCCCATATAAACGGTGTGTTCCAGCGGTTTATCGCTGATTTCCAGAATGTCCACTTTGTCCGGATTGATGGTATCGGTGTGTGCCACTAAGGCGATGCCAAAGTTTTCACTGACCAGGGCCGAAATAGAGTTTTCGTCGGGACAATCGCAGATGGTATTGACCCGGATATTGTTTTCGGCATAATATTTCTGGATGAAATGGCCCAGCCCGGAATAGCGGTCATACCCGATCACCGGATAATGCTCCAATTCGTTGATGCTGACGGACGGATGTAGGGAAAGGGGATGGCCCTTTGGCGTAATGATTACCATATCCTGATGCAAAATAGGAATAAAGGAAATATTCGGTTCGTTTTCTACATAAGAACCAAAAATAATATCGTGTTCATCTGCTTTCAGACCCGCAATCATGGCAGCCGTGTGGGTCTGATTGAAGCTGAACGTGATTTCCTTATTGTCCTCTATATTCAAAAAAGAACGCACGATATGAGGAATATAAGAGTTGGCCAGCGGATATACATAGGCAATATCAATGCGCCCTCCGTTTTCCGCGATTTGTTTCATCTTGTGCTGGGCGGCTGCCACCTCGTCCAGAATACGGTTCACATGTTCCAGGAGGATGCGCCCGGCTTTGGTCAATACCACATTTCTCCCCTGCTTTTCAAATAGAAGTACCTGACATTCGTCTTCCAGAAGGGCCATAGAGCGGCTGAGACTGGGCTGGGAAATATTCAATTCTTCCGAGGCCAGCCGGTAATGCTGCAGTGTGGCCACCTTTTGAAAATATTCCAATTGATTTAAAGTCATCTTTGCAATCCCCCTTCACGCTGTTTTGCTGTTCGTTCTGTTTCATGGTTTAACATATTTTCCTGATTATATCAAAAACCATAACAAAAAGCTATTAATTATAAGTTGATTGAAGAATCCCAATGAAAAACATATCTGCGGGTTGCAAATACAGGCATGGATTTGGTATGATAGACGACAAATAGTGTGGATAAATATAGGAGTATAGTAAGAAAGATGAATCCAGTAAAAGTAAGAAATGTCTGTATTGGGGAAGGAATGCCAAAGATATGTGTCCCCATTGTTGGTGTGACGAAGGAAGAGATTTTTAAGGAAGCCGGAACGTTCCATGAGATTCCGCTGGATGTGGTTGAGTGGAGAGCCGATTGGTTCGAAGGCGTATGTTCTGATGATCAGGTAAGGGAGGTTTTGGTTGGGCTTCGAGAGCGTCTTGGAGAAGTACCGCTTCTTTTCACCTTCCGTACGGCAGCAGAGGGCGGAGAAAAAGAAATCGATGCCGTTTCCTATTTCCATATAAACCAACTGGCCATTGAATCCGGAGCGGTAGATCTGGTTGACGTGGAAGCCTTTCGGGGAGACGAGTTGGTGACAAAGATCATTGCATTTGCTCACGGTCATGGAGTGAAGGTTGTCGGTTCCAATCACGATTTCCATAAAACACCTCCGAAAGAAGAATTGCTTTATCGTTTAAAAAAGATGCAGTCGCAGGGCGCGGATATTCCAAAGCTGGCGGTGATGCCTCAAAATAAACAGGATGTACTGACCCTTCTGGCCGCTACGGAAGAAATGAGCCGTCTGTATGCGGACCGGCCCATCATAACGATGTCCATGGCCGCCGACGGCGTGATCAGCCGTCTGTGCGGGGAAGTGTTTGGTTCCGCGCTGACCTTCGGCGCGGCCCAAAAAGCCTCAGCGCCAGGGCAGATGGGAGTAAAGGAACTGAGCAATGTGTTGAGGGCGCTTCATAACAGCCTTTAAACGATAAAAAGAATCCTGCTTGTGTTTAGCATTTAGCATACGCAACTTTCTATGAAACAAACAATCCCGTGAAATACCAGGCTGCTGCCTGAATTTCATGGGATTTTCTTTTTTGGAGTGTCGGTTAAAATTTGATATTAACCGACATCCCCTTGTTTGTCTATCTATTGTATATTTTGTGAAGATAATCCATTTGCGCCCCCATATTCATAAGAAGGGCGTCAGCAATTACCAGCGCGGCCATGGATTCTACGACTACAACGGCTCTGGGAACGATGATCGGGTCATGACGTCCCTTGATAGATACCGTGATGGGGTCACCCTGCCGGTTGACGGTTTCCTGGATGGCCGCAATGGAGGCAGTGGGTTTGATCGCTGCCCGGAAAATGATATCGCTGCCGTCGCTGATGCCGCCGAGAATACCACCGGCGTGGTTGGTAGCTTTTTCAATGCCGCCAAAAGCATCCGGCCGGAAGCTGTCGTTGTTGGTAAGGCCGGTGCTTCGGGCTGCCGCCATACCGGAACCGATTTCAAAGCCTTTTACGGCGCCGATAGAAAAAATAGCCTTAGCCAGGTTGGCGTCCAGTTTTTCAAAGACGGGATCGCCAAGCCCGGCGGGAACACCGTGGATGACGCATTCAATCATACCGCCGGAGGAATTCTTCTCCTTCATACAGGTATTCAGGTACTCGCTGGCTGCCGCTGCAGCTTTGGCATCCGGCATATACAGCCGGTTTTTATAAATTTCTTCTTTATCGAAAGAGGAGATGGTAACCGGACCGATCGCATACGTATAGGCGCTGACCGTGATGCCGAGTTCTTTAAGCAGCTTTGCCGCAATGGCGCCTGCGGCCACACGTCCGATGGTTTCCCGTCCGGAGGAACGCCCTCCGCCGCGGTAATCCCGGAAGCCGTATTTCTGATCAAAGGTATAATCTGCATGTCCCGGGCGATAATAAGATGCAATTTCCGAATAATCCTGGGAACGCTGGGAAGTATTTCTTACCAGAAGGGAAATCGGTGTGCCGGTGGTCTTTCCCTCAAAGATACCAGAGAGGATTTCTACGGTATCGTCCTCCTTGCGGGGGGTAGAAAAGCGGCTTTGCCCCGGCTTTCTGCGATTAAGATATATTTGAATGTCTTCCGGGGAAAGCGAAAGTCCTGCCGGACAGCCATCCACTACCACGCCGATTCCGGCGCCGTGGGACTCTCCCCAGGTTGTAATTCTGAAAATAGAACCAAATGATGAACCTGCCATAGTATCTCCTTTTGTTTACTGGAAACTTTCCATTCTTTTCGTTGAAACAAAATATAGTTTGTCTGTATAGTATAGCATCTTACGTCAAACTTTGCAAAGCGTTTGACAAATATAGGGAGCGGGTTTTATAATAAACATATCTTTTGACTTTTATCCGGAGGATGTAAGTTATGATTAAGATTTTCCGTACAATTGAGAATCATGTGCATCAAATTAATGAGCCGCAGGACGGCAGCTGGATTGCTCTGATTGCTCCGACGGCCACAGAATTGGTAGAGATTGCAAATAAATATCGGATTAATGTAGATGATTTGCGGGCGCCTCTGGATGAAGAGGAACGTTCCCGTATCGAAGTGGAGGATGATTATACGCTGATTTTGGTGGATATCCCCATGATTGAGGAACGGAATGATAAAGACTGGTACGGAACGATTCCCATGGGTATTATTGTGACAGACTCCATGATTTTTACGGTCTGCCTGGAAGATACGCCCGTTTTGGGTGTATTTATGGATGGTCGTGTGCGCAATTTCTATACCTATAAGAGAACCCGTTTTATTTTACAGATTTTGCATCGGAACGCGTCTATGTACCTTCATTATCTGCGTATTATTGATAAGAAGAGTGACGAAGTGGAGGAAAAACTTCATAAGGCACAGAAAAATGAAGAGTTAATTGCCCTTCTGGAACTGGAGAAGTCTCTGGTGTACTTTACCACCTCTTTGAAATCTAATGAAGCAGTGCTGGAAAAGCTTTTGAAGGTGGAAAGTATTAAGCAGTATCCGGAGGATGAGGAACTGCTGGATGATGTTATTATTGAAAATAAGCAGGCCATTGAGATGGCCAATATTTACAGCGGCGTTTTGAGCGGAACCATGGATACGTTTGCTTCGGTTATTTCCAATAATCAGAATATTGTTATGAAGTTTTTGACGACTGTTACCATTGTCATGTCCATACCGACGATGATATACAGTGCTTACGGTATGAATTTAAATGGTATCGGCATGCCCTTTTCCGGACATCCCCAGGGATTTCTGATCGTGCTGGTTTTGTCGCTTCTTCTCAGTTTGATTGTTGCTTTGATTTTCCGTAAGAAAGATTTGTTCTGACAGAAGCAGCCAGGAGAGTGATAACTGCTTTGGCCAAAGAAAGCAGGAAAGGGCCGTCGGTTTATTTTGTACGGAAGAATTTTTGATGAGAGAGACAATGAGAGTGGTTTTATGACGAGTATAGTTATGAAAGGACTGTAATTGGTATGAATGTAATGAACAAGTGGGAACGTAAATTCGGCAGATATGCTCTTCGGAATCTGACCATGTATATTATTATAACGTATATTGCCGGGTATTTGCTGCAGGTATTAGCGCCTTCCATGCTGCTTTATCTGACACTGGAGCCGTACTATATCCTGCATGGACAGATCTGGCGCCTGGTGAGCTGGCTTTTGATTCCGCCGGGAAGTCTTGATATTTTTACGATCATTACTTTATTTTTCTATTATTCTATCGGAACTACGCTGGAACGTACCTGGGGCAGTTTCCGCTACAACGTATACATTTTCTCCGGTATTATCATCAGTATTATTGGGGCCTTTGTTTTATATTTTTTGTTCTATTTTATCAATGGAGTACCCGTCTATGGCATAGGGTTATATTTCAGCACTTATTATATCAGTATGTCTATCTTTTTGGCTTTTGCAGCCACTTATCCGGATATGCAGGTATTGTTTATGATGTTTCTTCCGCTGAAAGTGAAATGGCTCGGCATTGCCTATGTGGTTTTGATTATCTATGAAGCCGTTCAGGCTGGCTGGGCGGTCCGTGTCGCGATTCTTTGTTCTTTGATGAACTTCATTATATTCTTTCTGGCGACCAGAAATATGGGGCATTATAATCCCAGAGAGGTAAAACGCCGGAAGGATTACCAGCAGGCGGTTCACAAAAGCCAGGTAAATGGCATTACCAAACACAAATGTGCCATTTGCGGAAGGACAGAGAAGGACGGAGCAAATCTGGAATTCCGTTTTTGCTCCAAATGTAACGGAAATTATGAGTATTGCCAGGACCATTTATTTACGCATACTCATATCAATTAGGGGGAAAAGCAAAATATGAAGAGAACAAAAATTATATGTACGATGGGGCCGCGAACCGATGACGCGGATATCCTGCGTGCGCTGATCGATGCCGGCATGGATATCGCCCGGTTTAATTTTTCTCATGGAACGCATGAAGAACAGAAAACCCGGATGGATCTTTTGAAAAAGGTACGCAAAGAAATGAAGCGTCCCACAGCGATTCTGCTGGATACGAAAGGACCGGAGATCCGTACGGGACTTTTGGAGGGCGGTCAGAAGGTTCATTTGGAAGAAGGCCAGATTTACACCCTGACAACGGAGAAGATTGTAGGAAATGACAAGCGTTGTTACCAGACATACGAGGGTCTGGTCCGCGACGTAAAACCAGGAAATACGATTTTGATTGACGACGGACTGATTCAGATGACCGTAGAAGAGGTGACCGGTACGGATGTAGTCTGTCGTGTAGTAAACGGCGGTGATATGGGACAGCAAAAGGGAATCAATATTCCCAATGTCAACGTGAAACTTCCGGCGATTACCGAGCAGGACAAAAAGGATATTGTCTTTGGTATCGGACAGGGCATCGATTTTATTGCGGCATCCTTTGTCAGAAACAGCAGTGCCATTAAGGAAATCAAGGAACTTTTGCATGCCAACGGCGGCGATGGCATTCAGGTTATTGCCAAGATCGAAAATGCGGAAGGCGTCAAGAATATTGATAAAATTATCAAAGCTGCGGACGGTATCATGGTGGCCCGCGGCGATTTGGGTGTGGAAATTCCGGCTCATGAAGTGCCCCATATCCAGAAACTGATTATTAAAAAATGTAATGAAAATTATAAACCGGTTATCACCGCTACGCAGATGCTGGATTCTATGATTCGTAATCCGCGGCCTACCCGTGCGGAGGTTACCGATGTGGCAAATGCAATTTATGACGGAACGGACGCGATTATGTTGTCCGGTGAGACGGCCATGGGAAAATATCCGGTGCAGGCAGTCAATATGATGGTGAAAATCGCAGAATCTACAGAACCGCTTTTGGATTATGAATCCCATCTGGATTATAAGGCTCTGCGTGGAAATAAAAATGTGTCCAGTTCGGTGGGTATGGCAGCCGTGCAGACGGCCGTCAATCTGTGTGCGGATTGTATTATTACGCCCACAATGTCCGGCCAGACAGCCCGTCTGATTTCCAATTTCCGTCCGCGGGTTCCGATTTACGCGGTTTCTCCCAACGATTGGGCGAGAAGAAGGATGCAGATTTACTGGGGCGTACAGCCGGTTATGGGCTATGAGGAGGACAGTACGGAGAATATTATTTCTCACGCCATGTATGTGGTCCGCAGGGAAAAGCTCATTAAGAAGGGCGATATGGTAGTGTTTACGGCCGGTGATCCGGCAACTAATCTGGTTATGGGCGAAGGCGCCATGACAAATATTTTGCAGGTTATTCAGGCGAAATAGCCTGTTGTTCCTATCACAGGAATGTGGAGTTTCTGTGTGTAAATATCTAAAGAGGAGACGAGGAAATTATGAAAAAAAAGCCATTTGTAACGAAGGAAAAGCTGGATGAAATCATTGCACAGATTCCTACCCCTTTCCATCTTTACGATGAAAAGGGGCTGCGCGAAAATGCAAAAGCAGTATGCGAGGCATTTTCCTGGAATAAGGGATTTCGTGAATATTATGCAGTCAAGGCTTGTCCGAATCCATCTATTATTCAGATTCTTAAAGAGTATGGCTGTGGCTGCGATTGCTCTTCCCTGACAGAACTTATGCTGGCAAAGGCTATGGGCTTTAGCGGCGATGGGATTATGTTTTCATCCAACGCAACGCCGGCGGAAGAGTATATTTATGCGGAAAAAACCGGAGCCATCATCAATTTGGATGATATTACCCATATTGATTTCCTGGAAGAGACCATTGGTTATATTCCGGAAACCATTAGCTGCCGGTATAATCCGGGCGGATTGTTCAAGATGAGCAATGGGATCATGGATAATCCGGGTGATGCCAAATATGGTATGACGACGGAACAGCTTTTTGAAGCATTTAAGATTTTGAAAGCGAAAGGCGCCAAACACTTTGGTATTCATGCCTTCCTTGCCAGCAACACGGTAACCAATGAATATTACCCCCTTCTTGCAAAGGTGCTTTTTGAGATAGCAGTAAAACTGGAACAGGAGACAGGCGCTGATATTCAGTTTATCAATCTTTCCGGCGGCGTAGGTATCCCGTATAAGCCGGATCAGGAGCCAAACGATATCCGCGTCATCGGCGAGGGTGTGCGCAAAGTATACGAAGAAGTGCTGGTACCGGCCGGCATGGGAGATGTGGCCATTTATGCGGAGATGGGCCGTTTCATGACGGGACCTTACGGCGCGTTGATTACCACGGCTATCCACGAAAAACATATTCACAAAGAATATATCGGTTGTGATGCCTGCGCGGCGAACCTTATGCGCCCGGCTATTTATGGCGCATATCACCATATTACCGTTATGGGCAAAGAGGAGGAACCCTGCGATCACAAATATGATATTACAGGTTCTTTGTGTGAAAACAGCGACAAATTTGCCATTGACCGTATGCTCCCAAAGATTGACCGGGGGGATATTCTGTTTATTCATGATGCAGGCGCCCACGGATTTTCTATGGGTTATAACTACAATGGAAAACTGCGTTCCGCGGAGGTCCTGCTGAAAGAAGATGGCAGTTTTGATTTGATTCGCCGTGCGGAAACACCGGAGGATTATTTTGCGACATTCGATTGTTTTCCGATTTACAGCAAACTTTTTGAATAAAAATAAATAAGGGAAGCTGTCGTTTCGCGGCAGCTTTCTTTTTAAGGGACAGGATATTATGGATAATCTGATTTTTTGTTTAAATGCTACGGTACCTATTTTTTTGACTATGGTACTGGGATTTTTCTTTCGCAAAATCGGCCTGATGGATGAGAAGTTTGTACCCAAACTGAATCGTTTCGTATTTCGTGCCGCATTGCCGCTGATGTTATTTGAGAATATGTGGCTGTCCGATTTTGGTGATCTGTGGGATGGTAAATTTCTGGCATTTTGTATTATCGGTACCACCTGCAGTGCGATTTTATGTGTACTGCTTTCCTTTTTGCTGAAAGATAAGCGGATTCGCGGCGAGTTTGCCCAGGGCGCATACCGCAGTAACGCGGCAATTCTTGGATTGGCGTTTATTGAAAATATTTATGGACATGCAGGAATTGCTTCTCTGATGCTGGTGGGTACGGTGCCGTTTTATAATGTGTATGCGGTAATTATACTTTCCTTTTTGAAGCCGGACCGGGCCCCTTTCAGTAAGAAATTACTGGCCGATACGGTTAAGGGAATTTTCAAAAATCCGCTGATTATCGGCATCGTGGTAGGAGCATTATTTTCTGTATTGCATGTGCCGCAGGTTCCGATTGTGACCAAGACGGTACATAATCTGTCTATTTTGGCCACGCCTTTGGGACTGATGGTAATCGGAGCCTCCTTTGAGGGAAAGAAAGCGCTGGCTATGATCAAACCTACATTGGCCTGTTCCTTTGTGCGTTTGGTTGGACTTTCCGCCATTATTGTTCCCATCGGTATTTTGTTCGGATTCCGTGATGAGGCAATCATTTCTATTTTGATTATGTCCGGTTCCTCCACGGCAATCAGCAGCTTCATTATGTCGAAGAATATGGGACATGACGGAACTTTGACGTCCAGCGTGGTTATGCTGACGACACTTTGCAGCGCGTTTACCCTGACCACATGGCTGTTTATTCTGCGCTCCATGGGATTTGTATGAAAATAGGAAATTTAAGATGGAAAATCTGATTTTTAGTTTAAATGCCACCCTGCCAATCTTTCTGACGATGATATTAGGTTATTTTTTTCGCCGTTTTGGTTTGGTGGATGAAACTTTTGTCAATAAAATAAATAAGTTTGTTTTTAAGGCTGCGCTGCCGGCACTTTTATTTGAAGATCTGGCCACGGTGGATTTCCTTGAGGTGTGGGACGGGAAGTTTGTTCTGTTTTGCGCCCTTTCTACCTGCCTGTGTATTCTGGCTGCCATGGCGTTGTCCCTGTTTTTAAAGGACCGCTCCATCCAGGGGGAGTTTGTGCAGGGAGCATACCGGAGCAGTGCGGCGATCCTTGGAATCGCGTTCATTCAAAACATCTATGGAGATTCGGGCATGGCGCCGCTGATGATTATAGCGTCTGTGCCGATCTATAATATTATGGCGGTGGTGGTGCTGTCCTTCTTAAAGCCGAGGCGAAGCCGGATGAACGGAGCACTGGTAAAAGAGACGCTGACTGGCATCCTGACAAATCCGATTATCCTGGGAATTTTGCTGGGTGTGATCTGGTCGGCCCTTTCGATGCCGCAGCCGGCAATTCTCATGAAAACGGTAAAGAATCTTGGCTGCCTGGCTACCCCGCTGGGACTGATGGCCATGGGTGCCGCCTTTGATGTCAAAGCGGCGTTTGGAAAACTGAAACCGGCTTTGGCCGCCGGCTTTATGAAGCTGATCGGCTGGGCTGTGATTTTTATTCCCATTGCCGTGGGTATGGGATTTACCCAGCAGAAGTTAGTGGCCATTTTGGTTATGCTGGGATCGGCTTCCACCGTTACCTGTTATGTGATGGCCAGGAA
This sequence comes from uncultured Hoministercoradaptatus sp., assembly GCA_964427045.1. GTDB lineage: Bacteria > Bacillota > Clostridia > Lachnospirales > Lachnospiraceae > Oliverpabstia. The sequence continues at coordinate 20,862 of CAYRTA010000010.1, read as the reverse complement.
TATGGGCCATGAAGGCACGCTTTCTGCCAGCGTGGTCATGCTGACTACCTTTTTCAGCGCCTTTACGCTGACCGCCTGGCTGTGGGTTCTGCGGACCATGGGATATATATAAGCCATATGCAGGCCGCGAATGAGGATGAAATGGAGTGTCGCCATGTATTGCCATAAAAACAAATTGCGGTTATCAACGAATAATGCTATAATATTTACGCTATTTGTGGGTTTTTGTAAGCAATTACATTTAATATAAGAAAAGAGGAAACGTTATGAAAAAACTAGAAGATTATGTGAGAAGTATCCCGGATTTTCCGGAACCAGGAATTATTTTTCGTGATGTCACCAGTATTCTGCAGGATGCAGACGGTCTGGAACTGGCCATTGATTCGCTTCAGAAACTGTTAGATGGTGTGGAAGCGGATGTCATCGTGGGAACAGAATCCCGCGGTTTTATCTTCGGTATGCCGGTTGCTTACAACCTACATAAACCTTTCGTGCTGGTTAGAAAAAAGGGGAAACTTCCCTGCGAGACGATTTCTGAAAGCTATGATCTGGAATACGGTTCCGCAACCATCGAGATGCATAAGGATTCCATCAAACCAGGTCAGAAAGTAGTTATCATTGACGATTTGATTGCTACCGGCGGAACGGTGGAGGCAGCAGCCAGAATGATCGAGCGTCTGGGCGGCGAAGTTGTGAAAATATTATTTGTCATGGAACTGGCCGGCCTAAAGGGCAGAGAACGCTTGAAAAAATATGATGTGGATTCTGTCATTTGTTACGAAGGAAAGTAGTAAAAGTACCATGTATTTACAGCTACAATAGTAACAGGAAGGCAGGTGTGAGGATTCATGGAAGAAGGAAAAATGACTGAGATGTCAAATGCGTGCCAGCAGGAACTAAAACAGGTAGAAGCCAGCGTAAAACGCATGGAAGATTTTACCAGTCCGGAGACCTTATATCAGGAATTGATTTCCGGTATACGAAAATACCATCCTTCGACAGATATCTCAATGATCGAGAAAGCCTACCAGACAGCCAGTAAAGCCCATGAAGGACAAAAACGGAAATCTGGTGAGCCTTATATTATCCATCCCTTATGTGTGGCTATCATCCTGGCAGACCTGGAACTTGACAAAGAGACGATCACGGCTGGCCTTTTGCACGACGTGGTGGAAGATACCGTGATGACAACGGAAGAACTGGCGGATGAGTTCGGTTCGGAGGTTGCGCTGATCGTAGATGGCGTTACCAAACTGGGACGGTTAAACTATTCTGCCGATAAGGTGGAATTACAGGCGGAAAATCTGCGCAAGATGTTTTTGGCCATGGCCAAGGATATCCGTGTTATATTGGTGAAACTGGCGGACCGTCTGCATAATATGCGGACCGCAAAGTACTGGTCGCCGTCTAAACAGAAGGAAAAAGCCCGTGAGACGATGGATATTTATGCTCCTATTGCTTCCCGGCTTGGTATATCAAAAATTAAAATTGAACTGGATGATCTTTCCCTGAAATATTTGCAGCCGGATGTTTACTATGATCTGGTAGAAAAGATTAACGTGAGAAAAAGCGTCAGGGAAGCGTTTGTCCGGCAGATTGTGGATGAAGTTAAGAAAAATATCGAGGCATCGGATATACATGGCGAGGTCAACGGCAGGGTAAAGCACTTCTTTAGCATCTATAAAAAGATGGTAAATCAGGATAAGACCCTGGATCAGATTTACGATCTGTTTGCTGTTCGTATTATCGTAAACAGCGTCAAGGATTGTTACGCGGCGCTGGGTGTGATTCATGAGATGTACACACCGGTTCCAGGCCGCTTTAAAGATTATATCGCCATGCCAAAGCCCAATATGTATCAGTCTTTGCATACTACACTGATCGGTCCCCAGGGACAGCCCTTTGAGATTCAGATTCGTACTTTCGAAATGCATCGGACTGCGGAATACGGTATTGCGGCTCATTGGAAGTACAAGGAAGCTTCCGATGGCAAGAAGACAGGAGCGCAGCAGGAGGAAGAAAAGCTGAACTGGCTCAGACAAATTCTGGAGTGGCAGAGAGATCTGTCCGATAACCGGGAGTTTTTAAGTCTTCTGAAAAACGATCTGGATTTATTTAATGAAAATGTGTATGTGTTCAGTCCGGCCGGAGATGTTAAAACCCTTCCGGCAGGTTCTATAACCGTTGATTTTGCCTACAGTGTTCACAGCGCGGTAGGAAACCGGATGGTGGGCGCCAGAGTCAACGGAAAACTGGTACCCATCGAATATCAGTTAAAAACCGGCGACCGGGTGGAGATTATCACTTCCCAGAATTCCCGTGGCCCCAGCCGGGACTGGCTGAAAATGGTAAAAAGCACCCAGGCAAAGAGTAAGATTAACCAGTGGTTCAAGCAGGAACTGAAAGAGGATAATATCCTCAAAGGAAAGGAAATGCTGAACAACTATGCCAAATTAAAGGGCAAAGTGCTGGGCGAACTGAATAAGCCCAAATACCAGGAAGCGGTTATGCGAAAATACGGTTTCCGGGATTGGGACAGCGTGCTGGCGGCGCTGGGACATGGAGGACTGAAAGAAGGGCAGATCCTGAATAAGCTGATGGACGCTTATGATAAGGAGCACCGTGTGGAAATCACCGATGAGAAGGTGATGGAGGCGGTAGCGGAATCCAGGGAGAAACTGCCGATTGTGAAAAAATCCAAGGGCGGTATCATCGTCAAAGGCGTGGATGATGTGGCGGTTCGTTTTGCGAAATGCTGCAGCCCGATTCCCGGAGATGAAATTGTTGGTTTCGTTACCCGGGGACGCGGCGTTACCATTCATCGTACCGATTGTATCAACGTGATCAATCTGCCGGAAATGGACCGGGTACGTCTGATCGATGCCGAGTGGCAGGGCAGTGACTTTTCCAATGGCCTTTATACGGCGGAGATCATTGTCTATGCGAATAACCGGACCGGCCTTTTGGTGGATATATCCAAAATCTTTACGGAGCGCAAGATTGACCTGACGACGATCAATAGCCGGACCAGTAAACAGGGCCGCGCCACCATCTGCATGACTTTCGATATCCATAGTATTGAGGAATTAAATACCCTGGTAGAGAAAGTTCGTCAGGTAGACAGCGTGATTGATATTGAACGGACAACGGGTTGAGGTAGTGTAAAGTAGCTTATGAGAAACAGGAGCAGAAAAAATGGCTCGGGTTGACAGGGAGGAGTCTATATGAAAAAAGCACAGCTTGATCATTTGGTTTTAGGTAATGTGGCTACAAACGTATGGCTGCTGAAAAATAAGGAAACGGGAGAAGTTTTGATTGTCGATCCGGCAGATCATCCCCAGCAGATTATCGAGAAGATTCGGCAGATGGAAGGAACGCCGGCGGCGATTCTTCTGACCCACGGCCACTTTGATCATATTATGGCTGCCGAAGCACTGAGAGATCAGTTGGGAATTGAAATTTATGCTGAAGAAAAGGAACGGGAAGTATTGGAAGATCCGGCAAAGAATATGTCCGGGATGTGGACCAGCCGTTCGGTAAGCTTTGCGGCTGATCACTGGCTGGCTGATAATCAGGAACTTTCACTGGCGGGATTTACCGTTCGTGTGCTTCATACGCCGGGGCATACGGCAGGAAGCTGCTGCTATTATTTTGCGGAGGAAGGCATACTGATTTCCGGTGATACGCTGTTTTGGGGAAGTGTGGGAAGAACGGATATGCCCACGGCCAGCAGTGCTGCCATGCGGACAAGCATTAAGCGGCTTTTGCGCGAACTTCCTTCCGAAACCCGTGTGTATCCCGGGCATGATGAGGAGACAACGATAGGATATGAACAAGTCCACAATATATATTCGGTTTAACCGAAAAGACTTTGAATATGACGTATATTCCCTGGTGAGAGCATTTTACCCCCACAGTGAAGTCCATATGGGCTATGCGGGGGAAGAACTTGCCGGGGAATATGAACTTTTTCTCCTGGTTATGTATGATGATCAGGAGATTTGTCTGGATATAGAAAAAAATGGAGAAACGGTCTGTCATAAAAAGGCAGCGGTGGAGTACCAGAAGGACCGGAAAGAAACAAAGAATGTGTTGAAACGCCTGGTCTATGAAGCCCTTTCCCAGTTGACCGGGCTGAAGCTTCCCTGGGGAAATCTGACAGGTATCCGGCCCACGAAGATTCCCATGAAATTGTTGGAAGAAGGCTGGAAAAATGTGGATATTGCCGCCTACATGCGGGATACCTACGGTGTCAGCAGCCAGAAGACGGCGCTGGCCATTACCATTGCGAACCGGGAGCGGGCGCTTTTACAGGAATTGGATTATGAACATGGCTACAGCCTTTATATTGGGATTCCCTTTTGCCCCAGTATTTGTCTGTATTGCTCCTTTGGCTCCCACCCGCTTGACCGCTTTCGCGATCGGGTAGAGCCTTATTTAGAAGCATTATGCAAGGAACTGTCCTTTATTCAGGAACAGATGAAGGACTGGAAGCTGCAGACTATTTATATCGGCGGCGGCACCCCCACAACGCTGGAACCTGAGCAGATGGACCGCCTGCTTGGACATATACAGAATACCTTTGATTTATCCCACGTGCGGGAATTCACGGTAGAGGCCGGACGGCCGGATAGCATTACGGAAGCGAAACTGCAGGTACTGAAGAACTATCCGGTAACCCGCATTTCCATCAATCCCCAGACGATGAATCAGAAAACGCTGGATCTCATCGGACGGGAACACAAAGCGGAAGATATCATCCGCATTTTCCGGAAAGCCAGGGAAATGGGATTTGATAATATTAATATGGATTTGATCATCGGACTGCCGGGGGAAGGGAAAAAAGAGGTGGCCTATACGCTTTGTGAGGTTAAAAAACTGCATCCGGACAGTCTGACCGTCCATTCTCTGGCCCTGAAGCGGGCTACCCGCCTGAATCTTTTCAAGGACCAATACGAAGAAATGTCCTTTGAAAACAGCCAGGAGATTATGGAACTGACCCAGCAATGCGCCCGGGATATGGGCATGGGCCCCTATTATCTGTACCGGCAGAAAAATATTGCCGGAAATTTTGAAAATGTAGGTTATGCAGAGGTTGACAAAGCCGGAATTTACAATATACTGATTATGGAAGAAAAACAGACGATTCTTGCGGCGGGGGCAGGAGCCTCCACGAAGTTTGTGTTTGAACATGGCGCCCGGATTGAACGGGTGGAAAATGTCAAGAATGTGGATCAATATATCCAACGGATTGATGAAATGCTGGAACGAAAACGAACCGGAATCGCTGCGTATCTCTGGAGGAATTAAGGTGGCTACAGCGAAGAAATATGTAAACAAAAAACATCTTTTGCGGTACAGCCTGGAAGAACAGCTCATCCATGGCATGCGGGTCAGCAATTATGTGTATCTGCTTTCCAGAGAAATGGGAATGGATGACGCATTTTGCTATGACATGGCTGTGGCCGGCATGCTTCACGATATAGGGAAGGAATTGGTATCCAGCCGCCTGGATGCCCGGGCGGAGCAGTTGATTGTGGAAGAGATCCATTATGTGCGGCTTCACTCTCAGGCCAGTTATGAGATTTTGAAAAAAAGAGGCTACTCCGAACGTATTCAGCAGGCAGTTTTATATCACCATGAGAATATGGATGGCAGCGGTTATCCTGAGAACCTGGCCGGCGAGGCCATTCCCCTGGGTTCCCGAATGATACGAATCTGCGATGTGTATGCGGCGCTGACTTCTGACCGCCCTTACCGGAAGGCCTTTGATAAACAAACGGCCTTTCAGATGATGATCGAAGAAATCAAAGACTTTGATGTGAAAATTTTTCTCGCTTTCCAGCGAGTGCTGCATCAGTATGAAGAGCCGGAACTTCGCCTTCCGGAGTCCCATATATAAGGTACGCGGATGTATGACGGTAAAATTTCGTATGTAACAGATACGGATGTATGACGGTAAAATTTTGTATACAATAGATACAAATGTATGATAGTAAAATTTTGTATATAGCAGATATAGATGCATGACAGAAAAGGAGAACGAACATATGGCAATGAAGAAAAAACCGGTAACGGGTATGAAGGATATTCTTCCTGCGGAAATGGCAATCCGTGATTATGTGATTCGCCTGATCAAGGAAACCTACAGCACTTTTGGGTTTTCTTCTATTGAGACTCCCTGTGTGGAACATATTGAAAATTTGTCCAGTAAGCAGGGCGGAGAAAATGAGAAGCTGATCTTTAAAATTTTGAAAAGAGGAGAGAAGCTGAAATTAGAGACGGCCCAGACAGAGGCGGATCTGGTGGACGGAGGTCTGCGTTATGACCTGACGGTACCCCTTTCCCGTTATTATGCCAACCATGCCAATGAACTGCCGGCTCCTTTTAAGGCATTGCAGATGGGGAATGTATGGCGTGCGGACCGTCCCCAGAGAGGACGTTACCGCCAGTTTATGCAGTGTGATATTGATATTCTTGGCGAGCCTACCAATCTGGCTGAAATTGAACTGATTCTGACCACTACGACCCTGCTGGGAAAACTGGACTTTCAGAAGTTTACCATTCGCATCAATGACCGGCGGATTTTGAAGGCGATGGCGGCATACAGCGGATTTGCGCCGGAATCCTATGATATCGTATTTATCATTTTGGATAAAATGGATAAGATTGGTCTGGATGGCGTCCGGGAAGAACTTACGAAGGAAGGCTTTGCCCAGGAATCCATCGATAAATATCTGGCTATGTTTGCCGAGATCACTCCGGATGTGGCGGGTGTCCGTTATGTAAAAGAGAGGCTGACCGGCTTTTTGGACGAAAAATATGCCGATGGTCTGGAACAGATCATCAACAGTGTGGAAGCAGTAAAGAGCGCTGATTTTAAGATCGCTTTTGATCCGACGTTAGTAAGAGGCATGTCCTACTACACGGGCCCGATCTTCGAGATTTCCATGGATGAATTTGGAGGAAGCGTGGGCGGCGGCGGCCGTTACGATGAAATGATTGGTAAGTTTACCGGCAGCCAGACCTGCGCCTGCGGCTTTTCCATTGGTTTTGAGCGGATTATCATGCTGCTTATGGAGCGTGGGTTCCAGGTTCCGGGTGCGGCCAATAAAAAGGCGCTTTTGATTGAGAAGAATATGCCGGCAGAGAAAATGACAGAAGTATTAAAGCAGGCAAAGGCAGACCGGGAAAATGGTATGCAGGTCACCATTGCCGTTATGAAGAAGAATAAAAAGTTTCAGAAGGAACAATTGCGGGAAGAAGGATACGAAGAGATCGCGGAATTTTTCCGTAATTGATAGTATTGTTCGGATTTACGGCCAAGGAGGAGAGAAAAATGGCAGAATCTATGCAGGGATTGAAACGTTCCCATCGCTGTACGGAGGTTACCGCCGCCATGATCGGCCAGACGGTGACACTGATGGGATGGGTACAGAAAAGCAGAAATAAAGGCGGTATCATTTTTGTGGATTTGCGTGACCGCAGCGGAATCATCCAGCTGATTTTTGAAAACGGCAGTATCGATGAAGCAGGTTTTCAAAAAGCGGCTCGTCTGAGAAGTGAATTTGTAGTTGCTGTGACCGGTGTGGTAGAAGCACGTTCCGGCGCGGTGAATCAGAATTTGAAAACAGGAGAAATCGAGATTCGGGTCAATGGATTGCGTATTCTCTCCGAGGCGGAGACCCCGCCGTTTCCAGTGGAGGAAAACAGCAAGACGAAAGAGGAAATCCGCCTGAAATACCGTTTTCTGGATTTACGGCGCCCGGATATTCAGAGAAATCTGATGATGCGCTCCCAGGTGACCACATTAACCCGGCAGTTTATGGCCAGGGAAGGCTTTCTTGAGATTGAGACGCCCATGCTGACAAAGAGTACGCCGGAAGGCGCCAGAGATTACCTGGTTCCCAGCCGCGTCCATCCGGGGAATTTCTATGCGCTGCCCCAGTCCCCCCAATTATTTAAACAGCTTTTGATGTGTTCCGGATATGACCGCTATTTCCAGATTGCCCGCTGTTTCCGGGATGAGGACCTTCGCGCGGACCGGCAGCCGGAATTTACCCAGATCGACATGGAACTTTCCTTTGTCGATGAAGAAGATGTTATGGATGTCAACGAACGTCTTTTGGCCTATCTGTTTAAGGAAGTTCTGGATGTGGAAGTTACCCTTCCGATTCAGCGGATGACCTGGCAGGAAGCTATGGACCGTTTCGGTTCCGATAAGCCGGATATGCGTTTTGGCATGGAACTGAAGGATGTTTCCGACACCGTTAGGGATTGCGGATTTGCCGTGTTCCAGAACGCATTGAAAGACGGCGGCTCCGTGCGTGGTATCAACGCCAAAGGACAGGGCCAAATGCCGCGTAAGAAAATCGATAAATTAGTGGCTTTCGCCAAGGATTACGGCGCGAAAGGACTTGCCTATATCGCCATACAGGAAGACGGCAGTGTGAAATCTTCTTTTGCCAAATTTATGACGGAGGAAGAGATGCAGGCATTGATTACTGCCATGGAAGGACAGGCAGGCGATCTTTTGTTGTTTGCGGCTGATAAAAATAAAGTGGTATGGGATAGTCTGGGGGCGCTTCGTCTGGAACTGGCCCGTCAGATGAATCTGTTGGATCCCAATGAGTTTCGCTTCGTGTGGATTACCCAATTCCCGCAGTTTGAGTGGTCTGAGGAAGAGCAGCGGTTTAAAGCCATGCATCATCCTTTTACCATGCCTATGGAAGAGGATATTCCGCTGATTGATACCGATCCCGGAAAGGTACGTGCCAAGGCTTATGATATTGTATTGAATGGTACGGAACTGGGCGGCGGCAGTGTCAGAATCCATCAGAATGATATTCAGGAGAAGATGTTTGAAGCGCTGGGCTTTACCAAAGAACAGGCCCATGAGCAGTTCGGATTTTTGCTGACCGCATTTAAGTATGGAGTTCCGCCTCATGCCGGACTGGCTTACGGGCTGGACCGCCTGATTATGCTGATGGCGAAACAGGAGAGTATCCGGGATGTGATTGCGTTCCCGAAGGTAAAGGATGCTTCCTGCCTGATGTCGGAAGCGCCGAATGTGGTGGATGAAAAACAGTTAAAAGAACTGGGAATTGCCATTGATATAGCAGAAGAACGATAAATGATGTACAAAGGAAAGGTATTCATAAAGAAACAGCTTTGTGAATACCTTCTTTTGTTTCATAGAAAATTACTCCATTTTGTTCTTAAAAAGCAATATGGGTTTTAACGCAGCCAGAGAAAACAGATGGCTGCTTCCCCAAAGAGAATCAACGGAATGCCAATGTAGAATTTGGGTTTTCGGATTTTATGGCGGAAAAGATACATACCAATCAGACAGCCGGGACTGCCCCCAAAAAGGGCCAGAAGCATTAAATGCGCCTCCGGTATGCGAAAGCGGTGATGGATGGCCTTCCACTTATCCAGGCCGTATAAAAACAGACTGATCAGATTGATAACAGTTAAATATAAATATAGATAACGCAAAACAGAACCTTCTTTCCTGGTAAATATAAAAAACTTAGAATAGCTACATTGTAACGTAACCGTTAGTATCAGGCAACCTTTTTTCTTTTTGAAAGGACGGGAGAAAGCGACAGGTTTGAGTGTATGGTAGATGGATTAAGAAACGAACAAAGCATATGGAAGTATTTGCTTTCCCAGTATGAAGCCGATCCGAAGGTGAAACAATTGCTGTTTGTACGATATCTGGGAGGGACAAGGGCAAACGTACAGTTATATATAAAAGCATACGGACAGGAACGGGCTGCCTGCGGATGGAAACTGGCTTTGGCGTGCGGCGGCTATGTGGGCAGACGGGGACTGGGAAAAGAGCGGCAGGGAGATGAAAAGACGCCTGTGGGCGTATATGGGATCCTTACTGCTTTTGGTATCAAAAAAAATCCGGGTACATGCATGCCTTATGTACCGGTGACCGATGATTTGTACTGCTGTGATGACGATGGAAAATATTACAACCGCCTGATACATATTCCGGAACATGAGCGTCCATGCGGCGGAGAACATATGATTATGTACCGGCCGGATTACCATTACGGGTTATTTCTTGATTACAATAAGGAAGGAATACCGGGAAAGGGAACGGCCATTTTCTTCCACTGTGCCGGTGACAAGGCGTATACAGAGGGTTGTATTGCTGTGAAGGAAACGGACATGAAAACCATATTGCTTCTGTGTGACGTCCATGCAAAAATATGTATCTATGAGGAAGAAAGAAAGGCAACAGATATTGAATGATCATTAATCATTATATGAGGAGAATATAAGATGAATGGCTATACGTTTTATTATACCTGGGAAGTGCTGCTGATGGAGTGGCTGCAGGCCCATATCGGATTGGCGGGAGCGGCTGCCGCATCCTTCTTTACCCTGTTTGGCGAGGATTTTTTCCTGGTGGCCGTGCTGGGATTTTTGTATTGGTGTTACGATAAAGAATATGGAAAATATGTGGGCGTGAATCTGGTAGTTTCAGCCGTGTGGAACCCGCTGGTAAAAAATGTAGTCCTGCGGCGGCGCCCGTATTTTGATCATGCCCAGATCCGGTGTCTTCGTCCGGTAAAATCCGGCGCGGATATTTATGATATCGCGGCTCAGGGTTATTCGTTCCCCAGCGGTCACGCCATGTCGTCTATGAGCGCCTATGGTTCGCTGGCCTTCTGGAAAAAGAAAAAGGGATTTGCCATCGTATGTGGTGTGATTGTCTTTTGCGTCGGAGTTTCCCGCTTCTGCCTTGGCGTGCATTACCCCACAGACGTCCTTGTGGGCTGGGCTTTGGGTGCGCTGGTCATTGGCGTCATTACATGGCTCCAGAAGAAAATCAAAAACCATGCGGTTTTGTATCTGCTGCTGTTACTTACTGGTATTGGGGGCATGTTTTATTGTACAACTTCCGATTATTTTACCTGTTATGGACTGATGATCGGACTTTTTGGCGGATTTTTGTTTGAAGAACGGTATGTAAACTTTAAGAATACGAAAGACCCATGCAGCTGTATCCTGCGTCTTATTGGCGGTATCGGAATTTTTCTGATTTTAAAGACGGCCATGAAACTGCCGTTTTCCGAAAGCTTTTTGCAGGATCGGGAGGGAGCGGAGCATTTGCTCCGGCTGGTGAGATATGCGTTTTCCTCTTTCATGGTCATTGGCGTTTATCCAATGCTATTTGATAAAGGGAAGAGAAAAAAACATAAAGTTTAAATATTATTAAGAAACGCAGGTCTTTATTTGTGGTAAAATGATCATAAGAGAGTTTTTTGAAAAATTGCAGAGAAAGGGGAGTTTCAGATGAAAGAAATTTCAAACCGCAGGAAATTGATATTGCTGATAGTTTTATGTGTGGTTGTTTTGGCTGCAATTATCGGCTGTATCTTTTTTTTGCGTAGAGGAAGTGGAGACAGTGATGAGATTGTTTATGTGAATTCGGTGAAGAGCCTGACCGATCCGGGGGCTGCAAACGGGAATATTAACCGTTTTGCGGGAGTGGTCGAGTCTCAGAAAACTGTAAACATTGCGCAGAACTCAGAACGGACGGTAAAACAGGTTTTTGTGGAAGAGGGCCAGGAGGTGTCCAAGGGAACGGTCTTATTTGTGTACGACACAGAGGAGACGGAGGAAAGTCTGGAAAAAGCCAAATTAGAATATGAGCGTACTGAAAATGAAATTGAGAATAAGAAGAGCGAAATTGCTGTTCTGGAAAAAGAGAAAAGGAGTGCCTCCAGTTCGGAACAACTGGATTATACCATTCAGATTCAAAGCGCGCAGCTTGATCTAAAACAGAGCGAATATTCACTGAAGAGTAAACAGGTGGAGATAGACAAGCTGGAAGATACGCTGAACAATGCGGAGGTGACCAGTGAAATCGACGGAATTATAAAGTCGATCAACGACGGCAGCAGTTCTTCTTACGAATATGGTTATGGCGGCGATGACAGCAACGCTTTTATGACCATCGTTTCCATGGGAGATTTCCGGATTAAAGGAAAGATCAATGAACAGAATATGGGCGCCATCATGACAGGACAGTCCGTCCTCGTACATTCCCGCGTGGATGAATCTGTCACCTGGAATGGAACCATAGGAGAGATTGATATGGAAAATCCCAGCAATAACAGCAGTAACTATTACTATGGTTCCGATTCCGGCAGTCAGTCCAATTCCTATCCGTTTTATGTGGATTTGGATTCCTCGGAAGGTCTGATGCTTGGCCAGCATGTCTATATTGAAGTGGATTATGGCCAGGAGGAAACCCAGGACGGACTCTGGCTGGATGAATACTTTATCTGCGATGCGGAAGAAAATCCTTATGTATGGGCCGATAATGGCAAAGGAAAACTGGAAAAACGTTCCGTTACCCTCGGCGCATACGATGAAAATCTCTATCGTTATGAAATTACGGACGGTCTGACAGAAGATGACCTGATTACGTTCCCCGAGGATAGCCTTAAGGAAGGACTGAGTACGGCCATAGGTGAAAATGGCCAGATGGGCTATCAGGGTCCCACCGATGAAGAAGAGTACTATGAAGAAGAATTCGACGGAGATGCAGGTTACGAAGAAGATTATTATGACGATGGATATATGGAAGGCGAGCCGATCGATGGAGAGTCCGGTATGGAAGGCGAAGTCATCGGCGGTTCTGTGGATGAAGCTGGTGACGCTGGTATAGATGAAACTGGTATGGAGGAAGAACCGTGATTCTGGAATTGAAAGATATCTGTAAAAATTATATTCAGGGTAAGATGGAGATTCCGGTATTGAAGCATGTGAATTTTGAGATGGAAGCGGGAGAGTATGTGGCCGTTATGGGCCCCTCCGGTTCCGGCAAAACCACCCTCATGAATATCATCGGCTGCCTGGATCAGGCAACCTCCGGAACGTTTCTGTTTGAGGGACAGGACATCAGTAAATGTACGGATAATGAGATGTCCGATCTGCGTCTTGAAAAGATCGGTTTTGTCTTTCAGAATTTCCAGCTTTTGCCGCGGCAGACAGCGCTGGAAAATGTGGAATTACCTCTTACCTATGCAGGCATGAGCAGAAACAAACGTAAGGAAGCGGCTATTATGGCATTGGAGCGGGTTGGTTTGGGCGACCGTGTGGATTTTCTGCCCAATCAGCTTTCCGGCGGTCAGAAACAGCGTGTGGCCATTGCCAGAGCTATGGTTAATCATCCTTCGATTCTTCTGGCTGACGAGCCTACCGGAGCCTTGGATAGTGTGTCCGGCGAGCAGGTAATGGAACTGTTTCAGCAGCTAAACGACGAGGGTGTCACGATCCTGATGATTACCCATGACAGTGAGATTGCATCCTTTGCTCATCGCCGGGTGACCATTCGCGACGGTATTCTAAAAAGGGAGGAACAGTCATGAATAGGAAAAAAATACTGATTGCTGCCGGCGTGGCCGCAGGCGTGGTCCTTCTTGGAGGAATCGGCGTATTTGCGGTGCGGCAGGGGAACCAGAGCCGGGTGGGCGTAGTTCCCATGCGGGAGATGATGGAATGGGCCGGCGGCTATTATGGTTCCGATATGTACGGTACGATCGTTTCGGATGTGTCTCAGGATATTTATCTGGGCAGTACACAGACGGTAGAAGAGATTTTTGTGGAAGAAGGACAGGCCGTTAAAGTGGGCGATCCGCTGGTTTCTTTTGATATGACCCTGACCAGTCTGGAGCTGGAAATGAAAAAACTTGACCGGGATGGAATTGAATTGAATATTCAGAAGGCCCGTCGTGATATTGAGAAATTAAAAACGCAGCCGTCCACTCCGGATGATATCGGCGGAGATGATTTCTATTTTGATGATCCTGGTATGGATGAACCCATCGATGACGAACCGGCAGAGGAAGAACCGGTGGCGGCCAGTGATATTCTGGATGCCAGTGCGGAACCTTATATGGGCGAAGGTACGCTGGAAGATCCGTATCACTTCCTTTGCAGCAACAACGGCGTCGTTATGGGAAGCTTTCTGAACCGTATGGCTCAGGAACAGTGTTTCTTCCTCATTGAGATTCGGGCGGGAGACATCAGTAACGGAGAATTATTGCAGATTTGGGGACAACAGATTACCGATCCCAATTTAAATCTGGATCCCGACAGCCGTTATCAGATCGCCTTAAAGGAATTGACAGATGAGGACGATGAGGAAGATCCGGAGGATCCCGATGATCCCGAAAATCCCGATGATCCTGAAAATCCCGATGATCCGGGCGATGACAATAAACCTACGGAAGAACCCACGCCGGAACCGACCGTAACGGAGGAACCCACACCGGAGCCAACCGTAACAGAGGAGCCGACCCAGGAACCCACTCAGACTCCGGACGACGGAGAGACTTCCGGCGTATCCGCGAAGGATCAGGAACTTACTCTTTCCGATTTGCTCTATAGCAACACGGTGGGAAATGTAAGACATGTGGACGTGTCCACAGAAGGAGCCAGTATTTCCGATCAAATCAAAGAGATTGAAAGCCAGATTAAGGGGTATCAGTTAGATTTGAAAGAGGCTGACCTGGAAATCAGCAACATACAAAAACAGTTGAATCAGCAGACGGTTACCAGCACGATCAATGGTGTGGTAAAGACCGTGCAGGATCCGGAACATATGTCATCCGACGGTTCCCCTCTGATTCAGGTGGTGAGCAGTGAAGGTTTGTATGTAACGGGAACCATCAGCGAAAGCAAACTGGAGACCTTAAGTGTCGGACAAAAGTTAAGCGGCTATTCTTATGAAAATGGCGTATCTTTTACGGCTGAGATACGGGAAATTTCCATATTCCCTTCCCAGCAGGAGGATGGCAGCAATTCTTATTATCCGTTTATGGCATATATCGAAAATGCCGATGGCCTCAGTAATTATAGCTGGGCAGAGCTGCAGACGCTGGATGAGGGCGAGGAAGGCGTCAGCGGTATTACCGTGCAGCAGCCTTTTGTACGGACCCAGGACGGAGAATATTATGTGATGCTGGATAAGGGGGACGGAAAACTGACCCGTCAGGTCATCCATATTTCCGGTATTCTCTGGGGTTCTACTTATCAGATTGCCGATGGTATTTCCATAGATGATAAAATCGCGTTTCCCTATGGAAAGAATGTGAAAGAGGGAGCAAAAACAGAAGAATGCACTATGAGTGACATTTATGGATATTAGGGGGTGATGGAGATGTTAGAGAATATTCGATTGGCATTTGGAGGAATCTGGTCTCATAAGATGCGTTCCTTTCTGACCATGCTGGGTATTATCATTGGTATTGCCTCCATCATTTCCATTGTCTCTACGATCCGCGGAACGAATGAGCAGATCAAAGAAAATCTGATTGGCGCGGGGAATAACAATGTAGATGTGGTATTGAGTCAGGGTGAAAGTGAATATTATATGGATATGGGAATCCCCGATGGAGTCTTACCGGTGGGAGATGAGCAGAAGGAGGCCATTCTGGCCCTGGATCATGTGGTAAACGCTACGTTTTACCATTCCCGCAGCTGGATGGATGGCATCACTTATCAGAGCCGTTCGCTGGACAGCGCCAGTGTCTATGGTGTGGATTTGAACTTTTTGGCGACCAAAGGATATGTGATTCAGGCCGGACGGGGATTTGTGCAGGATGATTATGATCTGTTCCGAAAAGTAGTTCTTCTGGATGATGTGGCGGCCCAGACCCTGTTTCCCGGAGACACACCCACGGGAAAGGTTATAGAGATTCGCGGGGAACCCTTTACGATCATTGGCACCATCCGTAAGTCGGATGCGTTTGAGCCGGTTATTAACAGCATTGAAGATTACTATATGTACAATCAGAATTCATACGGTATGGTACTGATACCGGATGCGGACTGGCCGATTGTCATGAACTATGATGAACCCATGAATGTCAGTGTGATGGCTGAGGACACGGATTCCATGAGTGAGATTGGAAAATCTGTGGAAAATATCATGAATGAATGTGTGGTCAATAGTAGTAGTTCAGATGATGAGTCTTCCTCCAGTATTGCCTATAAAGCGGCCGATCTTTTGAAAACCGTACAGAATTTGCAGAAGGTCAGCGAAAGTACAAATAAGCAGCTTTTATGGATTGCCAGTATTTCATTGCTGGTAGGCGGTATCGGTGTTATGAACATTATGCTGGTGTCCGTAACGGAGCGGACCAGTGAGATCGGGCTGAAAAAGGCTATTGGAGCCAGAAAACGTAAGATTTTATGGCAGTTTTTGACGGAGGCTGCCGTACTGACAAGCGTGGGCGGTATTTTGGGCGTCGTGGCCGGAGTAATACTGTCTCAGGTGATTGCCAAGATTTCGGAGACACCGGTGGCAATCAGCATTCCTGCAGCGATTTTGGCCGTATTGTTTTCGATGGTTATTGGTATTGTTTTTGGTTTGCTGCCATCCATCAAAGCGGCTAATCTGAATCCGATTGAGGCATTGCGGCATGAATAAAAGTGACTGCAGATACGCTTTATAAATCTTTTATAATAGTTAGAAAATCTTTACTTGAGGTTCACGAATTCAACAAAAAAGGGTTTTATAATATTTCGTATAAACTAAAACAGAAATAGCAAGTAAAATTGCAATGGGGGTTTTTATATGAATATTTTGTTTTTTCTGACACCAAAGAGTGATGTTGTGCATGTATATGAAGATGAAACCTTGCGTCAGGTGATTGAGCAGGTTGAATATCATAAATATACGGCGGTTCCTATGTTGAGTAAAGATGGAAAATATGTGGGAACGGTGACCGAAGGGGACCTGCTTCGTATCGTCAAGGAAAGATACCGGCTGAATCTAGAAGAAGCGGGAGAGATCCCTATCTGTCAGGTTCCGCTTCGCTGGACATACAAAACCGTGCGCATTGACTGTGACATTGAAGATCTGGTTGATGTGGCGGTGGGTCAGAATTTCGTACCGGTTGTGGACGATGGTGATTCTTTCATCGGTATTATCCGAAGAAGTGATATCCTGCGTTACTTTTATCAAAAAAGCAGGGATCATATGGATGATACCCAGATTCGTCGTCAATTGATACAGGAAAACAGAAAATTATACGTGGTAGGATAAGAAAGAAGTGTGCTGCCGATGAAACGGGCCAATCTGTGAGTGATCGCAGATTGGCCTGTTTACATGAATCACCGGGTCGGATCTGTCGTTGTGGACAGAAACTATTTATGCTATACTCAAAATACGAATCAGCAGAAAAGGAAAGGAACATATTATGAAAACAACCTATACATTATTTTTGACCAGCAGCCCTTCCGGTCCTCTGGACGGCAGTTTTCCGGTGCAGGGCTTGGATGAAAGGAACGATTTTGTCAATAATCTGAGAACCTATTGGAAGGAAAATAGCCGTTGCCTGATGATAGCGGCTAATCCGGATGCCTTTGACCAGAACGATGAGATGGCCGGCTTTTCCGGAGAGGCACTGCGGCTTAAAAATCTTAGCTGGGAGAGTTTTACGGTTTGGGATCATCGAAAGGGCAGTGAGACCCTGGAAGATTTAACTGCCTATGATGTGGTATTTTTAGGGGGCGGCCATGTGCCCACCCAGAATCAGTATTTCCATGAGATCGGACTTAGAGAGAAATTTGTATCTTATAAAGGCATTGTCATCGGTATCAGTGCCGGCAGTATGAACAGTGCCGACGTGGTTTACGCCCAGCCGGAACTGCCGGGTGAGGCCGCGGACCCGGAATATCAGAAGTTCCTGGAAGGTCTGGGACTTACCAGAGAGATGATTTTGCCGCATTATCAGATGGTAAAGGATTTTGTACTGGACGGTATGCGTCTGTTTGAAGACATTACCTACGGTGACAGTTATGGTCAGAACTTCCTGGTGCTTCCGGACGGCAGTTATCTTTTGTCTGTGGAAGGGAAGGAGAGTATCTGGGGAGAGGCTTATCGTATCCGGGATGGCCGGATGGAACGGATCGAGACGGAATAGACGGGCGTTTGAGTTTCCGAATACCCGACTCCCTGCAGGATCGGTAAAAAACTGGATCGATAAAAAACTGGACCGATAAAAAACCGGACTGATAAAAAACTGGATCGGTAAAAAACTGGACTGGTGAAAAAATAAAAAACTGGATATTTTTGAAAGTCACATGGGGTGTTATAGTTACTGGCATAGATCAAATGAGCAGGAGGTAGCGCAATGAATGATTCTATGAAACAGTTGACAAAGACCGCAATGATGACGGCTATTATTTTTGTTATGACCTATTTGTTAAAGATACCGAATCCTATGACAGGAGGGTATAGTCACCTGGGAGACTGCGGAATTTTTGTGGCAGTGATGCTTTTGGGAAAGAAACGGGGTACCATGGCCGGAGCCCTGGGCGGTATGCTGGCTGATTTTATCGGCGGTTACATGGTATATGTGATCCCCACCCTTTTGATTAAAGGTTTGATGGCCTACATTATGGGAACTGTTGTGGAACGGTTAACGCCTTATTTTAAGAAAGCATGGCTTCTTGGCTCTATTTTAGGCGGTATCTTCCAGATTGTGGCCTACACATTGGTAAAGATTCCGTTAGTCGGAGTCAAAGCAGCGGTGGCTTCTATTTTCACGGTTTCTACCCAGACCTTAATGGGTGTGGTGATTGCGGCCGTGGTGATTTCCGTGCTGGAGACTTCCGGCGCCATGAAACGTCTGCAGCATGTTTAAGGGGAGGCACGAAATGAAAAAGATCGATGCGCATGCGCATATTGGAAATTATAGCGGCTGGGCACAGGGAGTAGGGGCCGCTATGGAAGACATTCTGGCCCTGATGGATACTTATGAGATTGAGAAAACCGTGCTTTGCGCTAAAGATCATACGGGAAATGAGGAGGTAAAAGCGGCATATGAAGCCCATCCCGACCGGTTTCTTCCATTGGTTTATCTCAATCCCATGGAGGGAAGTGAAGAGTGCCGGCGAAAAATTGCTGTCTATGTGGATGGCGCCGGATTTCGCGGAATTAAGCTAAATCCTCTTCGCCATGCCTATGTGGCTGACGATGTGGTTTTGGACCCGGTTATGGAAGAAGCTGAAAAGAGAGGCCTTCCCGTATTTATGCATTCGGGTCATCCGCCGTACTCGCTTCCCTGGAGTATCGGTTTTCTGGCGGAACGTTTTCCGAAAGTAAACGTAGTGATGCTGCATATGGGCCATGGACACGGTGTATATATTGATGCCGCTATCAAGATGGCAAAACGTTTTTCCAATATTTATCTGGAAATGTCAGGTATGCCGATGGGGGTACGGATTAAACAGGCCTATGAGGAGGTCGGTCACGACCGGATATTTTTCGGTACGGATTTTCCTTTCCATCATCCATCCGTAGAGATTCAGAAAGTGATTACCTGTGGACTGGATGAAGAAGCCCAGCGAGCCATCTTTTATGAAAATGCGGCAAAGTTAATGAAAATCTGACAGAGTTTTTTACTTTTATCAGCAAAAGAGGAGAACGCCATGGATATTCGTCAGCTTCAATATTTTATTACTTGTGCGGAGCAGCGCAGTTTCAGTGTGGCAGCGGAGGTTTTGTATACGTCCCAACCTCATGTCAGTGCGGTGATTCAGTCTCTGGAAAAAGAACTGGGCTGTAAACTTTTTTCCCGCGGCGCAAGGGGAGTGACGCTGACAGAAGCAGGTCTCAAGAATTATGAATATGCCGTAGGAATTTTGAAACATGTGGGCCTTATGCAATCGGTTAATGAGCACAACGCGTCAAAAAATTTTACAATTCTTACGAACTCAAGCAGCAACATGGCAGTGCTTTTTTCTCATTTCTTTCAGCTTCATCCGGATTATCATTATAGGTATCTGGAAGAAGGTGTGGAAGCTGTTTTGGATAAGGTTGCCCTTCATGAAGCCCAGATAGGCTTTGTCTTTGTTCCTTCCAACAAAGGGGCGGCATTTCGTTACCTTTTAAAACGGAAATACCTGCATTTTGAACCCCTAGTCCAAAGTGATATGGTAGTTTATGTGGGGAAAAAGAATCCGCTCTACGGAAAGACTTCTCTGAAACCGGAAGAACTGGGAACCTTGAAATTTGTCCAGATGACGGATGATTTCTTTTCCTTTGGCGATCTTATGGGAGATGAACTGCTTGCAGGCAAACTGCAGTATTCGGCAAAAAATGTGGTGGAAACCAATTCCAATCATGTTATGGTGCAGTTATTGGAAAATACGGATTTATGTAATTTATGCAGCTATTGGCTGAAAAACCGGTTCCGTTATTATGATTTTCATATGATTCCGGTGGAAGGATTTGAAGATAGAATTACCTTTGGTTATGTGTATCATGAAAATCAGGAACTGCCCTGGATTGCCAGCGAATTCCTTGCCTATGTAAAAGCTGTTATCAAAGAAGAAATCTAGGTTCTTGCCTATGTAAAAGCTGTTATGAAAGAAAGATATAAGAAATCCTTATAGCTTACCATGGATATTTCGCGATAGGCTGACGAGCCCTTCCATACTATAATAAAAATAGTATAGGAGGGCTTTTTTATGGGCGGTATACATGGAGCGGCGGTGCGGTTATCCCTGGGGAAAAAAGAGTGGTTTTCGGTATCTCAAAAGGACATGACAACGGGACCGATTACGGCCCAATTATTGATCTTTACGCTGCCGATTTTGCTTTCCCAATTACTGCAGCAGTTTTATAATCTTGCCGATACGGCGATGGTAGGACAGCTGATTGGAGCGGATGCCCTGGCTGCCGTAGGGACAGGGGGGCTTGCTGTTATCTGTTATCGTGAACTTTTATATTGGCCTTTCCGCGGGAATCAGTGTGCTGGTATCCCAGCTTTTCGGAGGGCATGACGGGAAGGGATTAAAAAACTGCATCCGTACGGC
>CAYRTA010000009.1:0-32997 GCA_964427045.1 uncultured Hoministercoradaptatus sp. | reverse complement strand
AGGTACTGAGAGATTATTTACAGTCGGTGTAACATATGTTTGACAAACCTACAAATACATCCTTAAAGTTGAAACCTATGTAACCAGTTTTCGAACAAACGGAATTTGTTTCAATACTTTTACAACAAGCAGGCTTAGATTCATTACGATAAATGCATAAAGAATATTAAACAGATATGTATTGGCAAACGGCAGCTGCGTAACTCCCAGCTGCAAAAACAATGGCCGGAAAATATCATGTATAAAATATATACCCAATGTATTTCGTGATATGATTTGTATGTACTTTGTGATACCCCTGCCGGAGAATCGATATGAGTAACTGAGCAAGTAGAAAAGGATTACATTCATAAGTGTAAAAATCGAATCATAACCATTCCAGACCACATCCCAGTAATTACCTGTCAGTTTCGTACTGAATACTCCCCATAACCCCAGCAATAACACAGACAAAACCATAAGTATTAATAAAGTCCACGGATTAACAAAAGGGCACTTTTGAATCTTTTCTTTGATACGCAAATGGTTCCCTCCGGCAAAGCAGCCAATGCTAAAATACGCAATCGTGTATCCGTAAAGGCCGCGAAAAGGATTAAACATATTAAAAAAATTATCAAAATAATAGATATTTCCACCTCGCACCAGGTAAGACAAAAAAGTAACCAGCATACAGATCACGGCATTTCCAAAAGCAAACAGGCAGCAAATAGCCACCCAGTAATAGAAAATCCTTCTATTATGATCAAATGCATTCTTTATAAGCGGAAAGAACACATAGATACAAACCAGCGCGCCCATGTACCACAAATGGTTAATCCAATCCTGTTTCAGGTCCCATAAGGCAATCAGAAATTCCTTTATAGAAAGCCATTCCCCATAAATTGGCATCAGAAAAAGCAGCGTAATTGCGCCCCAGATTCCGGTCAGCAGAATGAATTTCATCATTTTCATCAAATACTTTTTCAAATGAAAGGGTTTCTGAATCAGTAAAAATCCATTGGCAAAAAAGAATAGCGGAACACAAGTGGATAAAACAGGCCTGATTAGATAGTTACCGTACGTCGCTGCCGACGCATCCTCAAGAATATTACTCTTTACTGTCGTGCAATGATAAATGAGAACAAACAGCATTCCCAAAAATTTAAGTAAATCCATCGAGTGATATCTGCCGTTCCCTTCCTCTTTTTTTCCATACCCCGGATTAATCTTGTCCATAAACGTCCAGCTCCTGTCTGCGATACTTTCGGAAAGCGGAAAGTCTGTGGGAAAACAATATACATAAACCTGGCGACCACAGAAAAATGTTCATCCGCAATTTCCTTTTCCTTTTAACGACAGGCAAAGCATACAGCTTTTTGATTTGCTGTCTGTTTTCCCTAATCACTTTTTCTATTCCGCAGCGTAACTCATATGCTTCTGCCGGCGGGATTTCTCCCGGATGCAGATAAGAATCTAGTAGATGATCATAGAGATAAAAATCGCTGGTTTCTGCCAGATCCGCCCTTTTGATCTCCCGAAGGAAGGCACTGCGTTCCTTCCAAATCCCGATAACCCGATACAGATAATCCGGCGGAAATTTTGTTTGCATAAGACTGTCCGTTCTCTCCTGCATATAATGGTAGTAGGCGGTATTCAGATAAATCCCCTTTCGGACCCGGGCCAGCAGCCGGGGAGTAAACGAAAACTCTTCCCCACAGATGTCTGCAGAAAACATAAGGTCTTTCGCCAGCGACCGCAAACATAGCTTATTGACGGCGCCATGTTCAATCAAAAACCTCCCGTCCGTCCATCCCGCATCACACATAATATAGTTTTCCAGCAATTCCATCCCGTAAAATACGCCCGCCATCTGCGGTATCCGGAAAGTACCGTCCACAGCCGGGGAAACAAAGCCCCGCTGAATCCGGCAGACCGCCATATCCGCCTGCGTCTCTCTCATGGCCGATACCAGAACTTCATACATCTCCTTTTCTATCCAGTCATCCCCGTCTACGAATGTCAGATATTCTCCTGAAGCAAGCTCCATCCCTCTGTTGCGCGCACTCCCCGCACCGCCGTTTTTCTTATGCAGCACCTTAATTCTGGAATCCTGTTTGGCATATTGCTCACATATTTCGGAACTGCCGTCTGTGGAACCATCGTCAACAAGAATAACCTCAAGATTCTGATAGGTTTGATTTAGTATTGACTCGATTGCCCTTGGAAGATATACTTCAATATTATAAACAGGAACAACAACAGAAATTTTTTCCGTCTGTTTTTCCTTCGGTATTTTTTTTGCTGTATAATTTGTTATTATTTTCATAACTACAATATCCTTACTTCTTCCAGAATCATATCATTAAATTGAACATGACCCCATTTTTGATGTAACCATACCAGGGAATTTTGCCTGGGAATGATCTCAAAGTAAAGGGCAGGATCCACACGATCAATACCCACCTGATTTCCATAGGTATCATATTCATAGGCCAATGCCATAACCCGATATTTACCATCTGTAAAATCTTTTGTCGACAATCTTATCTTTAAATCAAAAGCAATATTCTCCTGCATACTGATTTTTTGATCCAGAAAGGTGGTACCCATGACCGTTCCATCAAGATAATAGATAACAAATCGAAAACCCACATTTTCTACCCGCCTGTTCGTTTTACAGTGCAAAAGATAATGGAACTCTTCCCCTTTTATCACTTTACTTCCTGACGGATTTAACACATCTAAGCCCAATAGCTGCACATACATGGATTCAAAAGATGTACGCTTTATGTCTGAGTAATCATAATGATCCTTCAGCTGATCATATGTGCTCATATAAATTGCTATTGCGTCTTCCACATCTCCATCAAAAATAATCTTTCCCCGATCCAGCACAATGACTCTGTCACATAGCTGCCTGATGGTGTTCATATTATGGCTGACATACAGAATCGTTTTTTTCTCATTCTCGGCGGCATCACTCATTTTTTTAATACATTTCTTTTGAAATTCCATGTCTCCCACTGCAAGTACCTCATCCATAATCAATATTTCCGAGTTCAAATGTGCGGCAACCGCAAACGCAAGTTTCACATACATGCCTGAGGAGTATCTTTTGACCGGCGTATCTATAAATGGACGGCACTCGCTGAAATCTATGATATTCTCTATTTTTCCGGCCACTTCCTGTCTGGTCATACCCAGAATGGCCCCATTTAGATAAATATTCTCTCTTCCTGTCAGTTCGGGATGAAATCCTGTCCCCACTTCAAGCATGCTTGATATTCTGCCCTTAATACAAATAGTCCCTTCCGTTGGCGCAGTGACCTGGGACAGCAGCTTTAATATCGTTGATTTTCCTGCTCCGTTTCTCCCGATAATACCCAGTTTTTCTCCCTCGTACACTTCAAAGCTGATACCGTCCAAGGCCAGCAATGTTTCCTTGCCATTGTATGTCTCCTGTCCGATCTTTACATTTGGATCCTCTTTGCCCCGTTTTCTCGCCCACCAGCTTTGTAAATCGCCGCGCAGGGTTCCCCCGCCAATCACACCAAGACGATACCGTTTTTTTATGTTATCTGCTTTTATAACTACATTTTTCTTCATAATAAAATGCCCCTAAATCGTATCCATAAATGTTTTTTGCACCTTATTAAATAAAATAATTCCAAGTGACAATACGACAATGGTTGTAACCAGCGAAATCCCCAGATATCCCCAGGGAATAGAGCCACTTCCAAACCATGCATACCGGAATGTTTCTATGATCGGCGCCGCGGGATTTAATAAAATCCATCCTTTCCATTTTTCCGGGATCTGGGAAATCGGATAAACGACAGGTGTTGCATACATCCATAATTGAACGCCAAACGACACAACAACAGCCAAATCTCTATACTTTGTGGTCAAAGAGGAAATGATGATTCCGAATCCCAAAGACAGCATAGCCAGCAAAAGCAGCAAAAACGGCGTAAGCACAAGATACTGATTGGGATGGACAACGGGATTCCGAATCATGCAGTAAAGCAAAAAGATAACAAACAGTATAAATTGTACTGTAAAATTAATAGCCTCAGACAGAATCGAAGAAATCGGCATCACCAGCCTGGGAAAATAAACTTTTCCCAAAATCGCCGCATGATTGACAAACGTATTTGCTGTTTTTGTCAGACAGGCAGAAAAATAGGACCATAATGTATTTCCAGCCATATAAAAAATAAATTGCGGCACTCCGTCTGTAGCGATATTGGCAATATCCCCAAACACAATGGTAAATATCACTGTTGTCAGCAAAGGATTAATAATAATCCACAGAGGCCCCAAAATTGTTTGTTTATACATCGTTTTGAAATCTCTTTTTACAAACAGCCAGATTAAATCTCTGTATTTCCACAGCTCTTTTAGATTCAAATCCAAGAGGTTGGTTTTTGGTTTTATCACAGTTGACCAATTATTTTCCATATCCCGTAATTCCCAATATTTTTTTTATGCTTGTTTTTATGTCCGGTAAAGTCTGATAGCGCAGCCTGCGGTAAGCCATGCTGCCAATGAGTTTCTGAATGATCAGCCATTTCTTATCTTCTTTATCATACCAGGAGGCAGAAAACAAATGAATGGCATAGGTATTCGAAGTTATCTTCATTCTGGCAGTACTCCTGTCCAACGGGCAAAAATATTCTGCCGGAAAAATCTGCATTCCATGAACCTCCTGCCTGGTTCCGTCAACCCGGAGTCCCAGTTTTTTCATCGTCTCCGTATTTCTGTCAGGACATGGCGTCAGATCCGGCGTTCCATCTTCCTTAAAAAATGAAATCTTACGATAATCTTCCAATAATACTCCGATGACCGGATGATGCGGCATGGCGCCAAATCCCAGCCCTGTGGCCACTGTCTCATATATGGTTCCATTTATGATTTCCCGGTTCTGAAACCCCATAAAACCATCATATCGCAGCAGATCATCCAGGGGCTTTCTCAATTTTACATCGGTATCAAGATAGATCCCTCCATGATCATAAATAATCTTCAATCTGGCATAATCACTGACAAATGCCCATTTCTTACTTTCATAAGCCTCTTTCATATATCGGTTTTGTCCGATATCAAAATTTGTCTCATTCCATTGTATAATTTTATAGTCCGGACAGTATCGTTTCCAGGTCGCGATACACTTTCTCACATGACTGGGAAGCGGATTTTTGCCAAACCAACAATAATGAATAACCCTGGGAATCGCCATAGAACACTTCACTCCTTCTGTAATAACTCTTTTAACGCATCTTCCAGATAATATTCTGATTCTCTTCTGAAGGATTCTATCTTTTTATTTATAGAAGTATAATTCATCCTGCAGGAGGAATAAGCGGTATTCCGCCTGTTAATAATCCGGTCACTAATTTCCAGATAATTGAACAGTGATTGCACGCGAATGTTCTGTGAATGAGAATCATTGTCGGAAAAACGCAGTAAATATTGAAAGTCCCGCTGAAAAATAAGGGAAAAAAGGGAACCATGATACGAATCTGTTAATACGTATTCTGCATGCTGGATCAGCGAAACAAATTCCATTGGCCCAACACCGCTTTCCAGCACATATTCCCTGCGGAGAAACTCCCATAAATTAGGTATTAACACAATTTTCAACTGCAAGTGTCTGGCTATTTTGCTGGCATACTCAAAATACCAAGGTTTATCTTCAAGAAAATAGCAAAGCAGGTATTTCTTTTGCGGAAATGCTATCCCCTCGGTAAGCATACTCCAAAACTGACTGTCATGGAGTAAAACAGGATCTGCAACCCACTCAACATTTCTTCCCGTCAAAACCGATAATCGCTCTGCAGATATTTTTTCCCTTACGGAAATCGCTTCGTAGGGAAGCAACAGCTCCTTTATCTGTTCCAGTATTGTTTTCGTTATCTGATCCGTACCAAGACTAGGTGCATAGGATATTTTCCTTCCGGTAACAAAGTCAAGATAATAATAGGGATTGAAGATATCATCAAAAGCCGACCATATCTGATCACTGCCGGCAATAAAAGTATCAAATTTTCCATTCAGGCCAGACAATTCTTCCGGGTCCACATTCTTTATAATATGTAACTCTGTATCTTTGAAACATTCGCACAGTCTCAGAGACTCCCTGTACGGGTATCCATATTTTTCCTTCTTTATTTTAGAAAGCATAAAGCGCCGTATTTGGAGAGGATGAAGAGCCATATCAGTCAGCCTTACACCTATATCTCGTATATTTCTTTTATGTGGTATGGCTGGCATATGCATTCCCGCCTTTTGTCGCTTTGACCGGTAATCGGCCAAAATCTTATGATCTGAAAGAATCACATTCTCATGTCCAAACTGTTCTATCTTCTTTTGCAGGGCATAAGCCTGTAAGAGTGTGCCGTAATTATGATAAGTTATCCATGTTACAGTCGCAGTTTTCATAGCATCATCCTGTTATCATATAATCTCACTTCAAAACATTATACTTTTCTACCTTAAGGCCTCCCGCATCATACCGGGAATACATAAGAATCCCATCATCCGCCGCATCCCCCACAAAAACATCCGCTCCCATAAACGGCACGACGTCTTATTTATTTGCGGATATATAGCGGCATATGCTCTTCGCAGTTTGCGAAGCCGGAGGAAATAGATCCTGCGCTTTACCGGTTTAGCGAAAAGCGCATGCCGGAATCCCTCCACATAATGCCAAAAATAATTTCGTAATGTAATCAGAATCACCTGCTGCCCCATTTTTTGATCCAGCAGGAAGCCGGCCCTGTCAAGCATGGCCTCACAGGCGTCCAGACGCCCGATATCATATGGCTTTTCCATAATACTTTCCGTTCTCTTGACATAGTAATACAGTGAATCACAAATAATGGTTACCCTCTGACAGGTGTGCAGCAGCCTATGTATCATGAAACTATCCTCATAATATTTGCCGGACGGATAGCGAAGATCTGAAAAAAGCACGTTCCGGTATAGTTTATTACAGGCACTGCAGAAGAACACTTCGTCCTGCCAGAGCAAATGGTTGATGATATCGTCGCCACTATATGTACCGGCACGGGCTCCGCGGCTGGACATGGCTTTCGTTTCAGTCCCCAGAACCCGGTAATAATCGCAGATGCACAAATCACTTTCTCCTATGGCATGAATCATACGTTCCATCATCTGCGGATGTATATAATCGTCGCTGTCCACAAAAGAAATATATGCTCCCGCGGCTGCCGCAAGGCCTGCATTGCGTGCTCCCGCAAGCCCCTGATGGGCCAGATGAAGTACTCGTATCCGGTCATCACGTGCCTTCCATTCATCACAGATTTGAGGGCATCGATCCGGCGAACCATCATCTACCAGTATGATTTCCATCTGCTTCCACGTCTGTGCGGCAACGGACTTTATACAGCGGTCTAATTGCTCCTCCACCATATATACCGGTATAATCACTGAAATCAACGTTTCCTTCCGCTCCATTTTGCTCTCCTGTTACATCTCTTTCCCTTTGCCAACCCAAATGCCGTTTTCAGTCCCCAAAGAACCAAAAAATTATTACTGTATAACATCATAAACAATAGTTTTCTGCCCATATTCAATTCCCTGTTTTTAAGCAGTCCATAGGAAAAAGGCCGAAAAAACGGATCCTTTTTCAATCTTTGAATTTCCGCTTTTTTCTCTTTGATGCTCAGATGACTGCGCCCTATATTTTTCATGATGCCGTAGCATTCCACGGCGCAATAATGATCGACCATCCTGGAAAATTCCACATCATATTGCTCTTCCCAGACGGCCGCGTAACGGCGCAGGCGCTCACATACGATTTTGACCGAATCCAATTGCCAGGGAAAATACGTGTGGGTCACGCTCTCATCATGCTGCCTGTAAAAATACAGAGATTCTTTTAGAAATACAATCTTCTTTGCTTTGTCCAGTACGGGAATACTCAGATATAAATCTTCTCCATATCCGAGAAACACCGCACCGGTACCATCAACCCTCTCGTCAGAAAGCAGCTGCCGCCTTATGCATTTACAGCACAGGGAATTCAGCTGATGTGTTTTGCATAACGCCGTATATATCTCCTTCTTGCTCTCATCCATGAACACCCGCTTTTCTGAAAAGGGAGCTTTACCATAGGGGCGGCGGAAATCATCTGTCACAGAGGCATTATACAAAATTACTTCTGCCTGCTGTTCCTCTATCGTACGCAATAATACTTCCAGTGCATCCGGCCGGTAGGCATCATCCCCATCAAGAAATAGTACATAACTTCCTTTTGCGGCATGAAGAGCCCTCCTTCTCGCCGCGAATACACCGGCGTTTGCCTGATGAATCACCTGAATCTTAGCGGAATATTTTCTTCGGTATTCCTCACATAGTTTTGATGACCCGTCTGTTGAACCGTCATCCACAAGAATCACTTCATAATCATCTATCGTCTGCCGAAGCACCGAATCAATACAGTATGGCAGATATTCCTTCTGATTGTAAACCGGAATCAAAATCGAAAAAGTACACTCCATAGACTGCGGCATAATCTTCCCTTCCATGTCCATTGTTCATCGTAGGAATAAAGTCCTCGATGATCCATAAATTGTTTCCGAATATATTGCAGCCATTCTGTTTTTCCGTCGGCCGGAAGAAACAAAAGATCCTTATACCAGTACACATAGGCGCGCATCAGCCCGTTCCACAAGCTCTTACACAGGTATTCATCCGCCAAACCATCTTCCCTTAACATATGCAAAATTTTCTCCTGCGCATAAATTGCGGTAATCCTTTTATAGTCAAAAGCCTTTCGGGAAATACTTTCGGGATTCTTTCTATAAAAATACAGAACCCTGTCTGTGACACAGATTTTACGGCAATGCCGGATATATTGCACTACCAGTAACTGATCTTCAAACATGGCCACCTCCGGTTCAAATGCCAGCCGGTATGCCTTCAGATAAGCGCTTAAAAACATTTTATTAGCCACATAGCCGTTAAACATGGGATTTAATATGACCTGCCGTATCGCTTCGTGCATCGTAAGTACTTCCACCTTATCCGGATACTCCCCCTTGTCTCTGGAAAGTTCCTGGGAAATGCCGCATACGCTTAGTTCGGCCCCTGTTTTCCTCAGATTGTCCGCCAGAACGGCGATCATATCACAGGCTATCTTATCATCACTATCCAAAAAGGCAACATACGCTCCATGCATAACGGCCAACCCGGCGTTGCGCGCCGCGCTGACGCCCTGATTTGACTGGTGAATTACCCTGATACGCCTATCCATTTTCGCATACCGATCGCACAGCTGCGGCGAGCTGTCCGTCGAACCGTCATCCACCAGTATGATCTCCAGGTTATGGTATGTCTGACGCCGTACACTGTCAATACACTCAGAAAGATACGGTTCCGTGTTGTATATAGGAATAATAATTGATACTTTCTGTTTTTCCATGCCAATATCCCTTTGCTTTTTATGACGCTTCAAATAGTTTACATGCCAAAAGAACCTTTTTGTGTCTCCGAAACAGCCAGTACACTATGCATGCCGGAAAGGAAAATTCGCGGCCGACCCGGTAGGAGGTCACCCATAGCTGCCGTTTCAATTCCCGGCAGCGATTCCTGTGCTCCGGAAAACGCAAATCCAATTTTGACCGCCCTTCTTTTAGTAAAAACTCCGCGCTATTCATGGCATATACGGCGTGTTCTTTCCTTCCCATTTTCACAAAATGAACCGCCTGTTCCAGATAAGCCTCTACGCCGTCCAGCCTTTGCACCGAATATGGTTTTCCCATAATACTGTCACTGCGCTTTCTATAATAATAAAGCCCGCCGCTCACACAGGATATATGCCTGCATATTTCAAAAATACGGTACATTACAAATTCATCCTCATGCAATTTACCCCGGGGAAACCGAATATGAGAAAACAGCTCTCGTCTGTATAATTTGTTCTGCGCCATAACAAAATACCAATACTTATATTCATAAAGCTTATCCAGAGCCTGCCACGCAGACAATACCTCGTCAACAACCACCACATCCTTATTATTTTCCTGCATCAGAGTCCCTGCCTCATCTACATATACCAGATTACAAACGGCCATGTCCGAATGATCCTTCATACAACGCCGATACAGTAATTCCAACATATTTTCCGCAAGATAATCATCACTGTCAATGAAACAGACCCATTCTCCATGCGCAGCCGCCAATCCGGTATTGCGGGCATCCGAAAGACCCCCGTTCCTTTTATGAATCACGGAGATTCTCTTATCTTTCTTCGCATAGTCATCACAGATCTGGCCGCAGGCATCCGGTGAACCGTCGTCAACCAATATGATTTCAAGGTAAGCATAGGTCTGGCCGCAGATGCTCTCGAGACAGCAGGGCAGATATGCCTCTACACGATATATGGGAACAATCACACTGATTAACTCATTTCCTTCTCGTTTTTTACGCCGTAGACCGTCATGTCTTTTTTCCAAAATGTGTCACCTTCTCTCAATGGTTTTCTGATCGATAAAGAAGAAATATAGTCAATCATACGTGCGGAAATCATTTTGTAAGTACAGGCCTGTCTCTGCGCCTGGTTCATATGGGGAGCAATGCCATATTCGAACATATGCTTAATCCCCTCCATAATACTTTTCGGAGAATTGCAGTCCACATAAGCAACCGACTCTCCGTAAGTATGCAGATATTCTGCCTGGCCTCCCGTATACGGACATACAATTTTACATTGCGCCAATAAAGCCTCTAAAAAAACAATGCCAAAAGGTTCCCGATCATCCAATGAGACAAATACCTCCGACCGCCAATAGTATTTTGCAAGCTGTGCCTGATCCATAACGCCGGGAAAAACTACGGGTATCCCATATGCTCCGGCCATATCGCTAAGACGGGACATCTGCGGCCCTCCGCCCACGATATACGCCCTGTATTCCACGCCCTGTTCAGACAATAGCGCCAATGCCCGCAGCAGCATATCAACCCTCTTACAAGGCACCAGCCTTCCCGCAAACAAAATTGTATGAATTTCTTTTTCCTCTGTTTTTTGTATTTTTTTGCACGATTCCCAATAGGTATCTGAAACGCCCGGATAAAACACCTGATCTGTCCTGATATTATAAAAATTGGAATTAATCATTTGCGTAAAGTAACTGTTGGCAAAAACAAGATCACATTTTCGAATCAGCCATTTTTGATAGGGCACGGCAAGCACAGATTTCAGTAAACCATAATAGCTTCTGTTAAAAAAGGCATGAAGCACATAGATCTTCTTCGCCCGAATCCCTTTCGCCAGATATTTAGCGTAAGCCAGACAGGTAATAATCACGTCCGGTTTTTCCCTTTCCGCCAATTTGCGAAAACTGCGTCTGTTACGGATATAGATCACCGAAATACCATTTCTCTCTTCGGTCCCTCCTGCCGTTTCCTTCTGATCAGTCAAAAGAAACGTCTGCCATCCATTTTGGTAAAATCCGACGGCCAGTCCCTCATGAAAGCTGGCGACTCCGCCTATGTAATGCTCTGTCATCACCGGCCCAAGAATAAATATTTTCACGACGGAATTCTTTCCCCCTTACATTTTTGAAACAGCTTCCAATATTTTAAAGCTGCATAGTTCCAGTCAAACTTCTCCAAAACAGAAACATCTACCTGCATAGGCACTTGTTTGGACGCATAGCTGTAAATTGTTTTTGCCAGCGCCCTGCAGTCATACGCCTTCACAATATAGCCGGTTCTTCCATTTATAACTACTTCCGGGATACCGCCGACGCCAAATGCCAGTACCGGAATGCCATCCCGTATCGCTTCACAGGCAGAAATCGGGAGATTTTCAATTTTTGACGTATTAATCAGGCCGCAGTAAGCTTTATATGGAATGTTTGCCTGCTCTCCCATCCATTTCACATTCGGCAGCTTTTTAAGAGCGGCAGCTATGCGTTCATTATCTGTTCTCCCATAGATATGAATCTTTATATCGGGCGCAATGTCTGCCAGATCTTTTGCCAGACGAATGGCATATTTGTACTTTATGCCGCCTATGCTCCCTACCATCACAAACGTTTTTTCCTGTATGGTACCGTGTTCCTCCTTTTTATCATCCATTCCATTCCTAATCACCACAGAATTGGCATTCAGACGGCAGGTATACCGTCTCATATACTCAGATACGGCAGCCACTGCTTGCGCATGCCGGATCGCCTTTTTGTATAGCGGCATAAAATAAAAACTCTTGCAAAACAATTCCATATTCGTATATCTGGCGTCAGGCCAGCTTCCGTGATAGGTATGAACATAGGGAATTCCCGCATCATAGAACATACCACCCAGATGATCATCCGAATATCCAAACAGATACCGCTCTTCTAGCGCTATGTCCCTGATACGCCTAAGCATCCATCGCATCTTACGTATATTTTTGCACCTGATTACCCGTATCTTACCGCTTCTGTCATATACTCCACATTCCAACGTCAATACGATCATGGAATCCATATAGGATTCCCAACATTTTGCCAGATATTGCGTCGCAAGCGTAGCGCCGCTAAAATTTCGCCCCCACTTTTTCGTCAGAATAATTAATTGCATCATAACTGTTTTTCCCACCTATTCCATGCCATACTCTTTCTCTTCCCGCTTCCAGTAATGCAAGCAGTAAATAGTGCATACGAAAATCACATAAATCCAGCAAAAAGACGGGAAGAAAAAAGAGCGGAACCATGATCATCCAGTCTTTCCCAAAGAAAATTTTTCTAAAAAAACATAGGTATGCCGATACCATAAAAAGACCGCCGTCCAAAAGCAATGACAGAAACGTATTGTGCGTCAGATAGGAGAGAAGCTGCTCATAAGACAACCATCCATGACCCAAAAACGGATGCTCTTTAATATACGTAACCGCACTCTTCCAAATCAATACTCTGCCATCCTCGCTGACGTTTTCGAATAATTCCAGCGTATGCGCCCGTCCAAGAAGTTTCGTAACAAAGAAATACATGCCATTTAATAGGGAAGTAACGATACCGGGAAACATAATCCATATCGCGGCGCAAGCCAATATCATACAGGAAAAGATTGTCAGCAGAATCCGATTTTTTTCCTTAAAAATGCCAAAAGCTTCAAAAGCCAAAAACAGAGCGATACCAACCACTCCCATTCGTGACCCGCTTATAACTGCTTCCATGACCAGAAGAAATATCCCGGCCTTTTTCATTCTGTTATCATCGAAGAACAGATGAACCAGAATCAGCATCGTAAAACAAAAGACCGTATACTTATTGGGATCCGTAAAGAAACCATTTAACCGGACTTCCGCGGACTCGATATAAACAGCCGTGGATATAATCCTATTGGAATGGTTTACCGCCCATCCCATTGAAGTAAAAATATACACACTTAATGCATAATATAAATTTGCCGCAATGATCGAAATAATCTCAGTCTGATATTCTTTTAACGCGATTCTGTCACTTTGCACCAATACCATTAACATAATGGAAATTGCATACCGAAACACTTCAAGAAATGCTGTCGTATGAAAATGAATAAAGAAAACAGCCAAAACAACAAAAAAATACAAAATTTGTTCTGACGTAATATATAAATCCTTATCACGCCTTGCCAGCATATATACAAAAAACAGAAAGATTAAAATGTCATATAATTTGAAAGAAAAGACACTAATGCCAGTAAAAGTTGTGGCACACAAAAACATAAGTATAAATTTATCCGCCATATTTTCCGCACATTGAAAATAAGTAAACAACTGACAAATCACCATGATCAGCAGCAGCCATGGACTTACGACAAAGGCAGCCGGCGTCATCAAAATAGAGAAATATCGAAAACATTTATTGAAATCACCGATTTGCATAGACCGTATCTCCTGTTTTCAGCTTTGTATCTTTTGAACGTTCTTGCACGGTAAAAAAAGGATTTTAACTGTGACGAAACAGATTTTCAAATCCTCCCAAAATCCAGGATGACTGATATACATCAAATCCATCTGCAGCTTATCATAGGGAGACGTGTGATATTCTCCATAAACCTGTGCGTATCCGGTCAGGCCCGCCTTCGCCAGCAGCCGCAAGCGAAACTCCGGAAGTTCTTTTTCATATTGAGCGGCAATTTCCGGTCTTTCCGGCCTTGGCCCCACAATACTCATAGACCCCATGATGACATTGAACAATTGGGGCAATTCATCAATATGGTATTTTCGAATCACTCTTCCAACCGGTGTAACCCTGGAATCATCCTCCCCTGACGCCAGTCTGGAAATGCCGTCGGCCTCGGCATCCATGTGCATAGACCGAAACTTTAGAATCGAAAATTTCTTACCGTTCTGAGTCAGGCGTGTCTGTTTATAAAAAACCGAACCATGATCATAGCTTTTAATACACAAGGCTGTGATCATCATAACCGGAGAGAGAATGATAAGCATAAGTCCGGCAGCCAGTACGTCAAAAAAACGCTTTGCAATTACATATTCCGGCGTCGGATCATACCCGCTGACCCGCAGCATTGGCAGATGCAGGATATGTGTCTTTTTGGCGCCGCTCATAAGCACATCGCCAATTCTTGGAATCATATATACATCCACATGATTTTCCACACAATATTTTAGAATCCGATTCCTGTCATGACTGTGAATGCCGATAATAAAAACCACATCCACGTCATGGAGCATAGAAATTTTTCCTAGACCTTCTTCCACAGGCAAAATATATGTAATCTTAAATTTCCTGTCCAACCCATACGCAGCGATTAATTGATCAATTCCTTTACAGGCGTCAAAAATGATAGCTGTTTTTTTGGGCGGATATACCCTGAAATACCATATATGCGCAAAACTGCACCATATCACAGCAAGCAATATCTGCATTATCAGCATCTTTGCGGCTGCCATATAAGAGGGAAAGTATCCCGTTATCAGCCAGCTTAATAAAAACAGAATGCTGTCTGAAAACAATATGGCCAGCGTCTGACTGTATATATTTTCCCAAATCCGGTTAATGGAAATTAAGAAAGCATCATATAAACGTGCAAATGATATATACAGAAACCAAAACAGGATCATAGCCATCCATGTTCTGCGGACAGGTAACTGATACGAAATTTTATCGGTATAACAAACAGACCAGCAAATCACAGCAGGAAAGGAAACTAAAATCGTATCGAGTAATTTTACAATTCTTAACGCAAATCTATATTTCAAATTGTTTAACATATGTCATTTCTCCGTCCACGCCAAAATCCGGCCGTGCTTCCTTCCGCCGCCATCAGGCAGCTTTCCGGCAGACCGGATAAAACCGGCTCATTTACTTATAACTGCCATATTTTCCGTATCTTCCGTATTTTCCGTATTTCCCATATCTTCCATACTTTCCTCTGGCTATATCCACCTTATTTAAAATGACGCCAAGTATAGGACAGCCCGTTTTTTCAATCTGTGCTTTTATCTCTTGTTCATCTTTCCAGCGGCTTTCCTTAACCTCAATAACCATTATGGCCCCATCACATTTTGAAGCTATTATGGCACTGTCAATCACAGCTCCCAGAGGCGGCGAATCGATCAGAATATAATCAAAGCTTTCCTTTAATCCGGCCAGCATCTTTTCAAAGAGAACGGAATTTAAAAGTTCTGCCGGATTCGTCGGGAAATGTCCGGCAAACATAATATATAAAAGCGGAATATTGGTAGTATAAATTACATCGTCAAGACTTTCCTGTCTCGAAAGAAAATGCGACAATCCTTTTACCTTCGCATGAACTTTCGTTCTTCCGGGCAACACGGACTTACGCATGTCTGCGTCAATGAGCAGAATCTTTTTTCCTATCTCGGACAAAGAAATAGCCAGATTCAGAGTCACATGTGTCTTTCCCTCATTGGGACCATAGCTTGTCAGTACGATTGTCTTCTTATCCGCACCGCAAAACTGCAAATTCGTCCGTATCGTCTTATATGCCTCCGCGCCATATTGGCTCAGATAAGGTTTTACGATCTTTACACTTTCCATTTCTATTTCACCCGCAGATTAGCTTTCCTTCCGTTTTTTCTTTCCTGTACTCTTCCTTGCATGCGCTGTCTCCAAAGGTACAGCGCCCAAAACACCAAGTTCCAAATATCGTTCCACATCTTCCGAGGTTCTCACCTTATCGTTCATCAGGAACAGAAACACAAAGACGGCAAAGGCCAAAAACACACCGGCGGCAAAGGCTTTTCCAACATTGGCGGCCCTGTCAGGACTGGAAGGATTGGTTGGAAGATTTGCCTCGTCAACCACATTAATCGCTTCGATATTCATGACAACTACTATATGTTCTGCCGCAGTTGTACGGATCACATTTGCAATATCCCTCGCCATATACGGATCCGCATTTGTTACCGAAATTTTTACAACTCGTGTGTCACTTGCAATGGTTACTGACACACTTTGCAGCAATTCTTCATAAGAAACATCCAGTTCCAATGCATGAATCACGGATTCTATTACCGTTCTGCTGGTTGCAATCTCGATATAATCTTCCGTTAAGTAGGTACTGCTTTGCAAATCACTGCTTGTAATAGCATTCGTGCTTTGTTGGTTTAACACATACATTTTCGTAGTGGATGTATAGAGTGGTGTGATAAAGTACGTTGTATAAAAAAAGGCAATTACCGCACACACAGTTCCGGCAAGAATAATATAAACCGCCTTTCCATACATATACGCAAACAACTCATTTATGCTAATTGCATCGCTTCTATTCTTATCCACGAGCCTTAAACCTCCCTGTCCGTTACGTTCGTACCTTTAACTCTTATTTTGGTCCTATCGGCGATATATCTATTCACAACAATATTCTCCTTATGTTGTCAGGAAACAAAAAAATCAGGACCGACCTCCGTCTGTTTTCCTGATTATGGGCGCAAAAATCCACCCCCTCTTGATTTTTATAAAAAATGACGGTGAGGGTGTTCTTATGCTGCTTTTTATATTCCTTTTTCCTTTTTATGTAGTTTGGATTTTCAGTAATTTTGCTTTTTCCACCGATAGAACTATTGAGATTTTTGACATTTTATAGTATTATATATCAGTTGAATTTGATTGGGATACTTCGTACGAATCTAAAGTTACAACATAAGGAGAATTCTGTTGTATTTTCTATTAAATGATCAGGTGCAGCCGTTCCAGCTGACGACGGTGTTCACTGCCGCTGGTCATGATATAAACGCGGGTAGTATTAATACTGCTGTGGCCTAATACATCCGCCAGTTTCGCGATGTCCTTTTCCAGTGAATAAAAACACCGGGCAAACAGTTTCCGCAGGTTATGGGGAAATACTTTGTCCGGATTAATTCCTGCCGCTTTGCAAAGCACTTTCATCTGTCTCCAGACATTACTGCGGTTTAAAGGATTTCCGAACTTTGTAATAAAGATGAGTCCGCTTTGGATTCCACATTTTTTCGTATATTTTAACAGTTTTTTTCTTAATCTGGTCTGAATTAATATCGTACGAATCTTTCCTTTGCAGCAAATCTCTACTTCTCCTTGTGTCACGGCCTCCACCGTAAAATGTTTCAGTTCTGACACCCGAATACCCGTACCGCAAATAGTTTCCATTACAAGCTGAAGCTGCGGCTTATTCTTTGCCGCCCCAATTAGCCGTATATATTCCTCTTTTGTCAATTCTTTGTTTTCCGGGCAATAGGCCTTCTTTTGTATCTTCAGGTTTTTCACTTTGCAGTCATTCCAGCCCAGAAAACCAAATAAGCTATTTACACTGGCAAGCATAGAGTTAATAGAAGCAATGGCATATTTTTTCTCCATAAGATCTTTCTTCCATTCTATGACTAATTCCTTTGTCACTTCTTTTACTCCGACAAAGCAGGAAAACAACCGCGAATCGCGAATATACTTTTCTATTGTTGCCGCGCTCTTTTCTTCATTGCTCAGATAATCCCGAAATGTATCCATTGTGTTTTTTTCTAATATTCTATTACTCATAATAATCCCTCCTGCAAATGAATGACAGTAACGTCAATGCTAGTATTGTACCCAATTCAAATAGATAGCATTATTTTCCGGAAGGAAAATGCAAAAACCCGGGGCGTTTGCCCCGGGAGTTGTCAAAGAAAATCAAAACACCAGTCACAGAATTTTTATTCATTTTCAAAAATACCGGCATAGGTCCAGGTAAGCCCCTGATCCGCGGACTGGAACAGATAGCCCTCCTGCTCTCCGTATTCCGATATCGCCTGGATCGTCAGCACATCATCCTGCAGCACTGGCATAGTATAGTAATCGTAATCCGATACAACATAACCAAGTTCCTGGCCAAGGGCAGGAATTTCTGTTATGGAATCCATGGGAAGTTCCACCTGTTCAAAGGTATAGCCGCCGTCACGGGTCACATACAACCGGGAATAAGACTGGGAAGCCCCGGTCAGTCCGGCATATCCGAAATTCTCATCCAAAAACAGCAGGCCTTCTGTCACACCGATGGAACCGCCGAAGGGATCCTGATTGATCTTTATCCAGTTTGTGCCGCCATCCTCCGTTCTTTCCATCTCATAAAACCGGCTTCCCGCCGCCGCATCAGTAACCACAAGACGCCATCCGGTCTGATCATCCAAAAAGTAATACATCGTGCCATCCGCCTGGTCAATGCTCCAGTTCTCCGCCTCTTTGGCTTCTTCTGTCTGCTGTAGAATTTCCTCCTGGCGGATTTCCTGCTGGCTGGTATATTCCGGTTCCATCATATAATGTACAAAAACCGTTGTACTATCTGATTTTGCAGACAAACTCAGCGTATACCCGGTGACTGTTCCGCCATTTTGCAATGCGGAAAAATCCGATATTCCGGATTGTACGCCATCTCCATCCACATCACCGGATAAGTACAGCAAACCATCCGTCGTAGAAAAAGAACGCTGTCCGGCATACTGCAGTTCATATTCATTCGTTTCTGCATTTTTTTGCCAATCAGCTACCTGCGCTCTCACATCTGCCTGTTCCCAGAGTGTCAGCATAGGCGTCAGCCAGTTTTCCAGTTCCGGATCGCCGTATGTGCTCACATTTCCATTCAGCCATACGGTCATTTTCAAATCGGAGGAAGCATCATAAGAAACCAGATAGGTTTTTCTCTCGCCAGACGTATCGACACCATACAAAAATGCTTCTATAGTCTGTATCTCGCCGGCATCATCAAAGGTAATCTGGAAAGTATTTGTCACATACAGGTCCTCCGGCAAATCAAGCGCCGCATCCAGATCTTCCAAAATTCCGGCGGGACCATCCGTAAAAATATTATGGTGTTTCAGAGTAACTTCTTTCTTTCGGAACCATTCCTGTACTTTCCAGGATAAGGCGCCGTTATAGGGAATGGCAGAATAGACGATACGCCCGCCAAAGTAAAAGGTACCCGCAAGAAAAAGAAGCAGTTCCAATCGAAACAGAATTCGGCTGGCCCGGCTTTTCGTGGCGCCTTTTCGTACCATGAACCAGGAGATCAGCCACCAGACAAAGGTCATCAGAAAGACGGAAGCGCCGCACACTATAAATGGCAGATGTCTCCTTATGCCGCCATACTGGCATAAATGCCAAAGGTAATATAGACAAAACAAGTAACTAAGCAGGCCGATTTTCCCGCAAACCTTATTAATTAGTTTCAATACTTATCCCTCCAGTATCCTAATTTTGCATATGAATCTGTTCTCCCCCTATCAAAGGATACCGGATCAGCTGATAATCGTCAAGCTTCTCTTCCTGCATCCGCACCGCAGAGATTTGATGATTTCCATAAGTGGTATAATAATAAATTCCCTTATCTGCATTGCAGCAAGAGGTATAAAGTGTAGTCTCATACAAACCCTTTCCCAGCTCACTGATTCCCCGGGGCTGATCGACCGTCCCCATAATATGAAAAAACTGATTCACACTCTCCGCCTCAGAGTCTTTGGATACGGAATTTAACTTCATAAAGGCCGCCCGGACAAAACGCGACTGGGAGGATAAATCTCCGGGAAGTCCCAGAGCTCCCATGCCCAGGCTATAGGTTTCTAATGGCAGTTGTGGGGAAAAGCGGTTGACCGGAGCCTTCGCTGAAAGATGCATATAATTATTTAACTGAAACAACTGCTGTAAAAAAGGGGGATTATTGGTCAATACGCCCACCGGATTTTCATAAACAAAAAGCCCCGTTTCCACCGACTCCACCGTTATCGCTTCCTCTCTGTCCGCAATCATCCAGTGAAGCTGCGCCAGCGGCATATCCTGTGAAAAGGGCGTACGCACAAGCTGCAGCCTTTCTAATAATCCCTTCGCCTCGCCGACGTTAGCACAGGTTCCCAAAATCCAGGGAATCAATTCAAAAGGCGCCAGATTATCCTTTCCATTAATGCATACTCCGTAATACGCGTTTCCCACAAAATTCAGTCCGGCTATG
Source organism: uncultured Hoministercoradaptatus sp. (assembly GCA_964427045.1). GTDB lineage: Bacteria > Bacillota > Clostridia > Lachnospirales > Lachnospiraceae > Oliverpabstia. The sequence continues at coordinate 12,588 of CAYRTA010000009.1, read as the reverse complement.
GCAAGTCCCTTTTCATTAACCGCCTCATAATATAACGGGTATTCCTCCCGTATATGTGCCATACCAATCATTGCGTAATGCTCTCTCACACAGTCCCGGTGGCGAAAATAAAAGGGATACTTTCGCGGTGTAATCGTAATTTCCTCACCATAAGCACAGGAATGATCCAACGTTCTCCCAAAATAAAAATCTCTCGTCTGATAAGTTACTGCCGTACACATACGATACCTCCTGTCACATCATCTTCATGATCAGTAATCTTACCACTTCCATTGGATTCTATCCAATGCCCCAACCTCATAAAATTTCTGCCCCTGCTTTTCGTCTTTTACCAAAAATTATGCTGCATTCCGGTAAAAGTAAAGCATGGACTTCCCGCTTAAGTCAAATCGGATACCATTCGGTATAATTTTTCATTGAGCTGTTTCAGGATGGTTCCATCAAATTTATCCACCGCTCTGTCATAAGTCATCAACCCATTAATTTCCTCCTCGATATCGCTGGTCTGGGTATAAATGGCGGCACACAGTCCCCGGTCAATATTGGGATAAATCTGTTCCTCCCATAGCTTACTGTAGTGTTCCATCCATTCGTCAAGGGAAGTATAATTCTGGTAACCCACCGTCTTTTCGCAGGCCACATGATCTTTTACCTCATAGGCATAACCGCCATATTCAGTCAAAGCCACCACACGGTCCTTTTGCGGCTTTACTTTTAATTTTCGAAAATAATTATGGATGCTATATAAATCGCCGCCGCCCTGGTCGAACCAGCCGCAGGCCTGGTTGATCAGGCGGTTTCCTCCATATTTACGAATCCGTCTGACAGCTTCCTTCGCATCAAACTGTCCCCAACCCTCATTGAAGGCAGTCCATAGAGCGATACAGGGATAATTGTATAACTGCTTTAACATACCTGTCAGTTCCTGATAATACTGTCTGCGTCCCCGCTCGTCGGCCCGTCCGAACAGGCGATACCAACGGTCTGACAGATGTCTGCCAAACCAGGGAGACACCGTAGGCAGATAGGTCACCAAAAGCATGGAATAGGAACTGCCCCCATTGGGCATATCCTGCCAGACAATCATGCCCAGCCTGTCACAGTGATAATAGAAACGGTCGGATTCCACCTTGATATGTTTTCGAATCGTATTAAATCCGCAGGCTTTCAGCTTCTCAATATCGTAGATCAGAGCCTCGTCGCTTGGCGGTGTCATCAGACTTTCCGGCCAATATCCCTGATCCAGCACCCCATTGAAAAAATAGGGCCGGTTATTAAGATAGAACCGTAAAATTCCCTTCTTATCCCGATCCACAGCCACCTTACGCATACCAAAATAGCTGTGGATTTCATCCTCGCCCCAGCGGATCACCACATCATAAAGATGGGGATTTTCGGGACTCCAGGGTTTTACGTCATCCAGTTTTACAGCTATCTTTTCCTCTGCCGCGCCTGTTTTTTTCCAAACCAGCGTATCCTCATCCCAGATGGATAGTTCCATATCATCTGCCCGCTCCGATGCTTCCAATTCAAATACCACACGGCTTTCATCGAACTGCGGTGTAATTTTCAGATTTTTTATATATACTTTCGGCACACTCTCCATCCAGACTGTCTTCCAGATGCCGCTTTGGGGGGTATAGAAAAGATAGCTGAGTCTGCCCTTTAATTTATGAAGCCGCTGTTTGCCCCGGCCAAAAGGCGCTTCCTCCGTATCATCCCGCACGAAAACCGCCAATTCATTTACGCCATCCGCCAGTTCATCGGTAATATCAAAGGAAAAAGCCAGATAACCGCCCACATGCCTGCCCACAAGCCGCCCATTGACATAAACCTTGCAGATTTGATCCACACCGCCGAAGTGAAGCAGTACCCGGTCTTTGATAAACCCCTCCGGCAGCACAAACGTCCTGCGGTATACCATCCACTCTTTCGGTTCCAACACTTTCTCCACGCCGGAGAGCGCGCTTTCCGGGGAGAAAGGCACCAGAATGGTCCCCTGCGTCTTACCCATCTGATACTCCCATGCTCCATTCAGATTCCAATAACTTTCCCTTCTCATCTGGGGGCGCGGATATTCCTGCAAAATGCAATCCCGGTCCAACTCTTTCCCCCACTTTGTCATAAGCTGTTTCATCGGCTTCTCCTTTTTGTATTGTACTACTTTATATGATGCCAGAATTGTGGGAGTGCAAAGCACGGAACAATCCGTATGGCATCTTTTGACTCCAACATCATTTATATTATAACAAATATAGACGAAAAATCATATAGTAAGGGAGAGGTGAACAATTATGCTGCATTCTTTTTATACATCTGACCAGATTTTGTACCGGCTGGCCGCCAGAAGACCGGAAGCCTATGCCAAAATACAGGGATCCTCTGCGTTCCCTGCCATTTCCGGCTATACACGTTTCTATCAACAGGCCAACGGCGTATTTGTAATCACACAGGTAACGGGACTTCCCATGGAGGAAAATCCCTGCATGGACTCTGTCTTTGCCATGCATATTCACGAGGGCCAAAGCTGCAGTGGAAACGATACCGACCCCTTTGCCGATGCCAAAAGCCATTACAATCCCAATGATTGTCCCCATCCGGCCCATGCCGGGGACCTGCCCCCGCTCTTTGGCAATAACGGCTACGCCTGGAGCGCCGTATTTACCAATCGTTTCGCCATCGGCGATATCATCGGAAGAACACTGATTATCCACCGGGGACCGGACGATTTCATCACACAGCCCGCAGGTAATTCCGGCGCCAAAATCGCCTGCGGACTGATCAGCCGCACACCCCTGCCCTGGTAAAGTCCAGAGAGCGCCTGGCTGGTTATAAGCCCGGCGCTCTCCTTCCTTTCTACTGCTTTGTATTCTGTTTCACTTGTCTTATTTTATACCTTCCAGCCTGCCGCCTGTCTGCGTTCTACCACAAAGCGGCGGTAAATTCCATCTTCCTTAAGCAGTTCTTCATGGGTACCTTGCTGGACAATCTTTCCACCGTCCACCACATAGATACAGTCTGCATTCCGCACCGTTTTCAGACGGTGGGCGATCATAATCACCGTCTTATCAAGAGTCAGTTCCTCTATGGCTTCCACCAGTTCCTTCTCATTTTCCGGATCCACGTTTGCCGTAGCCTCATCCAGCACGATAATCGGCGCATCCTTCATAATGGCCCTGGCAATGGCGATACGCTGCCGCTCGCCTCCGGAGATTGTTGCGCCGCCTTCACCGATGACCGTATCATATCCTTCGGGAAGCGCCATAATAAAATCGTGGCAGCGGGCCTTTTTGGCCGCCGCAATCACTTCCTCGAAGGAGGCATCCGGCTTTCCGAAACGGATATTATTGGCAATGGAATCCGAAAACAGATAGGTCCGCTGAAATACAAAGGAGAAGTTTTTCATCAGGCTGTCATAGCTATACTCCCGTACATCGCGGCCGCCCAGGGCCACTTCTCCGCCTTGCACATCCCAGAACCGGGCCATCAGATGGCACAGCGTTGTTTTCCCGCTTCCGCTGGGTCCTACGATGGCCGCCGTGGTCTTTTCCGGAATGACCAGAGATACATCTTCGAGAATATTCTTCTGCCCGTATGCAAAATTCACATGATCAAGAGTAATATCATAATTGGCCGGTACCATTTCTTTTCCGTCGATATCCATCGGTTCCACATTTAAGATGGCATTGGCCTTCTCCACACCGATATCAATAGACCGGTACAGAGTGGAAAAGCTTCCCGCGCTATCCAGCTGTTCAAATAAGATAAAGGAGCAAATCAGCATCAGCAGGCAGTTGGCCAGGGGCATGGTACCGTTAAACCAGAATACGATGGAAGCGGCACAAACGGCTACGCCGGTGAACTTATTAACCAGAAACTGTAAGAAGATAAAGGCCACCGAAGGAAGTTCCATGGCAAAGGCTGCCTTTTGGCACTCTTCCACGGCCCCCTGTACCTGGGTGGTGGTGTCTTCTGTCAGATCAAAGTTTTTCACCTCCGCAATTCCCTGGACATACTCCAGTACTTTTGATACCAGCCGCTCATCCGCATCGAATTTGCGGCGGGATACGGACTGCTCCGCTTTCTGCATCCAGGCGTTCACACACAGAAACAGGCAAAGTCCAAACAGGGTGATCAAACCGATCCGCCAATCGTAGAAGAGCATCATGACGGCGATAATACCGGACGTCAGAAAGCCGCGGGTAGTAATCATAACGACACGGGTGGCGATATTAGCCATATTCTCCATGGTATTGGTGGTCACGGACGCCACCTCTCCCAGACTGTTGGCATTAAACCACCCCATGGGCAGATAACGCAGATGCTCCGCGATCTCGATTCGCTTATTGGCGCAGGCCCGGTATCCTCCCCTCGTCTGCAGCATGGTGGCCTTCATATTAATCACAATGGTCAAAGCAATGGAGCCCACAAGTAAGGCCAAACTGCCCCAAAGGGTTGCCATGGTCACCTGGTCGGCCAGCAGCGCCCGGATCACAAGGAAACTTGCGGGAATTCGAATGGCGGAACAAATGGCGCTGCATACACCCAGCCAAATGGAAGTAAGAAACAGTTTCCGGTTATCTTCTCCGCAGAATAAAAAGAATTTCTTAAGTGTTTGTATCATTTATGCCACCCCCTCGTCACGATCTTTTACACTCATGTGGGCTTCCCACATTTCTTTGTATAACGGGCATGCTTCCAGTAATTGTTCCTGTGTGCCCTCAGCCAGAATCTGACCATCCTTTACCACAAAGATACAATCGGCGTCTGCCACGGTTGACAGACGGTGCGCGATAACAAGCAGGGTCTTTCCCTGAATCAGCCGGGCCAGCGCAGACTGAATGACCGCTTCATTTTCCGGATCCGTGTAGGACGTGGCCTCATCGAGGATAATCACACTGGCATCCTTTAGCATAGCGCGGGCAATGGAAATCCGCTGCCGCTCACCGCCGGATAAATGTCCCCCGGAAGACCCGCAGATCGTGTCATACCCCTTTTCCAGACCCATAATAAAATCATGACAGCCGCAGGCTTTTGCCGCTTCTATCACCTGGGCGTCCGAAGCACCCTTCCGGCCCATGCGGATATTATCCATAATGGAAAGGTCAAATAAATAATTATCCTGTGACACGTAAGCAATCCGGTCCGTGCATTCCTTTAACGGCAGGGTGCGGATATCCACACCGCCAAGCCGGATACTACCGCTGTCCACATCCCACAAAGAGGCAATCAGACGGGCAATGGTGGACTTTCCGCTTCCGGATGGTCCCACCAGCGCGTTTACCGTACCAGGCTCAATGCGAAGGCTGACTCCGTGCAAAACTTCCTTCTCGTGATAGGCAAAACGCACATCCTGTAATTCGATGGCCGAATCCATTGGCAGTTTGTGGGCCGAATCCGGCCGTTTTAAATCCTTCCCGGAGAGAATGTCTGCCACTTCTCCCACGATGGTCTGTACCTGGGCCAGATCATCCGTATAGGAAAAAGCCGTAATTAACGGCTGCATAACACCGAAAGAAAGAATGATCACCATCAAAAAGGTCTCTGCCGCCAGGTTGTGCCGCATATAGAGCAAACAGCCAATGGGCAAAATTCCCAAAAGTGTGGACGGAAAAATAGCCATCCCTGCTGTCTGGCCAAACAGACAGCTTTGCATCCATTCAATAAAACAATCCGCTCCCTCTCTGGCCGCTGATACAAATTTGGCATAGCTGGTTTTTGACTGGCCAAAGGCTTTGATGACCTCTATGCCATTGATGTACTCCACCGCCGTGTCGTTTAATGCCTTTGTCGAGCGAATCGCCCGTCCAAACCGTTCCTCATATCCGTTAAACATGGACAGAAAACATAAAATTCCCAGAGGCAATACGATCAAAGAAGCCAGGCCCATACGCCAGTCCGTACAAAACAGCAGGACCAATACCGCAATGGCCCCTGCAATATTGGAGGTCATCTCCGGCACCATGTGGGCCAGCGTCGTTTCGATGGAATCCACCCGCTCTACAATAATATTCTTATAAGAGCCGGAGGATTTTTCCAGCACCGTCCCCAACGGCAGAGTGGCCAGTTTATTCAAAAGGCGCACCCGTGTATGCGCCAGCACGCAAAATGTGGCATGATGGGACAGTACGGTGGACAGGGAATGCAGCAGATACCGCAGCACCCACCATGCCCCCATCATGAGACAGCGGTTTAGGCACCATGCTTTGTCGGCCGAACCATTTACCAAAGCGCCAATCAGATCAACCATAATAAAATATGGCACCAGAGAGCAGCCGACTCCGGCCAGCGCCGCCAGTACACTGAGCACGTATTCCCATTTGCGGGAGTCTGCCAGTTCCGCCAGCCAGGAAGCCGCCGAACGTTTTGTTTCCTTTTTCTTGTTCATTCTCATCCATCTCCTTTTCAAAGTTAGATATCACTAACATACGGTCCAAAAAAAGAGGAAACTACTTTCCTCTTTAAAGTCCCGTAATCATCCGCCAACCCGGTGTAAAAAAGTCCACTATGGTTTTCAGGTAACGTTCCGCATCCGCCCTGTCATAACCATGCTCAATGGGCTGCAAAAGAGCCGCATTGTATGCGGAGACCAGCATATGCATCTCATCTCTCTTGATTTCCCTTACCTGAATTCCTCTCGCTTTGCAGTTTTCCAAAAACTCCATCATTTCATTGGTAGACTCTTCCATAAGATCATGGATACAATTTTCATAAGGCGTCCCTGCCGAACAGCAGATCAACAGACGAAACGCTTCCGGCTGCTGATACATAACATCCAAAATGATGCGGGCATCGTTAAATTCATCTTCCATATCCCACATCATATCAGGTATTTCCTGATCCAACGCATCGTAACAAGTGGAAACGTGCTTCACTTTCCAGTCATTCATGGCATCGATAGCCGGCTGTACCAAAGCGGCAAACATATCCTGTTTACTGGCAAAATGGCGGTATAAAGCTGCCGACGTCATCCCAACGGCATCCGCGACCGCTTTCATAGAAGCCTGTTCAAAGCCTTTTTCTGAAAATTCCCGCATAGCGGCTTCCACAATTTTCTCATGGCTGGCTGTCTTATCTCTTGGCATGGATCCTTCTCCTTTCTCTTATTTGTTAATCAGATTAGCTAACGTAATTAACTTACAACTTTTTGGATGAATTGTCAAGAAAGAACGATAAAAATGGACGGGCAGCCAAAACACGCAAGCCGCCCGTCTGTCATTACTAACGAACTAATGAATATCAAATTTGCCAACTCCGCGCAGTCTCGCCATGGCTCTTGCCAGAGAAGCGCTGGAGATATGGTATTCCATAATACTTTGTTTTTGCAGAAGCTGCTCTCTCGCCCGCTCAAGGGCTGCTTCCGCACGGAAGGCATCGATTTCTTCCGGCCGTTCCGCCGAATATACCAGCACATAGACCTGATTCTTATCTACCTTGATCAGTCCGTCGGACACAATCGCTTTCTGCCACTCCTCATTTCCCGGCAGACGGAAACGAATCTCTCCGATCTCAATGGTAGAAGTCATCGCCTCATGGTTGGCCATGATGCCGATCTCTCCATCATATCCGGGAAATACCAGATACTCGCAGGGGCCTTCATAAAAGACACGATTGCATGCTATGATTTTCAATGTAAAGGTACTCATATCTGCCTCTCTTCCTTGCTTACATCATGGTTTCCGCTTTCTTTATAACATCCTCAATGGTACCCACATTAAAGAAAGCAGCCTCCGGGTAACGATCCATCTCACCGCTTAAGATAGCGGCAAAGCCCTTAACCGTCTCCTTTACCGGAACGAAGACACCCTTAACGCCGGTAAAATTCTCCGCCACATGGAAGGGCTGCGATAAGAAACGCTGAATCTTTCTTGCCCGGTATACGGTCTGTTTATCTTCGTCTGAGAGTTCTTCCATACCGAGGATCGCGATGATATCCTGCAATTCACTGTACTTTTGCAGCGTCTCCTGTACCTGACGGGCTACAATATAATGTTCCTCTCCTACCACATCTGCTTCCAGAATACGGGAAGATGATTCCAGCGGATCCACCGCCGGATAGATACCCTGTTCTACGATCTTTCTTGACAATACCGTAGAGGCATCCAGATGGGAAAAGGTTGTGGCCGGAGCCGGGTCTGTCAGGTCATCGGCCGGCACATAAACCGCCTGTACAGAAGTAACGGAACCATCCTTTGTGGAAGCAATACGCTCCTGCAGTTCACCCAATTCATTGGCCAGGGTAGGCTGATAACCTACCGCCGAAGGCATACGTCCCAGAAGAGCCGATACTTCCGAACCGGCCTGCACAAAACGGAAAATATTATCAATAAACAGCAGCACATCCTGATTTTTGATATCACGGAAATATTCTGCCATGGTAAGTCCGGTCTCCGCCACACGCATACGGGCTCCTGGCGACTCATTCATCTGGCCGAATACCAGTGCCGTCTTATCCAATACACCGGACTCTTTCATTTCCCGCCAAAGGTCATTTCCTTCACGGGAACGCTCGCCAACTCCGGTAAAAATAGAATATCCGCCGCTTTCCGTGGCAATATTGTGAATCAACTCCTGAATCAGAACCGTCTTGCCTACTCCGGCGCCGCCGAAAAGACCGATCTTTCCGCCCTTGGCATAAGGGGCCAGAAGGTCAATAACCTTGATCCCGGTTTCCAGCATTTCCACAACCGGACTCTGATTGGAAAAACTGGGGGCTGACCGGTGGATGCACCAGCGCTCTCCCCCCTTCAATTCCTCACCATCATCCAGGGTCTCACCCAGAACATTAAACAGACGGCCCAGGGTTTGTTCCCCTACCGGTACCGTGATTCCGGAACCGGTGGCGACAACTTCCATATCTCTGCTCAACCCTTCACTGGGCGCCAGCATAATGCAGCGGGCAACGCCGTGACCCGTATGCTGAGATACCTCCATCACGCACTTTTGATCACGGTTTATCACATAAAGCGCTTCCTTGATTGCCGGCAGACGTCCATTTTCAAATTCCACATCTACAACAGGTCCGGAAACCTGTACAATCTTGCCTTTATTTTCCATTGTGTGAAATCTCACCTCACTTGTTTCAACTTTCTTTGTTTCAATGCTCTGGCGCCTCCGATTACCTCCGTAATTTCCTGGGTAATCGATGCCTGACGGATACGGTTATACTGCATCGATAATTCCGTAAGCATAACTTCCGCATTATCGGTAGCCGACCGCATGGCCATCATACGGGCATTTTCCTCACTGGCGGTTCCTTCCACCAGTGTACAATAAATATAGCCGGTAATATAATTGTATACCAATTTTTCCAGCACCTTTTTCGGGGATGGATAGAAGAGGAACCAGTCATCGGCCTCATTCATTTCATCCTCGTAAGCATTATTTCCTTCACTTACCTGCTCTATCAATTCCTGTTTCATGAATTGGTGGGTTTTCAGCGGAAGGAATTGTTCCACCTCTACCTGTGACTGCATACTGTTAATCATATGGGTGTAGACAATGTATACTTCATCCAGTTCTTCCCTTTTATAAAGATCCACAATCAATTCCGCAATCACTCTGGCGCGGTGAATAGATGGTCTGCTGGGAGAAAAATTAAAATCCTTCTCTACCTTCAATCCCTGCGCGCGGAAACTGTTGCGGCCCATCTCACCAACCACATACAGACGGCTCTCACCCACCCGTTTCAATAACTCCTGCGTCTCTTTGATGACATTGTGGTTATAGGCGCCTGCCATTCCCTTATCACCGGTAACGACAATTATGCCCTTCTTCTTCACTGTCTCTCTCTCATCTGTCAGACGATTATCAAAATACTGATGACGCATATCCGGAAAATGAAGCAGAATGCTGGAAATCTGGGCCTTTAATTCTTCAAAGAAAGGCTCCGTATTCTCAAGCTGCTGCTTCGCCTTACGCATCTTCATGGAGGACATCATGTACATGGCCTTTGTGATCTTCATGGTATCCTGGATACTTTTCATCCGGTTCTGGATTTCTTTCGCATTTGCCATAAATTATCACTCCCGATTTTTAAATGCTTCAGCTGCCTTAATAATCCCGTCCTTCAAATCCGCCGTCAGGACTCCTGACGATTCCAGAAGAATGACGATATGACTATGATTTTTACAGATGTCATCCAGCAGTTCCATCTGGAATTTTTTGATTTTTTCCACCGGCAAATCACTGAAAATATGTGCATTGGCGGCCACCAGCGTAATGACCTGCTCTGCCATACTTAACGGACGCCCAAGGGGCTGTTTCAAAAGTTCCATCAGCGCGCGGCCATGGGCCAGCTGTTTCATGGTACTTTCATCCAGATCAGAAGAAAACTGGGTAAATACCTCCATCTCCCGGTACTGTGCCAGATCAATACGGATACTTCCTGCTGCTTTCTTCATGGCCTTCGTCTGAGCCGCGCCACCTACACGGGATACGGAAAGGCCCACATTTACCGCCGGTCGCTGTCCCGAGAAGAACAGTTCACTTTCCAGATAAATCTGTCCGTCCGTGATGGAAATCACATTGGTGGGAATATAAGCAGACACATCTCCCGCCTGGGTTTCAATAATCGGAAGCGCCGTAATCGAACCGCCGCCGGCTTCCACCGTCAGACGGCTGCAGCGCTCCAACAAGCGGGAATGCAGATAGAAAACATCACCCGGGTACGCTTCTCGTCCGGGAGAACGCTCCAAAAGTAAGGAAATCGCCCGGTAAGCAACCGCATGCTTCGACAAATCATCATAAACAATTAACACATCCTTGCCCCGGTACATAAAGTACTCAGCCAAAGCCGTACCGGAATAGGGGGCAATATATTGAAGGGGCGCCGGATCCGATGCCGTAGCGGCCACCACAATGGTATAATCCATGGCCCCCTGCTTCGTCAGCGTATTCACCAACTTGGCAATCGTGGATGCCTTCTGACCAATCGCCACATAGACGCAGACCACATCTTTCCCTTTTTGGTTAATGATCGTATCCATGGCAATGGACGTTTTACCGGTCTGGCGGTCACCAATAATTAACTCTCTCTGTCCCCGCCCAATGGGAAACATGGAGTCGATGGCCAAAATACCGGTTTCCATGGGAACCGATACGGACTTACGGTCTACGATACCAGGAGCCGCACATTCGATGGGGCGATACTCTCTGGCCTTAATCTCACCTTTTCCATCCAGCGGATTTCCCAGCGCATCGATTACTCTGCCTTTATACGCGCTGCCCGCCGTGATACCGGCTACTTTACCAGTACGGATGACACGGCTTCCTTCTTTGATCGCCGGGTCAAAACCAAACATAATGACACCAATATCATCTCTGCGGATATCCTGCACCATTCCTTTTACTCCACAGTCAAAAATGACAATCTCACCATAAAAGGCATGATCGATACCGTCCACACTGGCAATGCCGTCTCCAACCCAGTTTACAATACCAATCTCTTTTCCTTTTGCTTCCAGATCGAAGTCTTCAATCTCCATTCTGAGAATGGAAATAATGCTGTCCTGACTGATACCTCCGGTAGCATTGATGGCCTTATAAACCTTATGTTCCAACTGGGACAGACGTCCCTGCTCACTCCAGTCATATTCCCTGTTTCCGATGCGCAAAATAAATCCGCTTTTCAAAGCGGTGTTCTGCTCGCAAACAATCTCAATATTCGGGTCCTTAAACTCTTTTACCAGAAAATTACGGATACCTTCCAACTGCTCTTCGGTAGGTTCCGTCACATAAATTAACTTTGCCTGTTCTTTGGATGATGTCCGTTCCAGCCCTTCCATGAAAGCCGCCGCTATCTCATCATACAACACGAACTCATTGTTATCGCATAATAATTTCAGAAAATTACGGCTTTCCTTTGGAAAAATGCGGTCGATCACCACCAGCTTCTTCTCAATAGAATAGGCGGGATTTTCAAAATCCAGACGAATCTGCGGCACTGCCTCCAAAATATCATTGATCTCGGTAAACAGTTCTCTGGAAAATCCCATCCGTTTCAGAGTGTTTGCATACTCAACTACCTGCTGTGTCACTCTTCATCACCTGCTTTATCTAAAAATTTATTATAAAGCGCATGGTCTACTTCCGCGCCGGTTTTACCGCCGATCATCTTCTGAGCCGCATCGACGATCAATTCCGCGATCTCCTGCTCTGTTTTCTTCAAAATCTGAGCCTTCTGACCTTCCGCTTCCACCATAGCTTCTCTTCTTACTTCCGCGGCTGCTTCCTTGGCATCTTTCAGGATCTTATGGTATTCCTGATTTGCCGTCTCCTTGGCTTCCTCCAGAATTACCTTTTTCTTCTCATCAAACTCCGTAATCGACTGCTCATAGCGTAAACGGGTATTCTCCGCCTCACTCATCCGGTCTGCAGCTTCCTGAAACTGCCGGTCCGCTTCCGCCTGTCTCTGGGCGATAATCTTCTGTACCGGCTTAAAAAGAAAGACACGCATAGCAATAAACAGCACAATTAAATTGATGATGGTAAATAATAAATTTACATCTATACGCAGCATTTTATCTGCCTGCCTTTCCTTTTATTTCAACAATACAACAATCATAAGTGCAATAACAAACCCGTAGA
>CAYRTA010000008.1:0-34329 GCA_964427045.1 uncultured Hoministercoradaptatus sp. | reverse complement strand
AAAAAGAACTTTCGAGGAATGTGTTTCACTGTTCAGTTATCAAGGTTTTTCGCTGTTTTCTACAGACAGCTATTATAATTTACCACTGTATGTCCTTATTGTCAAGAATTTTTTTTACTTTTTTAAGCTTTTTTATTCTCACCAGTATCTCTCGGACACAACTCAATCAATATAACACTTCACTTTGATATTGTCAACACTTTTATTTCCATTTTTTATATGTTTTTTAACTATTCAGCCATATCTTTATACTACTATTTTCATGATAATAGATAACAGGACATTACTGTCGTATACCTTCGATAAAACTACGTCATGCTGAATCAAATCATATAGATAAGCGCCTACGGATGTGTTGCACAGCAACGCCACGGCAAGGAAAAAGACCCATATCCACAGGATTCCCTGTACTGCGCCAAGCACCATGCCTCCCAAATGGTTCAGCGTGCCTATTACCGGCAATTCTGTCAATAAATCTACGGCATAGAGAATTAGTTTCATAATCATCGTCACAATCAAAAATGATATCAAATAAGCGATACCATTGATGATCCCATAGGCCAGATAACCAGCCAGATAATCCGAAAAACTGCCAACCGCCAGTTGTTGGTATACTGCTGAATTATTATTTTCTACTAACTTATCCCTCATGGCTGCCGGCAGTGGGAGTTCTTCAATAAAGTTTGCCTGGCCTCCCGCTGAAAGTCCTTCTTCCTCTTCCAGCATAGAAAAAATACCCTGCGCACATTTCTCCCGTATTTCTTCCTGCCAGTTGGTGTTTTCCCGTATATAATCTGAAATGTAGGGATTCAGCCATCCCGTCGCGAAAACGATGATAACAAGGGAAAACATAGATATTGCCGTGCGTACCATTCCCTTTCGGAATCCCTGGATGATCATCAGGATGATAAACACTCCCAAAACAATCAAAAGCCAACTGATATTCATGTTCATTTCCATACGATTTTCCTATTACATTACCATTCTATGTATTGTTTTCTATGCCAATACAGCTGATACAATATTCCGGCTACATACTTAACTTTATGGTTTTAATTCCATTATCCGTAACTACCATATAGCGGTTACGGCCCACTTTAAACATGCTTTGAATATTTCCATCATCCCAACCGCCCTGATAACGGCAATATCCCTTTTTTGTATAAACGGCAAATTCACTGTTATTATACAGAAGAATCTGATTGTCGCTGAACACAATATGATCAAAAGCGATATCAATACCTGCAGACCAGCAATATGCGCCGGAAGCCCGGTATAGTTCCAGACGGTAAGCAGAATCTCCGTCATCTTCACGAAAAACCATTCCCAGATAATTTTCATCCGAGACCGTACTCAGAATTTCATTTTCCACCTCAACCAGCTTTTCTTCCTCGGGAATCTGCTTTCCTTTATATACAGCAAAACCGTCATCCCGTATGGCAATGGCACGGCTGCCGCTCATATAGGTTACCTGGGGAACAATCACATCCACATAGGTGTAAGCGCTGACCATATTATCCATCTGATTTTGGCCTGTATTTCCGAAGTTATAAAAGGCGATATAACTGGCGGGCTGCGTGTTTTCCACACACAAATATGACACGGCCATAAGCAGGCCATCTTCCGACAGGCTCAGATCCACCGGATAGCCCGGACTATCCACACTCGTTTTCGCTGTGACAATCGAATCGCCATCCGAATCGTAGACATTTACCCAAGTGGTCTCGCCATCTTCAAGTACTGCCGCGATTACACCCTGATCGCAAACCGTAGCCTTTATGATCGGATAGTCCACTTCTAGCGTATTCACCTTGCCGGAAGCGTCAAATAAAGTTATCACGCTGCCTCTTTTGTCATATACCAGACAATACTTTTCACAGCATACCACAGTGGGATAACTCATGGTCTGCGGCTCATCCCACAAAATCTCCCCCTGACGGTTTAACAGGGCAACATTATCACCGCTATACTTCAATATGTAAGCATCAAACTCTGTGTAACTGGCAGACAAGGTATCCTCTATGGTTTCTTCCGACAGAATCTTATAGTCATTGTATTTCCAGTGATCTACCACACTTTTTCCAATAACCAACAGGAGCAATACGGCGACGCAGATTCCTCCTATACGAAAGATCTTACTTCGCCTATACCGCTCCAACCGCTCTTTATATTCCATAATACTGTGAATCGGTTTTTCTTCTCCCCCTTCGGAAAAACCAGATCGTTTCCACGTTGGCCTTTTGGCCCAGATTTCTTTTATCCTTTGTCTTATTTCCATGAATAACCCCTTTATATAACAGCTTATATCTTTATCGTTCATACGGCTTATTTTTTAACTAAGCAGTTACATCATATCACAACGTAACTTTCGGGGCAATCAAATTATCCGCTAATCGGGCAGCAACAGCTTTTGTCCCGCATAAATAATATCTTCCATACTGATTCCATTTAACTGGCAGACTTCCTCAATGCGGTCTATGGAACCATAATAACTGCGGCAAATTGCCGTAAGTGTATCGCCTCTTTTTATGGTATATTCCGTAGCGCCCGTCACTCTGGTACCCATCGTTGAAGCCGCAGCGCCTGAATTTGCAGCATTTTCCGTATCACTGCTTTCATCACTTTTATTCTCTGCGCTTCCGGTGGTTGTTTTGCTTCCCGCTGCCGAAGCAGTCCCCTCCGAAGGCGTGGATGTTTCCGCAGGCGTCGGGGTCTCGGCCGGAGTTACGGT
This sequence comes from uncultured Hoministercoradaptatus sp., assembly GCA_964427045.1. Lineage (GTDB taxonomy): Bacteria > Bacillota > Clostridia > Lachnospirales > Lachnospiraceae > Oliverpabstia. The sequence continues at coordinate 31,598 of CAYRTA010000008.1, read as the reverse complement.
GCTTCCCTCTTCATTTGGGGTTTCGGTATTATCTGCCTCATTTCCGTCTGCCGTATCCGATGTCGTATCCGATGTCGTATCTTCGTCCCCCGGCAAAACAGAACCACTGGCTGTAGGTGTGGGGCTGTCTGTTACTGTCAGCAGACTGGAAGTTTCCTGAGTCAGGGCGCTTCCCTGGGTTTCTATAGCACTCTCCGTGCTTTCAGGAACCCGCAATGCCCGGTAATTCCGGTAGTAGGTCAATCCAACTACCAAAAGAGCCGCGGCCGCCAGAACGCAGGCTGCCCATGGAATACGTCCGGAGTCCTCCTGCTTCTCTCCATTCTTTCCCGCCGGCTGGCTTTTTGCGGTCCGGTATTTGCCATCCTGCTTTTTAGCAGTCTGTTTCTTACTATCCGCTTTCCTGGCCGGCTGATTTTTTTCGGATCCATGTTTGGCCGCCTGTTTTTTGACCGCCTTTTCTTTGACAGAACGGCGAAAATCCAATACTGCCCGGTCGGGAACCTGCTCGGTTTCCTCAATAGAACGATTTTGACTTTTCTCAATCATGTAGCTTTGCATGGATTCATTCTTTTCATAGTAAATGTAATAACCATTTTGTCTGCTTAACTGGTTATTTTCATAGGCAAAAAAAGCGTCCTCCTGCTCTGTGGGCTCCATGACAAACAGAACCTTATCATTTCCCGAAAAATGATTCAGATGGGTTTTCAGCAGTACTTCGTTCATCTGCATATTAAAGCCGGGGAAGCTGACAAACCAGCCCACGATTTCCTGGTCCGGGAAGTATTTCTTGCTTTCTTCATATACTTGTCCCCAGATTTTATCGGAAAACACAATATGCTCCGGAGATAGTTCCATATCTGTCAATTCCAACGCGCTTCGGATAAACAGATAGGAATTGCCTTCCCTCCAGTGATAACTGCCGAACAAAATGGCAGCTTTGCAATTCCGTTCCGGCGGCCGGGAAATTTTTTTCAGAAAAGTATACGCATAGTCCTCCATATAGATTTTCCTTTGTCCTTTTACATCGCCGATTTGTCTGATGTTATTGGGAATCTTAAAGAAATTCTCATTCCCTTTTGCTTTTTTCTGTTCCTCTTTGTATACGACTTCTATCATGATTCCTCACCTCTTGTAGCAACAGGGTAACACAATCCGGATGCGGAATTTGCCATATTCTGCCAGTTTATTCAGTTTTTTATTCCCTCTTTTCCGACAATTATTTCATTCTCCTCGTAGGAGGCAAGCTTTTCACTTTCCGGGCGGGGGCTTGGAGCGGGCAAAAACACCAGTCAAAAATACGGCGGAAGAATTTTCCGCATATTCTGCGGGATTCCGGGTAAAATGATACTATATCACAGGGGAAAGGAAGATTCTCATGACAACACCCGTCATTTACTATATCAACGGCAAGAAGAAAGCCGCCAGTAATGAACTGGCACATCTACTCCAAAAATGCATCCGTAAAATTGACCGGCCATGGGACGAGATTGTATTTCTCTGTATTGGAAGTGACCGTATCACCGGCGATAGTCTGGGGCCGCTGATCGGCTACCAGTTGTCCAAATATTGCTGGAAAAATATTTATATTTATGGAACCTTAGAACAGCCGGTTCACGCGCTGAACCTGGAGGACACGCTGCTTATGATAGAAAAAAGGCATCCGACAGCTTTAACCATAGCTGTGGATGCCTCTTTGGGCTCGCAAAAACATATTGGATATATTACGGTAGGAATGGGATCGCTGTTCCCCGGAGCCGGGGTTCAAAAAGACCTTCCTACGGCAGGAGATATTTTCATTACGGGCATCTTAAATCTGTCCGGAACGTTCAAACATTTTCTCCTGCAAACCACGCGGCTGTCTCTGGTCATGGAAATGGCCGACATCATCGTGGCCGGTATTACCGAAAATAAAATTATTTTACAAAGTCTTTTACCTGCTCGTACACACCCTGTCCATCCAGTTTATATTTTGCAAGAAGCTGTACTGCAGGACCGGATTCACCGAAAACATCCTGAACGCCAATCTTCATAACCTGAGTTGGCGCCTTTGCACTGAGAACGTCACAAACCGCGCTGCCCAGGCCTCCGATAACGGAATGTTCTTCTACGGTAACAACCTTGCCGGTCTCTTTGGCAGCGGCAACAACCAGATCTTCATCCAGAGGTTTGATGGTGTGAATGTTGATCACTTTTGCTTCAATACCATCTGCTGCCAATTTCTCAGCGGCTTCCAGAGCAGAATTTACACAAAGTCCGGTAGCAATAATTGCCACGTCTTTACCCTCTCTCAGAACAACGCCTTTTCCTACTTCAAATTTATAGTCCGGACGGTCGTTGATAACCGGTACGGCCAGACGGCCAAATCTCATATAAACCGGTCCCTGAATCTCATAAGCTGCCTTAACAGCGGCTCTTGCTTCAATATCATCTGAAGGATTTAAAATCACCATACCAGGAATTGTACGCATCAGGGCAATATCTTCGTTACACTGATGGGTGGCTCCATCTTCACCTACGGAAATACCGGCATGAGTAGCGCCGATCTTAACGTTCAGATGCGGATAACCGATGGAATTTCTTACCTGTTCAAAAGCACGTCCTGCAGCAAACATAGCGAAAGAGCTTGCAAAAGGAACAACACCTGCTGCCGCCATACCTGCAGCGACGCCCATCATATTGCTTTCTGCAATACCGCAGTCAATATGACGTTCCGGAAATTCTTTTTTGAAAAGACCGGTCTTGGTAGCGTTTGCCAGGTCTGCATCCAGAACAAATACATTATCATGTTCTTTTCCCAGTTCTACCAGGGCTTTACCATAACTTTCTCTCGTTGCGACTTTCTTTACATCTGACATAACGCTTCACCGACCTTTCTCAGATCTTCCATAGCAACGGCATACTGCTCGTCATTCGGAGCGGTTCCGTGCCAGCTAACCTGATTTTCCATAAATGATACGCCTTTTCCTTTCACTGTCTTAGCGACGATCGCGGTAGGCTGTCCCTTGGTCTCTCTTGCCTCTTTCAGTGCGGCGGCAATCTGATCAAAGTCATTTCCATCAATTTCAACAACATGGAAATTAAATGCTTTAAATTTATCTGTAATCGGATACGGTGAGCATACCTGATCAATGCTTCCATCAATCTGCAGATTGTTATTATCCACAATCACTACCAGGTTGTCCAGTTTTCTGAAACCTGCCAGCATGGAAGCTTCCCATACCTGACCTTCTTCCAGTTCACCATCGCCCAGAAGTGTATACACACGATACTCCTTATTGGTGAGTTTGCCTGCCAGAGCCATACCAACAGCCGCGGAAATACCCTGTCCCAGGGAACCGCTGGACATATCAACGCCCGGAATGTGTTTCATATCGGGATGTCCCTGCAAATAAGAACCGGTATGACGAAGCGTTACCAGATCTTCTACCGGGAAATAGCCTCTGTGTGCCAGGGTACTGTAAAGCCCCGGAGCAGTATGTCCTTTGGACAGCACGAAGCGGTCACGATCCTCTTTCTTCGGGTCCTTTGGATCAATGTTCAGTTCTTCGAAATATAAATAGGTAAAGATATCAGCCGCAGATAAAGATCCGCCCGGATGACCGGCCTTGGCAGCATGAACTGCCGTCACAATTCCTTTGCGGACTTCATTTGCCGTTTTCTGAAGTTCCAGTTTATTCATGTTTCTCTCCTTTCGCGGATATCCTCCGCGTATCTATCATGGACTTTTCTATGCGGATACGATCCGCTCTTTTATCATTACTCTCCAAATACTGCCTTGTAATCTGCCTGGAATTTTGCGATGCCTGCATCTGTCAGCGGATGTTTGGTCATGGTTTCCAATACACCGTAAGGTACGGTTGCAATATCAGCGCCAGCCAATGCACAGTCCGTAACATGAATCGGATTACGAACGCTGGCCGCGATAATTTCCGTATCGATACCTGCTACTGCAAAGATATCTGCGATCTCGCGAATCAGATCAACGCCTCTTACGGAAATATCATCCAGTCTGCCCAGGAATGGAGATACGTAAGCCGCGCCTGCTCTTGCTGCCAAAAGAGCCTGGTTAGCTGTGAAAATCAAGGTAACATTCACTTTAATTCCCTCAGCGCTCAGTGCGTGACAAGCTTTCAGACCTTCTACAGTCATAGGAATTTTTACTACCATATTTGGATGAATTGCCGCAATCTCTCTTCCTTCTTTGATCATGCCTTCTGCATCCGTAGTGGTAGCTTTTACCTCACCGCTGATCGGTCCGTCAACGATGGATGTGATCTCTTTAATAACCTCGTTAAAGTCTCTGCCCTCTTTTGCAATCAGAGATGGGTTCGTGGTTACACCGCAAATGATACCCATATCATTTGCTTTTCTAATGTCCTCAACCTTGGCTGTGTCAACAAAAAACTTCATTCTCTCGTCCTCCTGCTCACTTATATGGTTTTGTATTAACAGTATAAACAAAAAATATTTTAGGGTCAACCTTGCAAATATTTTTTCCTTATGTTTATGTGTTTAGTATAACAGATATTTTTTCCTGGTCAACTGGTCTGTTTTATAATTAATACATATTTTTATTAATATTATTAAATTTATTAATTAATTTCATGGAAAATCGATGAAAAAACAGGTCGAATTTTGGTTTTTGTGACATCGTAATACGAAAAAGAGCAAAATTATTATTAATAATTTTGCTCTTTTGATTTATTTTTCCTTTTTTTCCTGCCCAAAGAGGGATAGCCGCTGCTGCCCCTTACGATCAGTTTTGGCTCATATTCGATATGAAAAATACTGGTGGGTTCATCCCCTTTGCGGTAGCTTTTCTGGGACTCTATTTTCTTTAAAATAATGTCACAGGCATCCCGTCCTTTTTGCGGTACAAAGTGTTCCACCGTTGTCAAACCAATGGTGTGAAACCGGGAATACAGGGTGTTATCGCATCCCACCACCGACATATCTCCCGGTATCCGGTATTGTTTTTCCAAAAGGGCATCCATGGCCCCGAAAGCCATCATATCATTCAATGCCGCAATGGCCGTTACCGGACATTGTTCGTTCAGAAGTTCCATGGTTAAATCATAGCCCATCTGATATTCGGACTCAATACTGGGAATCACTGTATCCGCCGCATCCGGACAGGAGCGAACCAGTACCCGGTCCGCCAATCCGGCCTTTTCAAATTCCATGACAAAGCCTTCCACACGCTTCTGCCTCTGATGCTGACGCGCCGTAAGCGGCGGCGCAATAAAAGCCACATCCCGATGACCCAGTTCCAACAGATGACGCGCCATCAAAATACCCGGTTTCCGGTTATTGATGGCCACAGCATCAATCTCAAATTCGTCCTCCCGGTTACTGATCACCACTACAGGGACTTCACGGGAAAGTTCCTCCACCTGCTTGCCAAAGCTTGGGTTACATGCATAAATAATTCCCAGTGGCTGTACCTCCCGCATCATGCGCAGATAATTCTCTTCGATTTTCAAATCCCGCTGGGTATTACACACAAAGACGCCATATCCATAATCCTTCGCCACGGCTTCAATTCCCTGCAGAAGCATCACATAATAAGGATTCGTCAGCGTAGGGCAAAATACAACCAGAAGTTTTCTGGTTTTCCCTGATTTGCGAACCCTCTGCCGGGGCAGCTGGTAACCCAGCTTCTCCGCCGCTTCCGTCACCTGACGGATGGTCTCCCTGGAAAAGGATACATTATATTTTCTGTTTAACACCATGGAAACCGTAGCCTGAGAAACGCCAGCTTCCCTGGCCACATCCATGGATGTCGGCTTTTTCTTCGACATGGTTATCCGCCTGCCTTCTTACAATTCAATCCGGCCCTCCAAAGCACGAAGGAGCGTAACTTCGTCAATATATTCCAGATCACCGCCCACCGGAACGCCGCTGGCAATCCGGCTTACTTTGATACCGGTCGGTTTAATCAGTTTGCTGATATACATGGCCGTCGTCTCTCCCTCCAGGCTGGAGTTTGTGGCCACGATCACTTCTTCCACTTCTCCCTGCAGACGCTGCATCAGTTCCTTCAGACGAATGTCATTGGGCCCGATTCCAAGCATGGGAGAAATCGCGCCGTGCAGTACATGATAAACGCCTTCGTATTTTCCGGTTTTTTCATAGGCCGCCAGGTCACGGGTATTTTCCACAACCATGATTTGCTTATGATTACGCCGGGTATTGGCACAGATGGGACAAAGTTCCTGGTCGGTAAGGGTGAAGCACTCCTTACAATAACGAACATTTTCTCTGGCGCCCGTCATGGCCCCCGCCAGCTGCTGCACCTGCTCCTTCGGCATATTTATAATATGAAAGGCCAGACGCTGCGCGGATTTGGTTCCGATACCAGGCAGCCGGGAAAGCTGCTCGATCAATTTGCTGATGTGACTGCTATAATACTCCATCTTAGAATGGGAAACCTCCGCCCAGACCACCCGTCAGCTTTGACATCACTGCCTGTGATTCTGCTTCCATCTTACGAAATGCCTCGTTCGTTGCCGCTACAATCAGATCTTCCAGCATCTCAATATCATCCGGATCCACAACTTCTTCCGACAATTTTACTTTTGTTACTTCTTTTTTACCGGAAACTGTAACCTCTACTGCTCCGCCTCCTGCAGCGGCCGTAAACTCTTTCTCCTCCAGTGCTTTCTGGCTTTCTTCCATCTGGCGCTGCATTTTCTGAGCCTGTTTCATCAGGTTATTCATGTTACCGGGCATCATGCCGCCGGGATATCCTCCTCTTCTTGCCACTTTCCATTCCTCCTGTCATTCTGTTTATTCCATATCGGATTCTTCTTCCACTACCACATCCATATGGATAGACTGTTTTAATATATCATCAACTGAAATTTCTGCCAAGTCCTGATGTTGAACTTCTTTTTTCAGAACCAGTTCCACTTCCACCGATTTTCCTGTTTGTTCTGTTATAATTTCCTCTAACAGTGCCTTCTTCTCCGGATCATTCACACAGGTCTGTGCCAGATCGTCATAAAACTCCACATACAGCTTGTTTTCCCCGGTGCTGCCATTATATTTGGGCACTGCCCGATTCAAAAAGGACTTAAACATACCCGTTGTCTGTCCTACAATACTTTTCCAATTGCTCTTAATCCGCCGGATATCTTCCGGCGCCGCCTTCGGCGGTTTCTTTTCTTCCTGGCTCTTCTGTCCCGCTGACTCTGCCGGCCGCCGGATATCCTGCCCCGCCTTTGCCGTCATCACAGGTATTCCCTGTTCTATTTTCTGTTCCAAAACACGAACCCGGTCCAGAAGGGAATCCAGATTGGTTTCCATCGCCGGTTTACATAATTTAATCAACCCTACCTCGACCATTACCCGCTTTTGCGTGGCATAGCGAAGCTGGTTGGATAATTCAGAGAGCACACGGATATAACGCATCAAGAGTTCCATATCCACCATATGACTCTCTTCTTCCAATACGATATAATTTTCTGTGGAGACATCCAGAACCTCACGGGCCTGATCGGAAGTTTTCACCAGCAGCAGATTTCTGAGATACCAGGTAAAGTCCGTGACAAACTGCCCCAATTCCTTACCTCCTGCCAGAAGCTCTTCCAATATATGGATGCAAGCGGTAACATCCTGGGCAAGTATCTGCCTGAGCAGGCGGCTGAACACTTCCACATCCACCGTTCCCAGTACTTCCAGTACTTTATCATACGTCAGGGTCTCGCCCAGATAAAAAGCGATGCACTGATCCAGCAGACTGAGGGAATCACGCATGGAACCATCCCCGGCCTTCGCCACATAACGAAGCGCTCTTTCTTCTGCATCGATGTGTTCGGCGTCCATCAATTCCTTCAGCCGGGCTGCAATTGTATCGATGGAAATCCGGTGAAAATCGTAACGCTGGCAGCGGGATAAGATGGTTACGGGAATCTTATGGGCTTCTGTGGTAGCCAAAATAAAAATCACATAGGAGGGCGGTTCCTCCAGGGTCTTTAAGAGCGCATTAAACGCTCCCGTAGACAACATATGCACCTCATCGATAATATACACCTTATATTTTCCCTGAGCCGGACGATACGCAACCTCTTCCCGAATCTCACGAATATTATCGACACCATTATTGGAAGCCGCATCAATCTCAATCACATTCATGGAAACACCCGAACGGATGGCTTTACAGGCGGCACATTCATTACAGGGACTTCCATTGACCGGATGCTCACAATTGACCGCTCTGGCCAGAATCTTCGCGACACTGGTCTTTCCAGTTCCACGTGTACCGCAGAATAAAAAGGCATGGCCGATCCGGTCTGCCTGTATCTGATTTTTCAGAGTGGTTACAATATGATCCTGTCCTTTCACCTCATCAAAGGTATCCGGGCGGAACTTACGGTAAAGAGCGGTATAACTCATGGAATCTATGTCTCCTTTTCCCAGTTATGAGACTGCCGCAGAAAATAGTCTACTTTCTGCGGCAGTCTCATATTATAGCTGATGTATGGAATCCATCCGGCATTAATCACCGAAACTGATACCCATCCTCTTTGCATCTTTAATTTCCTGTGCATCCGGTGTAACAACTTTCAGTTTACCTGCACATTCGCTTAACGGAACTTTCTTTTTCTTTCCATTGACGATACCAACCATATAACCATAATCATCGTTCATGATCAGTTTAGCCGCCGCAGAACCGAGACGGGTAGAAAGTACACGGTCATAAGGATTCGGGCTGCCGCCACGCTGCATATGGCCCGGAACCGTTACACGAACTTCCATGCCGGTACGTTTTTCAACTTCTTTCGCAACCTTGTAAGATACGGAAGGATAAATTTTCGCATCCTCTTCCTGTTTCTTTTTCAGTTCTTTCTTGGAAAGTTTTGCTTCTTTCTTGGAGATAGCACCTTCCGCAACCGCCAGAATCGTAAAGCCGCTTCCTCTCTTCTTTCTCTTATCAATAGCTTCCACGATTTTATCAATATCATACGGAATTTCCGGAATCAGGATAATATCCGCGCCGCTGGCAATGCCTGCATACAGTGTCAGCCAGCCTACTTTATGTCCCATAACCTCTACAATAAACAGACGGCTGTGGGAAGAAGCTGTCGTATGAATACAGTCAATGGTGTGTGTGGCAATGTCTACCGCGCTGTAGAAACCAAAGGTCATATCGGTTCCCCAGATATCATTATCAATGGTTTTCGGCAGATGAATGATGTTCAGTCCTTCTTCACGAAGCAGATTGGCTGTTTTCTGGGTACCATTTCCGCCAAGGATAACCAGGCAGTCCAGACGCAGTTTATAATAGTTCTGCTTCATGGCTTCTACTTTGTCCAGTCCCTTTTCATCGGGTACCCGCATCAATTTAAACGGCTGACGGGATGTTCCCAAAATCGTGCCGCCACGGGTCAGGATTCCTGAAAAATCTTTTCCGGACAACATACGGTAATCACCGTAAATCAGTCCTTTATAGCCGTTCATAAATCCATAGACTTCCAGTTCATCAATGTTATTTGCCAGAGCCTTTACAACGCCACGCATAGTAGCATTCAGTGCCTGACAATCCCCACCGCTTGTCAATAAACCTATCCTTTTCATAGTTTTCACGTCCTATCCATAATATTTTAGCCAAGCTAATATGGTCTTATTATAGCCCATTTTTTCCAGTTCTACAAGGCTGTATATTAATTTTCCACGGCAACTGGTAACAGTTCAGCCCTTCGGGCTTCACAGTTACAAGGGCATGCACACAAACTGCAAAAACCGCAGTTTGGCGCCTGGTTGTCTCGGGTTCGCCTTGCCTTTGCAAGGCGACACCTCGCGGGATAGCTGCAAGCTGAACGGTTGCGGCGGCTGTTTCGCTGTATATTAATTTTCTACGGCGGCTGTTTCAATGAAGAACTTTACGTTTCCTTCTGCGTCCTTTTCCCAACCGTCAAAGGCGGTGTACTCTTTATCCGCATCGACTACGGCCTGCAGGCGGTCCAGAACCTTCTGAAGATCCACATTCACCACTTCGCTCAGTTTCTGGATACCTTCTTCATCAAATTCTTTCATACCGTCTGCCAATTCATTGGCGCCATCCAGCAGTTGGGTTGTTCCAGATTTTAACTCACTTCCTCCGGCTGCCAGTTTGGCCGTACCGTCCTTTAAGGTGGCCGCGCCTTCTGCAAGCTGGGTAATTCCTCCGCTCAGTGTGGCCCCGCCGTTTACAAGCTGCTGATTACCGGCTTCCAATGAAGCGGCGCCCTGAACTAAGGAAGCCGAACCCTGAAGTAATGCCGTGTGATTGCTGGTCAGGGTATCAGCTCCAGCTTTCAGTGCAGATACCGCTTCGCTGGCAGAGCCGATTCCGGCCTGAATCATCTGGGCTCCGGCGTTAATGGCCTGACTATTGGCCGCGAAATTTTTGGTTCCTTCATTTAAAGTGTTCAGCATCGCTTTTTCTTCTTCGGTAGATGACAGACTGCCCACTACTGCATTCAAGTTGCTTACGTCTCCCAAAAGAGCCATAACATTAGATAAATCAATCTGTGCCAACTGCTCCTCACTTAAAGGTTCAACAGAAGCAACATCGGATAACTGCGCCTGAATTGCCGCTTTTTGTTCCTCTGTAAAACCATAGTTCGGATCGTTTAAGACTGCTTCTATACCGGCCTTCGCGTTGTTATAGCTGCTGATGGCGCCATCTACCTCCGCCGCTTTACTGTTTACAGCGGCGATTTTCCCATTATAATCGGCCACAGTATTCGCCGCAGCAGATACTTCATTTGCCGCGGCAGCTGCGTGAGCTGCCAGAGAAGTAATAGCATCCCCCGTAAGCGCAGACTCTACCTGGTTCAATTTGGAAATTAACACCTGAGTGCCCGCCGCAATACTATCAGCACCCTGGGTATATGCTGCCAGCTTGGAGGCAAAATAGCTGTAACTATTAACCAGACCATCTTCTCCGTCCAGTCCGGTCTCAAGCTGGGCCAGACCACCTTTCAGCTGATCCACACCTCCTGTATAAGCCGTAATACCCTGATTCAGTTCTCCTGCGCCATCCTTTAACTGGGTGGAACCATTCAGCACCTGGTTCAGTCCATCCAATAATGCCGCTTTGCTTTCATTCATGGTATCAATACCTGCTTTTAATTTTCCGGTTCCTTCATCCGCACTATTTAGACCATCCACAAATTCCACAACCGAATCATCCAGGGTCTGCATACCTTCCAGCAGTTTTTCACTTCCATCCGCCAATTGTGCGGAAGCATCGGTTAATTCATCCAGACTGTCTTTCAATTCATCCAGGCTGTCAATCTCATCTAGCCCCAGGTCACTTAGGGTACCGGTAGTTGCCACCGTTGCCGTAAAATCTAACGCAAAATTCTCCGCATCGGCAGTAACTTCCACATAATCAGGAATTTCCGTATCCTCCATTTCTTCAATCTCATCCAGTTTCAGACTGTCTGCCAGTCCCGGAAAGCCAAAGCCTACGACCATCACATGGGTTCCGTCGGAAATAACTTTTCCGTTGGTTATCTGTACGTTAGAGAAGGTTTCGGAGGAAAGGATCATGCCGGTGGCCATCATAAATGGAGTATAAATGGTCTGTTTCTCCCCGTCAATCTCCACGGTCTGGCTGGAGTAATTCTCATAATCAATACGAATTCTAACCTTGCCGCTCTTTCCGGCGATTTCATCGGCCGAAACTTCTTTATCGTCTAAATAATACGTAATTTTCACGCCAACCGGCAGTTCTTCACCGGAGTCACCCTGATAATAAATATCATTTCCCGCAGCTTTCCAGGTGATGGTTCCGTCCGCGTTTTTTGTATATTCCTCGTCACCTTTGACATTCTTAATATCCGTAAGATCCGTACTGTCTGTGATCGTCTGGTCTCCCTCTCCGTTTTTCAGCCAATTGCTGACAATGACTTCTGTCGGAGTTCCATTTTCATCAGCGGTTACATATACTGTCTGCTCTTTTTCCACAGTTGCGGCAGCTACACTGGCTGCCGATGTGGAAACCGCCGTCAGGACAGCCATTCCTGATAATAAAGCCTGCACATATTTTTTCTTCATAGTCCATTCCTCCTACTACAATATATTTATGGTTCATATCCCTGGTTCTTTTTCTGTCTGAAGCCCAGACTTGTTTTACAGATCACGCCGTCAAAGAGCCAAAACATTGCCGGCAGGAAAATCAATACGCAGCACATACTGATCAGTGCGCCTCGCGCCATCAGCAGACAGAGGGAACCGATCATATCAATCTCCGAATACATTGCCACACCGAAGGTAGCCGCAAACATGCTGAATGCAGATACCATAATGGAACGCATACTGCTTCGATGAGCGATCATAATGGATTCCCGTTTGCTCTTACCCTGGCCACGTTCCTTTTCATAACGGCTGGTCATCAAAATTGCATAATCTACCGTGGAACCCAGCTGAACCGTTCCTATTACTACGGAAGCAATGAAAGGTAATTGGGCCCCCGTCAGGTAAGGGATACCCATATTGATGAAGATTGCCCCTTCAATCACCAAAATCAACAGGAAGGGGAGGGAAACGGACTTAAATACCAGCAGAATAATAAGGAATACCGCCGCGATAGACACGGCGCTTACCACCGCGAAATCATGGGCCGTAATGTCAATCAAGTCCTTCGTACACGGCGCTTCACCTACCAGCATTCCGTTTGGATCGTAGTTTTTAAGAATCGTATTTAATTCATCGCACTGGGCATTTACTTCATCGGAAGCGACTTCATATTCATTTGTAATTAACATCAACTCGTAATTTTCACTTTCCAGTACTTCCAGATATTCCTCCGGGATAAAACTTTGCGGAAAAGCCGGACCAATCAGACTTTCCAAACCGAGAACCGATTTCACGCCGTCCACCGCTTCCAGTTCTTCTATCATTTGATATTTTTGTTTTTCATCCATATTCTTATCGATGAGAATCATATGGGCCGCACCCATTTCATACTCATCCTGCAGTTTCTCATTGGCCTGCACGCTCTCCAGAGATTCCGGAAGAGAGGAATCCAGCTTATAGTACACATTGGTATGATTTTGGAAATAGGCAAATGGTATAAACAAAACCACAAACAATATGGCAAAAAGCACGTGATGTTTTACAATAAAATCCGTTGCTTTGGGCGCCTCCGGAATCAGCTGACGATGGCGGGTCTTCTCAAGAGGTTTATCAAAAATCATAATCATGGACGGAAGAACCGTAACACAGCAGAGCACGCCGAAGATGACGCCTTTTGTCATGACAATACCCAAATCAAGTCCCAGGGTAAAACTCATAAAACATAAAGCAATGAAGCCGGCAATGGTTGTCACGGAACTGCCCACCACGGATTTGATCGTTGCCGCAATGGCCTGAGCCATGGCTTCTTTATGATCATCGGGACTAAATCCTATCTGCTCCTGATAACTGTGCCAAAGGAAAATGGAGTAATCCAGCGTAACTCCCAGCTGCAGCACCGCGCAGAGAGCCTTTGTGATATAAGAAATTTCCCCCTGTATCACATTTGTTCCCAGGTTATATACAATCGCCATACCGATACTTACCAGAAATAAAATGGGAATCAGGAAGGATTCCATCGTCAGCATCAGTACCAGCAGCGCCAGCAAAACCGCAATTACCACGTAGATCACAACTTCTTTTTCTGCCAGCAGCTTCGTATCGGTAACAATTGCCGACATACCGCTGACAAAACATTGTTTTCCGGCAAGCGCACGGATATCGCCAATGGCATCCATGGTCTCATCCGCCGATGTCGTCGTATCGAATATAATAAACATCATCGTGGAATCATCAGAATTAAATGTGTTTTTTACTTTGTCCGGAAGCATCTCCACCGGAACGCTTAAATCGGCAATGCTGTCATACCACAAAACGGAAGACACATGCTCCACATCCTCTATCTTCTCTTTCAGCGCCGCTACATCCTTATATTCCATTCCTTCACAGATAAACATGGAATAGGCGCCAGTTCCGAACTCATCGACCAGAATATCCTGCCCCTGCATGGTCTCAATATCATCTGGCAGATAATACAGTACATCATAGTTGACTCTCGTATTGATGTAGCCGATGGCCGCCGGTATTAAAAGTAATAAACTAATAATAAAAATTGGAATCCGACATTTCACAATTTTTCTTCCCAGTTTAACCATTTTTATAAACTCCTCCTTTTCAAATACTGACTATCGGTCAGTAAATGACTATACTATTAAAATGACCAAAAGTCAATATTCACTATGACAAATTTGACCGTTAGTCATTTTCTATTTTTATGCATAGTGTCAAAAATAAATGCCCGCCCTGTTTTCTATTTGACTTTTCCCATATGGATTTCCTATAATAAATACACAAATCATTTTAAAGGAGGTCCAGGTCATGGGGAAAATCAACAGCAAAAAACAGCAAAAACGGGAATCTCTTCTGGATTCCGCATTTTCGCTGTTTATCAGCAACGGATTCAATAAGACCTCCATCTCTGATATCGTTGATTCTGCCGGAGTAGCTAAGGGAACGTTCTATTTGTATTTTAAAGACAAGTATGACATCCGGAATCACCTGATCACTCACAAAGCCAGCCAGGTCATTCAAAACGCACATCTGGAACTAAAAAAACATCCGGATATTTTGGAGTTTGAAGAAAAAATTGTTTTTATTATGAATCATATTCTGGACCAACTGGAGGCCAACCACAATCTGGTACTCCTTCTTTCGAAACATCTGAGTTGGGGATTACTGAGAGATAACGTCCAATTAACCATGGGGGAACAAACTCAGTCTGTCGCTGAAATTTATATGCAGATGGTTTCCAGCGCAGAGTATACCTACAAAAACCCCGAATTGATGATCTATACGATCATGGAACTGGTGGGCGGCACCAGCTACAACGCGATCCTGTACCAGCAGCCCGTAGAATTATCCATCCTGCGGCCTTATCTGGAAGACAGCGTACGCGCCATCTTCCGACAATATAGACTCCCAATCAGCCATGCACCCCAAACCACCTAGAAGACGGCGCGGGCTTGCACGCTGGCCGGCTTATCGAGGGGTTGGGGTATAGGGCGGACGCCCGTTCTATGAATGGCTCCGCCACTTTTAACGGCCAGTCACTTTGACTCTTCCGGCGGTGCCATGAATAGAATTTGCATGGCTGCTGTTCCTCTTTTCCATGCACCCCAAACCACCTAGAAGACGGCGCGGGCTTGCACGCTGGCCGGCTTTTCAGGGGGTTGGGGTATAGGGATTTAGGTATAGGGACTTGGGCATAGGGCGGCTGAAACATAGAGCGATTTCTTATTAAATATAAAGAAAGGACACGGATATGAAAATTGTAATTTTAGACAGTTACGCAGAAAATCCTGGCGACTTAAGCTGGGCTCCTCTGGAAGAATTAGGAGAACTTACTATTTACGAACGGACCTCTACCACGGAGTCGCCATTAATTATCGAGCGAATCGGCGATGCCGAAATTGTTATTACCAATAAAACACCCATTTCCAAAGAAACACTGGATCGTTGTCCCGGCATCCGGGCCATTGCCGTCTTAGCCACCGGTTACAATGTAGTCGATTATAACTATGCGGCCCAAAAAGGAATTCCGGTCATGAACGTACCTGCCTATGGCACCCAGATCGTCGGGCAATATACGGTGGCGCTTCTTATGGAAATCTGTTCTCATATCGGCCATCACGATCAAACCGTTAAAGCTGGCCGTTGGGAGCAATGCCCTGACTTTTGTTATTGGGACTATCCTATGATTGAATTAGCAGGAAAAACTGCCGGTATCATCGGACTCGGCAGAATCGGACAGGCTACGGCCCGGATTTTAAATGCTTTAGATATGAAAGTACTAGCTGCCGGCTCCCGTCCCACCGAGGAAGGCCGCCAGTTGGCCGAATATGTGGATTTGGATACGTTATATGCCGAATCAGATGTGATCTTTCTTCATTGTCCGCTGTTTCCGGATACGGCAGGCATGATTAACAGCGCCTCCATCGCCAAGATGAAAGATGGCGTCATTCTGATCAACAGCAGCCGCGGCGGACTGATTGTGGAACAGGATTTGGCCGACGCCCTCAACAGCGGTAAGATCTATGCAGCGGCCGTGGATGTGGTTTCCACGGAACCCATTCAGGGAGATAACCCATTGCTGACCGCTAAAAATTGCATTATTACGCCTCATATCGCATGGGCCGCCAAAGCAGCCAGACAAAGGATTCTGGATATTACCGTTCAGAATATCCGCTCTGTGCTGGACGGCAAGCCGCAAAATATCGTACCTTAACCAGACATGGTTTGTATGCCCCTCTGAAATGAACAGAATCAGGCAGAATCGTGGCAGCTAATAAATATAAAAAATGAAAACGTAGGCTGTCGTACAGAAAGTTTTCCATACGGCAGCCTGTGTTTTCATTTTATTGACAAACCCTATATTCCGTGATAGACTAGCTTCATATCAAAATAGATCTATTTTCATTTCAGACCACTCGGTCAGCTTTTCACAACTAAAACTATTTACAAAAATATGGAAAATGGGTGTTAAAAGGTTGTACTTTCTTATTTCTATCGATATAATATTTTATATCGTCTCATAATGGTTTCAGCCTTCAACATCCGGGAAAGGAGCCATTATATGAGTAACGATTTCATCATGAAACCTACAGTTGATTTTTGCTTTAAAGAATTAATGTCCGACAAGAAAGTCCGGCAGGGATTTATTTCTGCGTTATTGGATATGCCGCCGGAAGAAATTGCCGATACGAATTTACTGCCAACCATACTTCCCGGAGAGCATGCGGACGACAAATTGGGTATATTGGATGTTCTGGTTTCTCTAAGAGACGGAACACAGATGGATTTGGAAATGCAAGTCATTTATTTCGAATCGTGGGCTGAACGTACTCTTTTTTATCTTGGAAAAATGCTGACAAACCAACTCCATAAAGGAGATCCCTATTCTAAGATGAAAAAATGCATTCATGTCAGTATTTTAAATTTCAAACTATTTCCCGACGATGAAAAACAATATTCCCGATTTCACATTTGGGAAGATGACAGACATATTAAATATTCCGATAAACTGGAACTACATATACTGGAACTTCCCAAACTCAAAAACTTTATCCTGTCCCACGGGTCACAGCCACCCAGGACTGGCAGTACGGCGACTCATGACGAACAGAATAACCCCAGCGCAAAATTGCTTCAATGGGCAAGATTCTTTGCAGCGGAAAATGAGGAGGAATTCAAAATGATAACAAAAGGAGATGAATATCTGGAAACTGCTTATGACGATTTGATCAACCTAAGTGCTGACGAACGAAAACAGCTTGAATACGAAACCCGTATGAAAGCACTTCGCGATTACAATTCCTTCATGGAATACGCAGAAAACAAAGGGATTCGGCAAGGACGCCAGGAGGCACATAGAGAGGATTTATTAGAATTATTAGGCGAGCTTGGTGATATTCCCAACGAATTAAAGGATCAGATTTCACAGGAAAAATGCCCGGAAACTTTAAAGAAATGGCTGAAGCTTGCAGCACGGGCCGATTCTATCAGCGAATTCAGAGAAAAAATGATTTGACTTCCTGATTTTACATAAGATAAATGGCAATATTTTAATGCCGCAAAACAGGGAACTGCCATAAAGCAATTCCCTGTTTCGAGGCAGTTTCTTCAATATAATCGCCATTTCCTGATTTTCATCAGTATTCCCGGGCAATTTCCGTAATCTGATAACGCTGTTTAAACTGTTCCAATTCCTTATCATTGCGGATAAAACATTCTTCCCGAAATTCTCCGGTGTGCAGGTTCTTAAAACCTGCTACCTGCTCCCCATTGCAGATGCTGCAGCGCAGGACCGGCTTCCAATTTTCTCTGTCATAATCCAATGGTTCTATGGTCTTTTTCTTCCAAAACATAGACATTCCCCCCACTTATATATTTTCCAGCAGCCAACTGATGGCCTTTCGAATACGCTTTTCTCCGTCCACAAAGTGATTACCCGGATTTCTTTCAACCATGGTATGCACTCCCTGTTCTTTCAAGTGTTCGGCCGCTTCTGTCATACAAAGTTCTACCCGGGCCATACGCCGGTTCCCTGTTCGTTTCTCTTTATCTCCCACGGAAAAATACGCGCTTTTTAAAGAAGCAGCGGCCGAATGGCCTTCCATATATTCTATAAATCCATCATACCACAAGGAGCCGGAAATAGAAGCAATTCCATCAAATAAATCCGTTTGATAAACGGCATATACCGCAAAAAGGCCGGCAAGGGAAACTCCCGCGAGTATACGGTGTTCCGGCATCAGCCGCAATTTCCTTTCGATACCAGGTATCACATGGTTCCTCAATGTCTCTAAATAATTTCCGGCATTTCCGCGAAAATCCTCACCGTCACGAAAAACTCTCTCAGCAGGCCATGGCGTCAGATCATGATTCCAGTCTTCTCCCGTAATCAGTACACAGGCCGCCGCCTGAGATTCCAGGATATCCTCTGGCACAGCGCATTCTATGGCATCATGAAAATACACAACTGTTTTTATACGCTGCTCTGGCAAAAAAACTTTGACCGACAAGTTTCCAAAGGTATCGCTTTGCAGTTTCACGGCCGCATCCCTCCATCCCCATCCCTCATTTCTTTCTCAAAATCCGGCAGCGGATGTTCCGAGGCTCCCATATAAAGGGTACTGAGACTGGCTCCCGCGCAGGCATAACGGCAGGCCGTCTCCACATCTTTTTGTTTTAAGATCTGGTCAATGAACAAGGCAACCATACAGTCTCCGGCGCCGGTGGTATCCACAGGCTTAACCCGGATTGCCGGCACTTGTCCACATTGATCCCCATAAGAGCAGTAACAGCCCTCAGACCCGCATTTAATCACCACATGAGCCACCCCCAGCGCCCGGAACACACTGGCCGCTTCCGCTGCATTGGAAGCACCTGTTATGTCTATGGCATCATACAAACTGGGAAGGAAATAATCCAGATAAGGCAAAAACGGACGAACGCCATCCAAACCCTGTTTATTTTTATCAAATGCCAGATCCGCAAATACCTTCACATCTTTGCAGACAGAAGATTTTACATATTGTAAAAATTCCAGTAATCCGTCCGCCTCCGCTTCGGGCATGGAAAACAAACTGGCAAGGGATATGGCCCGCACTGTTGCATCTAACCGGCCAATAGGCAGCTGCTCTCTCCCAAGGGTACTGTGAGCCCCATAGACAGAAAATGTATGACGATTTCCATCCTCGTCCACCAACACAAGAGCTGTGCCTGTCGAAACATCGGTTCGCTCAGTTAAATAGCCGGTTTCCACACCCCGTTTTTTTAGAAGCGACCGCAAAATTCCGCCATTGGCATCATCTCCAATACACGCAAGCAGCGCTGCGCTTCTTCCCGCATCCGCCAGACGAATACTCTGATTCACCGCATCGCCGCCCGGCTGAATCCGAATGGATGAAATCCGCTGTTTTTCCTTCCAGCCCAAACTGTCACCCACCGGGTGCGCGACGATATCCATTACCGCCGATCCAATACATAAAATTTCCGGCATGACCCACACCATCCTTATTCCATATAATATCCCGTTGTACAAACTTCCGGTCTCTTTTCGAGCCTCTGGCTGTATCCATTATATCTTAAGAACAGCAAAAAGAGAAGCGCTTCTTCCGAAAGCGCTTCTCTATGACAATGTATTATTTACAAGCCTTCTAGCGGTTATTGTCGTAAGCCACGTACGCATCTACCTTTGGCTGTGAAGAACAGCCAGGAACAAATTCATTCGTCAAAAAGATATCTACCATCAATTCCCGCATTTTATTTCCTGTGGTAAAAGCACCCATACAGATGATATTAGCATCATTACTTAAACGGGCACGTTCAGCCGAATACGCATCGGAAACCAATGCCGCATAAGCGCCTGCAACCTTATTTGCCGCGATAGACATACCGATACCGGTTCCACAAAGCAGGATTCCCCTGTCATACTCTTTTGCCGCCACAGCCTCAGAAACCTTAACTGCCGTGTGTCCGTAAATAGGATCATCGCTTCCGAAATCCGTAACTTCTCCATATCCTTTTGCTTCCATAAATTTAATCAAATCATCTTTCACATCCTGTGCGTTAGGATCACAACCGATAGCAATCTTCATTGGGTATTCCTCCTGTATCATATCTTTTTAATCTAAATATCCGGCTCTCGGGGTTACATGATATACCTTAGCCACATCCTTCAGCTGCTCTTTCGGCAGACAATTGATTTTCGGCAGATGTGCGGTTTTCATATATATTTCAGCCGCCTTCTCCACCGTCTCAATCAAGCCGAAAGCCTCATCCAAATCACTTCCCGTTCCGAAAATACCATGCTGGCCCCAGATAACAATCCGGCAATCCTGCAGTTTTTCGGCGGTAGCCTCTGCAATGGCATTTGTTCCTGCCGGCATCCAGGGAACCACACCTACACCGTCCCCGAATACCAGTACACATTCTGTACAGGTTCCCCACAAAGAAAGGGTAAATGCCTTATCATCCTGCTCATGGATGAAGGTCATGGCGATGGTGTTTACCGGATGGCAATGCATAACCACCCTATGACTGGGATCTACCTGCAGCCTCGCCATATGATTCATCAAATGGGTAGGCAATTCACTGGTCGGACGGGTGCCGCCCTCAAATCCCCAGAGAAGTTCCAGTTCTCTGCCATTTTCCGCTATTTTTACCACGCCTACGTTATGTTCCGGGTCTTTTTTGATGTTTTTAAAATATTTGCCCGTACCTGTCACCAGGAATACTTTACCCTTTAATCCGCTGGCATCGAAACTGAGCGGAATCTTGCGGATGACAAGGTCTGTATCGATATAGTCCCGAATCTGCTCATCATCCAAAAGCCAACTGATATTCCCGCCGTTTCTCTCATTCCAACCTAACCGATACATATTGGACGTAATATCGCCCAACTCCTGAATTACCTCTGATTCTTTAAAATCCCTCATCGCTCCATCATCCTCTTATTTTCGCTTCTACTTTAACTTTGCCTGTTGCTTTTTGCCTTTATCTGCTATTTTTTCATTTCCCAGTAAATCTTCGCAGTTTCCTCAATCAGTTCCGCCATCTGTCCTGCCTTTGTCGCGGTCGAACCCAGGGCTACGATACCATGTCCCTTTAAGATAAAAGCCTGAATGCCAGGATTTTCGTCCATGACAGCGTAAACCTTTTTCATTTCTTCCTCTGTCACGCTTTGTGTGGTAACATCCACAACCGGAATGTTCATCTTTAACTTCAGCTGACAGTGAAGGGTAATAGCCTCAATTTCCTCATATTTCAGCGAGCACATGATACTATAAGGACTGTGTGTATGAACAATTCCGCCGATATGGGGATAGTTACGGTACAGATTTCCATGCAGAGTACATTCCTGTGTTGGCTTCAGATTACCCTCCGCCACCTTACCGTCAAAATCCGTAATCACCAGATTGGCCTCATCACAGCTTCCATAGGTAAATCCGCTCGGTTTCACAATCATAAGATTCTCACCCGGCACTCTTACACTCAGATTTCCGCCGGTACCGGTTTGTATTCCGCTTTCATATGTACGTTTTGCGGCAAACAAAAAATCATTTTTTGCGGCAATGAACTCTCTATACATTCTTCTTCTCCTTTTTTGATCCTCTATTTTCAAAAATCCGTCGCGTGTTTCATTTATCCGTCGCCCGTTTTATTTATCCGTCGCCCGTTTTATTTATCCAGCGCCTGTTTCATTTCCATAAATCCAGTGCCTGTTTCAGTGCTTCACAGGAGGAAGCAGCACTTTCAAGGCTCTGGCCCTTAGCCGCCGCCGAAACGGCCGCCATGATAGACTTCGCGCCCTGCGTCGCTCCCATGGGGTGTCCCTGAATCGCACCGCCGACGCCGATAATGACGTCGTTTCCCAGATCCTCCACAATACCGGGAATATGGCGCGGATTAATTCCTCCGCCAACCGTCGCGACGATCTTATGAAGCCCTGGCATATCGCACAGCTGCTGCTGAACATTCTGATAGTAATCCATTTTCGCCGGGCCGGCATTGTCTCCGATAAACATCGTCATAACGGCATCCGCGCCGGCAGCCCTGGCAAGCGTTCCCAAATACACAGAATTTTTGATTCCTGATCTGGATCCGTTCAGAATGCCAATCCCGGCATAATGACCCATGACAAACAAATCGTTTCCAAACTCCTCACAAATTTCCGCAAAGGCATCCAGTCCCGTAAACATAAAGTTGATCAGGCAGGCTTTTGCCCCTGCTTCCACGATGGCCCTTGCATGTTCTCGCATCTTTTTGGGACGGTCCGTGATATTTGGCAGGTAAATTGTCTCTTTTCCCGTTTCAAGGGCTGCCTCCCGGGCCGCCTTTCCGTATGCCAAAACCCTCTTTTCCACCGGGCTGTAGGAAGGATTGGTCAAAAGTTCATCATCCTTGATCAGATCCACACCTCCCAGGGCCACTTCTCTGAAAAAACCGGCGCCCGTCTCAGGTGAAAATCCCACGCAAGGTTTAATCATGTTCAGAATCAGCGGACGGTCCGCAACTCCGGTAATCTTCCGCAGCTTATCAATAGGCGCCTCGCTTTTTTTCCGGTATCCCAGGTCATATGCCGCCTGGTTTACAAATTCCACATGAATTAACCGAACCTCCAAAGAAGTGGATATATCATTTCCCAAAAGCCCTGTCAGCATCGCTGCAAAGCTTCCGCCAAAGTTGGCCGTAGGAAAGGCAACTTTAGCCAAAAACTGTACCTGGGGATCGGTCTGAACCAACTCAAACTCCAGAACACGAGCCTGATACTTTTCTACCATCTCGTCTGTGATACCCGGCACCTTAATCCAGGTACCCACCGTCTGTCCCACGGCGAAATTGCCCAGCTTATTCAGCGCATTATCCGGCGTAATTCCAAAAACGCGGTAGGTGGCAATTACATAATTATCCGCAAGTGCCTCTCTTCTTCCATAGGGATACGTTATATATTTCAATCTCATTCACCTCTTTATAGCTTCAGCATCTTTTTCGCTTCTTCAATGACCACATCCGAAAACTCCGGATCATTGATATTAGCATCTACTTTAATCACATCAACCGTAGGTTTCAGATAACGTTCCAGTGCCGCGATTAATATCTGATCGATCTCTCTATTATAAAGTTCTTTTCCCTCGGCGCCGGCTTCGCAGAAACCGCCCAGCGGAATGATTACTTTCAGCGGTCCCGTTGCCCGGTTCAGCCGTTCAGCTATCACCAGTCCCAGTTTCTCCGCCTCATCCTTTTTAATCTTCGCATGGACAATTCCGGCATTATGAAAATAATACTGTCTGTCTTTCACGCATTCCATAACATTCTTTCTGTTTTCCAGGGTCACTCCGTAATCCAATACATCCACGGCTCCCGGAACCACAATCTGGGGCACCCCTTTTTCGGAGGCCATATAAAGACGCTGGTAAGCGCCGGAGCAAAAGCCCCCAAAAAATTCACAGGTAATTTCGTGAAGGTTCATATCCAAAACCAGATCAAAATAATTTTCGTCCACCAGCTTTTCCATGGAACCGCCGCCTACGCCATTGGCGTGGAAACCAATCGTTTCACAGCCCAAATCCTCCAGCGCGCTCATAACGGCTGTCGCTCCCTTGGTGGTAATGCCAAGCATCGTTGCCGCCACACATTTCTTCCCTTTCCCTTTTACCAGAGCCACATTATGGTCCACCATGCCAACCATGGCGGCAACCGCATTATTAATGATCATTCTGGTAATGGAATTGACGCCGGCAATATCAATGACAGAATGCATGACCACAATATCCCGGTTTCCCATATACATATCAAAGGGACGTTTTCCGGAAGCCAATGTCGAAACAATCAGTTTCGGAATGCCATAGGGAAGTTCTTTCATGGTATCGGCAGCCATCTTGGAATTCTGTCCTCCGCCAATGGACATCACACCATCAAATTTTCCCTGCTTCCACAGTTCCTGTACGAAGGGGATCACAGCCTTCGACATCGTCTCAATGCGAAGGCCCTTTCCCATTTTTTCAAATTCTTCCCACGTAATACCGCTATATCCCAGGATTTCCAAAGGACTGATATCTCCCGCATGGGGCAAAATGGTTTTCGTACTGGTATCCAGAACCAAGGTACGGCAGCCATTATCACGGGCAATCTTTACTGCCAGACCAATTTCTTCCTGCTTCGTATCCATAGAACTGATAAATAATATCGTCTTTTCCATAGCTACTCTCCCACGAAAGGATTGATGTTATTCACCGATTACTTTTCCGGACTCCACCAGATCGATCATTTCCATTGCATGAGTGGCAAGAACCTTATCCAGGGATGTGATTCTCTTCTTCAGTTCTACAATACTGTTCCAGGAGTCCACGATATTCAAGAAACGTCCCGGAGGTGTAATATCATAATGCATTTCCGGTACTTCTTTCAGGTTATCATAGGTAAAGATCAAATCGCCGCAGCAATGGTAAACGCCTTCTTTGGTATTTACCGTGATGGTCTGATGGCCTACGGAATGTCCTGGGCTTGGATATACGCTGATACCGTCCAGAATCTCAGCCTCGCCATCCAAAAGAACGAATTCTTTTCCGGCAAACTGAGGCGTCAGACCCAGTACCGGGTATTCATAGGACTTGTAGTACAGCGGAATCGGATTAAGAGCAAATTCATACTCTACTCTCTGTACATAAAGCTTTGCGTTTGTAAATTTATCAAGATAATATACGTGATCCCAGTGCAGATGGGTGAAGATAATCGTATCGATGTCCTCGCACTTCATACCCAGTTTTTCCAGCTGTTCGTAGATAGCTGCGCCTTCCGGCTGGTAGGAACCCGGATGATGGTATTTTCCTGCGATCTCCGTATTGGACATTCCCGTGTCAATCAAAATATTGTGGCCATTGCCCTGAACCAGAAATACGGTTACCGGGAGTTCTGCAAAACCTTCCACATCGTAAAATTTATGAGTTGTATGATGGTATAAATAATTACCTTTGCTGGTATGTGTGTATCCTGTAATAATTGGTTTAATGGTATAATTCTGCATGTTGTTATCCTCTCTTTCTCCTTTTTTGTGTGGTATATTTTTTGTACCACTTGTTCATCTGGTACATTTAAAATACCTCCTTTTCCCAAAAAAGTCAACAGTTTTTGGTGGTTTTACCTTCTTTTCGTCGTTATGTTAAAGTTTTTCTGTCCATTTTTGTTTATATTGTTGGTTTATTTTATACCACCTGGCAAATTCCGGGTTTCGATATTGACGAAACTGGTATTTGCCAGTACAATATACCTGTAAATACCTTCAACTGGTATGATTTATACCTCCAGCACCTGGAATATTACGACTTGAAAAGGGGAAGACAGAACATGAAACGGGCAAAAGCGTGTGACGAACTTGTATTAGATATCAAACGAACCATTTTATCAGGAAAATATCCTCCGGGAAGCCAGTTACCCAGCGAACGGGAATTGGCCGCTAAATATAATTTGAGCCGGGTACCAGTCCGGGAGGCCATTAACCAGCTCGTTCAGGAAAACATCCTGCGCACCGAACCTCACGTGGGTACCTTTGTGACTGATTTATGTAATGCGGAATTATTATCCAAAGATATGTACCAGACTTCTCATATTGAGAAAAAGATTTTAAAAGAATCGTTGATTACGCGCCAGCTCATCGAAGGAGAATGTGCAGCCTTAGCTGCCGAACACGCAACCGAAGATGATATTAAGGATATTCAGGAAAAACTATTTTCCTCAACCAATGAATTTCGCAAGCTAAAACAGATGAAGCAGAATACCTTTTTTCAGGAGGATTATGCCTTCCATCTGGCAATCGCCAGGGCCTCCCATTCCGAGATCTACCTGGCTTATTTGTCGAACCTGGCCGAAACGATTGCCATCCACCAATTTTGCTCCACGCAGATGGAAAACTCTTTGAACGTGGTTCCGGATTCCCATTTTCGTATTTATAATGCCATTTTGTCAAAAAATCCGCAAATGGCCCGGGAGGAAATGGTGGATCACCTGCAGCGAACCGCTGACTTGATTTTATAAGGAAATGCCCTCGAAACGTAAAAACCCTGATACACAGGCAGGTCATACACATGTGTATCAGAGTTTTCTTAATCTGCTAATAATCTGAAATAACGGTTATGCGCTTCCTCATATTCCCGGTTAAATGTTTCATCCCGTCCGGAATGAAGCTTGGATACATAATCGTGTACCTGATGTTTTATCTCAGGTTGCACACGCGCCACCGTGGCCACACCCACATTGGAGCATACATCGGAGATACGTTCTATTTCCGAAAGCAAATTCAGAAATTCCGTACCGGCCCATACGGAACAGGTTCCTTCTCTGAGCCGTTCCAAATGATTTGCCCGCAGCGCGTTCACCATATCATCCACCACCTCTTCCAGCGGTTCAATATGATGGGCAGAAAAGATATCCCGCTTTTTAAATGTTTCCCTGGAATAATCCAGAATGGTATCTATTAATTCCTGCAGGACCATCAATTCCGATACTGCCTTTTGCGAAAATGCAATTTCATTCTCATGCATGGACTCTGCAATCTCTGCAATATTTGTGGCATGATCTCCCAGACGCTCAAATTCCGTGACTACCGTATAATAGTGATTCATAATCTCCACATGAGCCGGGGATGTAATATGAGAGGATATTTGAATCAGATAATTGCTGATCTGATCCGCCATCAAATCAATCACATTCTCATCCTCCATGATCTGATCGAGTACCTTCTGATCATATGTAGTGATTAACCCAAACGCGCGGTCAATGCTCACGCGGGCCATCTGATACATCTCAAGGAGGGCGTCATAACAGCGGCCAAACGCAATAGCCGGCGTACTGAAAAACACTGGATTGAGCGCTTCCAATTTCTCGTTGGTTAATACTGTTTTCGTTTCTGCCGGTTCATCTTTTACCAGTTTATGACTTAACTTTTCATAACAGGGCAGAGCCGGAAACAGCAAAATAGCACAGGACAAATTAAAAATAGTATTTGTGTTTGCAATGCCGCCGGAATGAATGGTACTGCTCCAGATTCCATCCAGCAAACCAAACTGGTGAATAATGGAAACCACGGCCAGAATCAGCACTGACTCACTTAAATTAAACAAGATATTAACAATACCGACCCGCTTGGCATCCGGCTTCGCGCCGATATTGCACACGATGGCCGTCGTCACGCAATCACCAAGGTAGATACCGACCAGCACAGCATAAATCGCTCCAAAGGTTAATTGTCCGGAGGTGGAAAAGGCTTGCAAAATACCGATGGTGGCGGAAGAGCTTTGCAGGAGGAAGGCTACGCCTGCTCCTACCAGATACCCGATCAGCGGATTCTGTCCCAGCCCCATAAAAAGCTGTTCGATGATACCGCTTTCCGAAAGGCTGCTTACCGCATCGGTCATATTCAAAAGGCCGGAAAACAGAATACCAAATCCGATAATAATCTGCCCTACTTTATCTGAACCCTTAAACTTCCTGCCCATGATGATGACGATACCAATGATCAGGGCTACGGGAGCCAGCGTGGAGGGCTTAAAAAACTGCAAAATGGACGTACCTGATGAATCCAGATCCAAAAGTCGGATAATCTGACCGGTAACGGTCGTTCCCACATTCGCCCCTATGATAATTCCAAGGGACTGACGGAGGGAAATAATGCCCGCTCCTACAAGTCCGGACGTAATGACAATCGTCGCCGTCGAGGACTGGATAACCGCCGTCATAACCAGTCCCAGGAGAAATGCCTTCACAGGTGTGTTGGTAATCTTCTCCATGGCCTTTTTCAAGGTACCGGAAGAACTCTCCTTTAGTCCATCGCCCATCAGGCGCATTCCATACAGAAACATGGCAAGACCGCCCAGGAGCGAAATCGCGTTAAATATACTCATAACATTCACCTGTTATTTGCCGCAAAGTTCCTCTGCCAGTTTCTCAATCGCTGCGGCCGTATCCTCATTCACTGCCGATTTGATGGTTACCGCCGTCTCTGCGTACGTAATGTTTTTACTCTTTTCCAGCATACCGGCCATCACCTTCTTAGCACCTGGCGCCCAGGTACCATTTTCTATAAAGGCAACCGTACGGTTCTGATAATTTCTTTCCGTCAACTGGTGAATAAAGGTCTTCATAAAGGGGAAGACATCGGCATTGTATGTAAGAGATGCCAAAACCAGTTTACTGTAACGGAAGGATGCGCTTACACATTCAGCCATATCGCTGCGGGACAGGTCAAATACCACTACCTTCGGGCAGCCCTTTTCCTCTAATTTTTCCGCCAGCAGATGAACAGCTTTTCTCGTATTGCCGTACACGGAAGCAAAGGCGATCACTACGCCTTCTTCCTCCGGGCGGTAAGCAGACCAGGTATCATATTTTTCAATATAGTGGCCGAGATTCTCCGTCAATACCGGTCCGTGGAGAGGACAAATAATCTGAATATCCAATGTGGCTGCGGCCTTTAACAATTTCTGCACCTGCATGCCATACTTTCCTACAATACCGATAAAATACCGGCGGGCTTCATCATCCCATTCTTCTTCCACATCCAGCGCGCCGAATTTGCCAAAGCCATCCGCTGAGAAAAGAACCTTTTCGGTACTGTCATATGTCACCATAACCTCTGGCCAATGAACCATCGGAGCAAATACGAAAGTCAATACATGTTTTCCTAATTCCAGAGACTGTCCGTCCTTCACGATCAGTCTTTTGACAGAAGGATCTAACCGGAAAAACTGGTCCATCATGGCAAATGTTTTCACATTGCCAACCACAGTCGTATCCGGATATACTTCCAGGAAATTCTGAATATTCGCAGAATGATCCGGCTCCATATGCTGTACTACCAGATAATCCGGCTTCCTCTCACCCAGTACGGCGGCAACGTTCGCCAGCCATTCCTCTTTAAAATGAATATCCACGGTATCCATAACGGCCACTTTCTCGTCCATAATCACATAAGAATTATACGCCATTCCATTGGGAACGATATACTGGCCTTCAAAAAGGTCTACCTGGTGATCATTTACACCAACATATCTAATGTCATCTGTAATTCTCATTTTTTCATTCACTCCTGTCTTATTTTTATTTAAATATCTCAGCCGCAAGGGCATGTATCATGGTAATTTCCACATTCTACTACATTATCTACGATTCTCTGCTAAAAAGCAAGATTTAATTCACTTAGCCTTATATCTTTGCATGAAAACGAAATAAGATTTCTTGACTTTCCCAACTGGTTATGCTAGCATAAATGCCAGTGATTAGGTCTTAGATTATTTTGGCATAATCTTTGAGCCAGGTAGAGGAGGATCTTATGGTCCTCTTTTTTTCGGGACTATACCGAAACACACCATACATCAGAAGGAGGAAACTATATGAATGAGAAACAATCTACTGGTATTTACGATGCCAAGCAACTCGGCACTGTTAAGATGCTGATTCTTGGTATCCAGCACATGTTTGCCATGTTCGGCGCGACGATCCTGGTACCGATTTTGGTGACCGGTTATTTTCAGGATGCCTGCGGCGAACCATTAACAAGAGGGTTATCTGTTTCAGTTACATTATTTTGTGCCGGAGTCGGTACTTTGATCTTTCATTTGTGTTCAAAGTTCAAGGTGCCGGCTTTTTTGGGCTCATCCTTTGCATTCCTGGGCGGCTTCTATACGGTCGCGAACCTGCAAAACGATATGTACGCCACCATGTCCGTCAATGACAAGGCCGCATATGCCTGCGGTGGCATCGTGATCGCCGGACTTCTGTATCTGGTACTGGCAGTCATTATTAAACTGGTCGGCATCGATCATGTTATGAGATTTCTGCCGCCCATCGTAACTGGTCCCATCATCATCTGCATTGGTCTTTCACTGGCCGCTTCTGCCATTGCCAATGCTTCCACAAACTGGGGACTGGCGCTGGTCGCTCTGATTGTTATCATCATCTTCAACATCTGGGGAAAGGGCATGTTCCGAATCATACCGATTCTGATGGGCGTTATCATCTCCTATGTTGTCGCTCTGATTTTAAATGCTTTGGGCTTCTCCAATGCGGACGGATCGGCAATCTTAAGTTTCTCTTCTATTGCCGCTGAAAGCTGGGTAGGAATCCCCAAATTTCAGCTTTGCAAATTTGACCTGACCTCTATTCTGGTTATGGCCCCCATTGCCATCGCTACTATGATGGAGCACATCGGCGACATTTCCGCCATCTCTGCTACCACAGAGAAAAATTATCTTGCTGATCCGGGGCTTCACCGCACCTTACTCGGTGACGGTCTGGCAACCGCTTTTGCCGGTCTGATCGGCGGCCCGGCCAATACTACTTATGGTGAAAATACCGGTGTTTTGGAACTTTCCAAAGTATACGATCCGAAGGTTATCCGTATCGCTGCCGTATTCGCCATCATTCTTTCTTTTATTCCGAAATTTTCGGCAGTGATTTCCACCATGCCAACCGCTATCATCGGAGGTATTTCTTTCATGCTGTATGGTATGATTTCTGCTATCGGCGTAAGAAATGTAGTGGAAAATCATGTTGACCTGACGAAATCCCGCAATCTGATCATCGCCGGCGTTATCTTCGTATGCGGTCTCGGATTTTCCGATGGATTGACCTTCGTTGTAGCCGGAACTTCCATCACCTTAACCGCTCTGTCAATCGCCGCTATTGCAGGTATCCTGCTGAACGCGATCTTACCGGGAAATGATTACAAATTTTCAAGCAGCAAAGATAAATAATCAATAACTACTGACAAACCACAGAAAGGAGCATTACCATGGATTTTTTTAAGGAAGAAAACATTACCATTTTCACGCATCCGTTAATTCAGCACAAGATTTCCCTTCTGAGAGATAAACGGACAGGAACCAATGAGTTTCGTAAGCTGGTGGAGGAAATCGCTATGCTGGAAGGATTTCAGGCGCTGGAAGACCTCCCGTTAGAAGACGTGGAGGTAGATACCCCGCTGGAAACCTGTATTACCCCGATGATTTCCGGACGGAAACTGGCCATCGTACCCATCCTTCGCGCAGGTCTCGGCATGGTTTCCGGCGTACTGGCCCTCGTTCCCACCGCCAAAGTAGGACATATCGGTATGTACCGCGATGAAGATACCCGGGAACCGGTTGAATATTACTGCAAATTGCCGAAACCCATCGAGGAACGTACGATTATCGTAACCGACCCCATGCTTGCCACCGGCGGTTCTGCCGTAGACGCCATCGATCAGATCAAAAAACATGGCGGCCAGTCCATCAAATTCATGTGTATCATCGCCGCTCCGGAAGGTCTGGAAAAGCTTCATAAGGCACATCCCGATATTCAGATCTATGTAGGACATCTGGATCGGGAATTGAATAAAGATGCCTACATCTGCCCAGGTCTGGGAGATGCCGGTGACCGGATCTTCGGAACCAAGTAATAGCCTGTCAAATAAAAAGTCCCGTCAGAGTTTCCTCTGACGGGTCAGACTGTCAAAAAAGTCAGCGAAAGCTGGCTTTTTTTGATATACTAGTATC
>CAYRTA010000007.1:0-37906 GCA_964427045.1 uncultured Hoministercoradaptatus sp. | reverse complement strand
TTCCTTATTCTTTCTTCCTCTCATTAGAAGAATAAAGCGATATGCAAATCGGATACCCAGTGTCAAGCAAAATTGAATGATTATACCAAATACAAAATATGAAATTGGCATTCTTAACACAAAGCCGGTCATACAAACAATATAGACTATTCCTGTAATCACTGTTACAAGAATCACTCTCAAAAGTTCAGAATAACTGGCGAAACGCCAAATACTTTTATAGAGTCTCATAAACCAGAACACAATAATACAGAAACCGGCATAAATCAAAATTGTACGATAATATGCCTGCAGATATTTTGTTTCAATCAAACTAAATCTGCAATCAAATCTTATCCACAGTGCAGCAAAGTAGGATACCGCCACAGCCAGAAAGTCATATGCCATTAATAGCAACGTAACAACTTCCCAGTGTTCCATTTTCTTTTTCATCTTTTTAGAACTTTCACTCATTTTTTCTCCCTCATAACTATGACATACTTTTATTTTAAAAAAATGAACCTATCTGTAGTTCTTTTTTATTTTCAAGTTTTTATCCTCTTATTTTGGAATTTTACAAACAATTATTTACATTTTTTTCTCATACACGACGAATAGCCTGTAAACACTCTTTGGAGAGCATTCGCAGGCTACTAAGTCAAACATTTCTATCAAGTCTTGCATTTTATTATGTTTCAATTGGGCTAAAATGAAACACTCAAGATCATGCCTTTAATCTCCCTCTGGTGTAACTTCTCCCATCATCGCCTTCAGCAAAACCTCATAAAAACATTCGACTCAGGAACCCGCTAAACCATTGAAAAATAAAGGTTATTCTTGGTTGTTCCTATTATATCTCGCAGCCCTACCAGGCTCATATCGCCTTTCAGCACATTCCAAAATTGTGGGAACTCATCAATGGACAATTTGCGCATAAGATGACCTATCGGAATAATTCTTGGATCATTATCCATTTTGAACATATATCCTGTCATTTTATTCTGAGCCATCAACTCGGCTTTACTCTCTTCCGAATCCATATACATAGATCGAAATTTGTACATCTTAAATCTGCGCCCGTTTCTCCCGACTCTCTCCTGAACAAAAAAGATAGGACCTGGAGATTGTATATACACAATTGGGGCGAATATAATGAACAATATCGCCGTACATAGAAGTCCAACTATACCACCTAATATGTCCATAGTCCGCTTCGCAACCATTTGAAAAGTTGTGGCGGTTCTGACGCTTGTGGTCAATACTGTACATCCACATATATCCTGCACAAATCGGTTCGGTAATAAACCATTCCCCAGGTTTAGCTCCAGATTAATATGTACGGTAATTCCCATTTCCAGCAGTTCTTCTGCCAGCTTCACCTGTTCCGGATTATTTCTTCCGATATTTAAAAAGATTTCATCTACAACTTCATCTTTCAAATACTGAAAAATCTGATCCTTGTTTGCTACGACGGGCACCGCCCCGATAGCGGCTCCCTTCATGGACCGGTCATAAACAATGACTCCTGTTACTTTAAATTCCTTATAGCGCTGTGATCGAAGCTGGCGAAGACATTCCTCCAAACCATCATAACGGCTGATAACCAATAGGCAGGAACGTTCTTTACTGTTTACCAGCCGACGGCGAATCACTCTTTTCCATGCAAGTCTTTCCACGTAGGTCAAAATAATATTAGTGATCAAGAAATAACCAAATACAAGCCGCGAATATTCTGTCTGCTTTCTTATTACAAACATATAGGTGATGGCCAATACCAGAACAACAACACTCTGTATGAGAACATTTTTGAATTCCAGCTGATATCCTCTGCGCAGAATATTTTGATAGCTGTCGCCTAATATGGCAACTATGGCCATCAAAAGAAGTAATATTCCTGCCATACTCAAATAGGAATCGTTCCCATACAAAGATTCCCATCCTCTTCTGAGGATGTTGGCAATTGTATAAGAGCATATCAGCATCAGCATATCCAGTATTAGAAAATCCAAATGTTTCACAATACTTCTCTTCTGCTCACGATACATCTTTATCCTCACCTGCATTTATCATTTATTACTATTGCACTGTCACTGTCAAAACAGCTATGTTAGAACGGTTTCCATCTGTATCTATGACATAGTATCGCAATTCATAAACTCCCGCTGTTGACGTATCCAGCGTATCACCTTCGATACTGATTCTTTGCCAAAGTGTGTTTTTCTCGTCTTTATCATCCGTAATGCTTTCCACATAAGAAAGGCGGTTTACACTCTCTCCCCGCTTTACAACTATCGCATCGGTAGTTAGCGTAATCCGGGGACTTCCTTCCGGAAGATCTTCCATATCCTCATTATCCGTTACGGATCCAACACCGCCCGAAACGGGTATCGTTTCATCCTGGTTATCTTCCTCACTCTGATCATCTTCATCCTGCTCTGCGGTATCTATATCAGCTTGCGTATCATCTGAGACCGTTCCCGCAGCGTTACTCGTGTAGTCAACTACCCGGCTGGCCTTCGCTATATTGTTCTGGCTATCTCGCGCTACATAAGTCACATTTGCAGTCGTTCCTTCATCATCGGGATAAATACCGTCAATCACAAGACTGGCGCTTACATCTCCATCCTTTTGATCCATAGCGGTAACTCCGGCCAAAAGTACACTTTCGTCATCGCCTTGAGTATAATGGATTCGGTCTTCGGAGAATATAATCTCCGGTGCGGTCCGGTCCTCTGTCATGACAAGATGTACGGCTGCCGCCAGCAGGATCACACATACAACAACCATTAAAGCAATTCCAGCTTTCTTCATCACTTCTCCTCGCTTCCATACTTGCCATAATATTTTCCGTAATATTTGCCATAATGTCCCATAGCCGAAAGATCTACCTTGTTAAGTACCATACCCAGTACAGGACATTTCGCACGCTCAATCTGTTCTTTTACATCGCGAACCATGCGGTAACTGTCTGTTCCTGAATCGGAAACAATGATGGCGCCATCACATTCCTCTGCGATAACCGCACTGTCAATTACGCTTCCCAGCGGCGGTGAATCAATCAATATATAGCTATATACTTTTCTCAGGGAGGTTAGCATTTCCCGGAACTGTTTACTCGCCAAAAGTTCCACCGGATTTGGCGGTGCCGGACCTGCATTAATTAAATACAGATTTTTCACATTGGTCGCATAGATTGTTTCTGATAGAGAGGCCTGTTTTGATAGATATTGTGTTAATCCGGAAACAGTTGTCCTTATTTTCAGTCTTCCCACTAATACAGACTTTCGCAAATCTCCATCAATCAACAGTACATTTTCACCCGTTTCTGCAATAGAAGCTGCCAAATTTAACGTAACAGTGCTCTTCCCTTCACCTTCCCGGCAGCTCGTTATGGCGATAACTTTCTTATCTGCTCCGCAGAACTTCAGATTTGTACGCAGAGATTTATATGCTTCTGCGCTGCGATAATCTAATTTTTGTATCTTAATATCTATCGTATTCACGGTTTTTTTCTACTCCTTCTGGCCTTTTTCGCTTTTGGCTGTTTTCCATCTGTGCCGTTTACCGGAATAATTCCCAGCGTGCTGATTCCAAGATATCGCTCCACATCCTCTGATGTCTTAATCGTATCATTGGTGAGATGCAGGATAATAATCAGTACAACCGCCAGAAAACAACCTAAAATGCCGCCGAGAAATCCATTTTTCATAACATGGGGACTGGATGGTTCTTTTGGAATGCTGGCCTCATCCACTACATTAACCGCTTCATAATCCATCACATTTATAATATGCTCAGCAGCCATGTCACGAACACAATTCGCCATTTCACATGCCCTGTAAGGATCTGAATCTGTTACAGTAATAGACACAACTCTTGAACTATCTTCCACAGATACTGAAATCTTCTTAATCAGTTCCTCCGGTGCTATTTCCAAATCCAGTTTGGCGACAACGGATTCTGCAACGGTTCGGCTCTGAATGATTTTCTGGTAATCTTGTGTCAGCAAAGCGCTGGCCTGCAAATCACTGCTCGTCAACACGTCGTTATTTTGCTTGCTTAATACATATATCTGAGTAACTGACTCATACTGGGGCGTAATAAATAACTTTGTTCCTATAAGTACCGCCAATGCCAGTATCACTCCAGACAAAATGATTAGCCATATTTTACTAATCAGCACAGAAATTAATTCCCATAAATCAATTTCAATTTCTTCATTTTGCATCGTTGTTTCCATTTTTTTGCCTATCGGCCCTCCTCTATTAAGTTTTTGGGATTTTCTATAAGAAGTTCTTTCATGTAGTCTTGTCCCATGCTTTTTTCAATATATGCGGCGCACATACCGAGTAACGGCTTGCGTCGTTGGGTATTATGCACATCACTGCCAATAAAATGTACCAGATCTGCTTTCATGACCTTCTTGCAAAAAATCTTCATTCCCAAACCATCTTTTCCCAGAACACTTTGTGCGTTTACTTGAATATACACACCCATATCAACCAAGCGTTCCAAAAAGGCCATGTTCTTCCGAATTGCAGGATATCTCTCTGCATGTGCCACTATGGGTTGATAGCCATGGCTTAAAAGGGAATAGCATCTTTCGTTTATGAATTGAGAATCATGTGCTTCCGAAAATTCTACCAGCACACAACAAGTGCCGCCCAAAGTTGGACGGTCTCCGTGATCTAACATTTCAATCATATCCATATTCGCATGAAACTCACATCCCGGAAGAATACGCAAATCTTTTCCAATTTTTAATGCTTCTTGTTTCACTGCCTCATACTGCCGCATCACTTTTTCCAGAGGTGGTTCAAACATCCCTCGGCGATAATGAGAGGTAGCATAGATCGTACGAACGCCATCCTGATATTCCATCTCAAGTATTCGAATGGTTTCCTCCATACTTTGTGAACCATCATCTACATTGGGTAAAATATGCGTATGTATATCATAAAATCCCGTCATGATAAAAGAATCTTCCTTCGTATATCGTACTAAACCGCATAATTGTATTATGCGGTTTGAATATGCATCTATGCAAGAACTAGCTTAGACACATAATAATATAACATGCCCCTGCCTAAACGTCAATTATCAGGAATTGGAAAATTAGAAGAACTTAACTGATTTTTATGGAAATTTGTAAAATAAACGGGCCGAAAAAACTGGGAAAATTTGTCTCAGCGGCAACCGGTATCATTTTTGTTTACTGAGTTCTTTCTCTTTTGAACGGAATGCCTGCCGCTTTTTTGAGGATTTCGTGTTCTCCTTTTTGCACAACATTATGCTCAGGCGGAAGAAACTTGTCACAAATCATGTCACAAATCGGAAGAAATTGTCGAAGAAATTAAATTGCTATATGTTTGTTTTCATGCTAAACTACAGGTACATTCGAAATGCATTCCGCATTTTAGGCAAATATATTCCGACCATTCGGTCAAACTTCCAGCAGCACGAAAAACAAAAAAGTATGAATAGATAAAAGGTTGTGCTTTTCTATTGATATCGGTATAATATTTTATATCAGGTCATGATCATCTTAACCTTTTTCTATTCGGGAAAGGAGACATCATGAGTACTGATTTTATTATGAAACCTAAAATTGATTTTTGCTTCAAAGAACTAATGTCCGATAAAAAGGTTCGGCAAGGATTTATTTCCGCCCTGTTACACATTTCGCCGGAAGAAGTTGCCGATACGGACTTATTACCGACAACACTTTCCGGCGAACTTCCCGACGACAAATTGGGAATTTTAGATGTTCTGATTTGTTTAAAAGACGGTACGCAAATTGACCTGGAAATGCAAGTGGTTTATTTCGGTTCCTGGCCGGAACGCACACTTTTCTATCTCGGGAAAATGCTGACCAAACAATTGCAGAAAGGAGATCCCTATTCCCAAATAAAAAAGTGTATTCACGTCGGAATCCTGGATTTTACGCTTTTTCCTGATGAGAAAAAATACTATTCCCAATTTCATATCTGGGAAGATAATCACCACATGAAATACTCCGATAAATTGGAGTTACATGTGTTAGAGCTTCCCAAATTGAAACAGTATAGCAGTCCCGGTGATGAATTGCTTCGATGGGCAAGGTTCTTTGCGGCAGAGAGTAAGGAGGAGTTCAAAATGGCAGCAAAAGGAGATGAATATCTGGAAGCAGCGTATGACGAATTGATAAAACTAAGTGCAGATGAGCGAAAATATCTGGAGTATGAAACTCGTATGAAGGCCATCCGCGACCACAATACTCTTATGGAATTCGGAAAATCAGAAGGTCTTCGGCAGGGACTTCAGGAAGGCCTCCTGCAAGGACGCCAGGAAGGTCTCCAGCAAGGTCTTCAAGAAGGTCTCCAGCAAGGACACCAGGAAGGTCTCCAGCAAGGTCTTCAGCAAGCTAGACATGAATCTATTTTAATGTTTTTGCAAGAGTTGGGTGAGATACCGGATGAGTTGCGGACGCAGATTCTTCAAACCGAAGATTCCGAACTTTTGTTAAAATGGATCAAGCTTGCGGCAAAGGCTGACTCCATTTGCAGTTTCAGAGAACAGATGTAACCATTTAGCTTCCAAATGAATACTTATGAGAAATGTACAAATATACATAAATGCCCCCGGACCATTTACATTCTACATGAAATGTTTGCCGTCCGGGGGTATAATATTTCAATTATTTAAATCAATAATTAGCAGATTCCCTGAGCCTGCATTGCGTTCGCTACCTTCTCAAAGCCTGCAATGTTTGCACCTACTACATAGTTGCCTTCAAAACCATAACGTCTTGCGGCATCATCTATGTTGTGAGTGATATTTACCATGATATCTTTCAGTTTTGCATCTACTTCTTCGAAACTCCAGCTCAGTCTCTCGCTGTTCTGAGACATTTCCAAAGCAGAAGTAGCAACGCCACCTGCGTTAGCAGCTTTTCCAGGAGCAAAGATTACTTTGTTTGCCTGCAGATACTCGGTTGCTTCCAATGTGGTAGGCATATTAGCGCCTTCGCAAACAGCCAGAACACCATTTGCTACCAGTGCTTTTGCATCATCCAGCGTCAGCTCATTCTGTGTTGCGCATGGCAGAGCCAGATCGGCTTTCACTGCCCATACACCTCTGCCCTCATGATACTCAGCATTTGTGCGAACTTTGACGTACTCAGTCAGTCTTGCGCGGCGAACCTCTTTAATGTCTTTCAAAAGTTCCACATCAATTCCATCCGGATCATAAACCCAGCCGGTAGAATCTGAGCAGGTAAGAACTTTCACGCCAAGCTGCTGTGCTTTCTGGATAGCGTAGATCGCTACGTTGCCGGCACCGGATACAACTGCAGTCTTACCAGCGATATCGATACCATTGATCTTCAGCAGTTCCTGGGTCAGATACAGAAGACCATATCCGGTAGCCTCCGTTCTTGCCAGAGAACCTCCGAAGGTAAGGCCTTTTCCTGTCAGAACGCCTTCATACACGTTTCTTAGTCTCTTATACTGTCCAAACATATAGCCGATCTCTCTTCCGCCAGTTCCGATATCACCGGCAGGAACGTCTGTGTCAGCACCGATATGTTTGCTTAATTCTGTCATAAAACTCTGGCAGAATCTCATAACTTCACGATCAGATTTTCCTTTCGGATCGAAATCAGAACCGCCTTTGCCGCCGCCGATTGGCAGTCCGGTCAGAGAGTTCTTGAAAATCTGCTCAAATCCAAGGAATTTAATAATGCCCAGGTTTACGGATGGATGGAGACGAAGTCCTCCTTTATACGGTCCAATGGCACTGTTGAACTGTACACGGAAACCTTTATTTACCTGAACTTGTCCTTCATCGTCTACCCACGGTACACGGAACATAATAACTCTTTCTGGCTCAGTCAGACGCTCCAGAAGAGCATCTCTTCTATACACTTCTTCGTTGGCATCGATTACTGGACGCAGAGAATCTAATACTTCTTTTACAGCCTGATGGAATTCCGGCTCAGCAGGGTTCTTCGCTACGACTTTCGCGTAGACCTCATCAACATAAGACATTTTTCTTCCTCCTTAAAAGTAACTCATTACGTTTTGAATACGGAGTTATTATATCATCCCAAAGTATAGAGTACAAGAAAAAAATTACCGAAAAAGCAAGTAAACCCTCAAAAAGTTTCATCTTCTTCCACTTTTTGAGGGTTTATTCCTGATTTTTGCAGTTTTCATCAGATTTTCTTTCATATTAAAGGCCAATTGGGACTATCGTGGCTTTTTCTTTTTCTTCACACTATAACCAAAACTGCCTAATTTTTTACCCAAACCATAATACTCTCCATGGGAGTATACCAAAGGATCCGCAAGGCGCAAATCAAAACGCCCTTTTTCATCCATATATTGTTCCTCCGCATGGACAGCCACAACCCGCGCCAGAAACATATGGTGAGAACCCAATTCTTCCACTCTCTCCACCCGGCATTCCAGGTTCACCGGCGATTCCGCAATCATGGGAGCCAAGATCTGGGAAGCCTTCTGTCGGGTTAAATGCATCGCCTGAAACTTATCCACATCTTTTCCGGAACGCACTCCGCAGTAGTCCGTAGCCCGGCACATGGATTCTGTTGTCAGATTGATGACAAACTCACCGGTTTCTTTCAGCATATGATAGGAATACCGTTCAGGGCGAACCGATATGGATACCATCGGCGGATTGGTGCAAACCGTACCCGCCCAGGCCACCGTAAGGATATTATCCCTGCCATTTTTATCACGGACACTTACCAACACAGCCGGCAGCGGATATAGCATGTTTCCGGGTTTCCATTCCTGTTTTGCCATACGTTTTCCTTCCTTCCGCTTTCTTCCTGCTATAGAATATGGGGTTGGAACGGATGATCATTATGGATTGATCTGCCGCTTTTTTAGCTGTTTACTGCTGCAGCGCATTCATAAAACGGGGAATCAGCTGTTTCTTTCTCGATACTACACCCTCTAAGTGGCAAACATTATTTTCCACTTTTTCATGAAACGCATCCATAACCAATTGCTCCGAACCTTCGCCAATGCATATTAGCAATGTGGATTCTTTAATAATATTGGTGAGCATGAAAAATACCATAGTAACGCCCTGCTTACCACATTCCTTTTTCATAAATGGCGTCAGACGCTCTTTGACATTCATCAGCTCCTCTTCCGACATGAAACTGATTTGTCCCACGCCAAACGCCAGCTTGTCCACCGTAAATTTCTTATAATCCTGATAGAAAATCTCTTCCGCCGTCTTTCCGGACAAATTGCTGCCCGCCCGAAACATCTGGTCTGCGAATTCCTCGATCTGAATACCCGCTATCTTTGCCAGTTCCTGAGCCGCCATCTCATCCTGCTTCGTACAGGTCGGAGACCGGAACATCAGCGTGTCAGACAGAATAGCCGCGCATAAAAGGCCAGCCATATCCGCAGCTATGGATAAATTGTTCTCACCATAAATCTGGTACAGGATGGTAGCCGTACAACCCACCGGCTGATTCCGAAACATTACCGGCTGAATCGTCTCCAGCGAACCGATACGATGATGATCGATGATCTCTAATATCTCTGCCTCATGAATATTATCCACCGCCTGGGACTTTTCATTGTGATCTACCAAAATCAGTCGTTTTTTGTCGATATTCAGGAAATTTCGCCGGGATACGGTTCCCAGGTACTTCCCATGTTTGTCAACCACCGGAAATGCATGGTAACGATATTTGCTCATGGTATCTTTAATCCGGTCCGTAAAATCATCGGACCGGAAACTGATCAGATTGCTGGTTTTCATAATATGGCGGATAGGTATGCTCTGCTGAATCAGGCGGGCCACCGTATAGGTATCATATGCTGTCGTAATAATGACAACACTGCGTTCCTCCGCCAGGCGCTGAATAGTCTGGGATACTTTTGGGCTTAAACAGCCGACAATACAACTGGCATTCGCTTCAATGGCGCAGAGGTAATCTTCCATACGGTTTCCCAGAATTACCAGATCATCCTCTTCCAGAAAAGTTTCCATAATACCGGGCCTCGAAGCGCCGATCCAGGTTTTTCCCTTACATAAATATGCATGTTCATTTCCTACGATCACTTCTCCGTCCAGGGTATCCGCAATACTGCGGTACTGGGTTTTCGCCTGGGAAAGGATTCGGTTATCATAGACATCTGTGTAGGCCATGGCAATATCCCCGGTACTGATCAGACCTTCCAGCGTGCCATCCTTCTTTATAATAGGAAGCGTTGCTGCCGAATGTTCCTTCATCAGTTCCCAGGCACGCTTAACGGACATATCCTCACTGGCGCCTGGTGTTTCGTGAAGTTCCATATCCTTTACCTGTGTTCCCACATCCGGGAGGTATCCGGGTGCATCAACATGAAAATAATTCAGAACGAACTGGGTTTCCTCGTTTAATTGCCCCGCACGCTTGGGAGAATATTTTTCTTTTTGTGTACGGTTTTTAATATCTGCATAAGCGATAGCCGAGCAAATAGAATCCGTATCAGGATTTTTATGTCCTATGACGTAAATTTTCTTCTCCTTTTTCACCGGAAACCTCCTTTCTTACAGTTTCAAATTTGCAAGCAAAGAACCTAAAGTCGTGGTGGCTTCCTCTGCCTTCGGCAATTCATAAGTTTCCTCCACAATTTCTTCGGCTGCCACATCCTGTAAAGCTTTCATGCTCAGACTTAATTTTCCATCTTTCACTGCAATTACTTTCACCTTCACCTTATCGCCGACAGCCAATACTGCGGATGGATGTTTAATACGTTTTTCACTAATCTGGGAAATATGTACAAGGCCGGAAAGACCGTTGCCCAAATTCACAAACGCGCCATATGGCTGCAAACTTTCCACAGTTCCTTCCGTCACAAGTCCAACCTCTACATTGGAAATTTTTGCCCTTCTTTCTTCCTCCGCTTTTGCCCGGAGCAATTCCCTGGCGGAAAGAATCAGACGATTTTCTTCCTTTACCACATCGTGAACCTGTACCTGAATTTCTTTATTCAAATACTCGTTAACATCTTCCACATAAGAAAGACTGAGACGAGAAGCCGGAATAAAGCCCCGGATACCCTCCACATAAGCGATAACTCCTGCATTGACAATACCCTTAACGGTCACCTGCAGTACAGTTCCTTCTTCTTTCAGCTGGTTTAATTTGTCCCAGGCCAGTACATCATTTGCTTCCACACGGGATAATAAAATAGAACCTCTGCGATTATCACGGCCAATCACAGTAGCGGATACCTCATCCCCAACATGTACTTCCTCTTTTACCATAAATCCCGGTTCACGGCTATAATCGGACACCTTAATGATTCCTTCCGTATAATAACGGAGATCTAACGTAATCTCTTCCTCATCTACAGCAATAACCGTTCCGGTAATGATATCGCCTTCTTCCAGTTTCTTAAAAGAAGCCTCTAATTCCTGTTCAAAATCTTTCATCGTAGGCATCTTTTCGGCGGACACCTGTTTCAACTCTTCTGACATATGTATCTTCCTCCATTTTGGTTTTCCATACGAACCCATCATACCATGTCCATTACCAAATCTCAATCGGATTTCTCTTGATTTACTCCATCTAAAAACAAGTTTTGCTCCACGTCCTTTCCCGCAAGCAATTGTTCCTTCTCCCGGCGGGTCATATGCTTAATGGCCCATTCTCTGCTCATGGCTTCCTCTTTCGTTTCAAATTCTTCATAATAGACCAGGCGCACCGGAAGATGGGCCCTGGTATATTTTGCTCCAT
The DNA here is from genome assembly GCA_964427045.1 of uncultured Hoministercoradaptatus sp. Lineage (GTDB taxonomy): Bacteria > Bacillota > Clostridia > Lachnospirales > Lachnospiraceae > Oliverpabstia. The sequence continues at coordinate 26,178 of CAYRTA010000007.1, read as the reverse complement.
GCCCTTCGCTGTGGGCCTTGATACGTTTTTCCAAATGATTGGTCCATCCGGTATAATAACTTCCGTCGCCGCATTGCAGCATATACGTGTAATTCATTTTCTTTCCTCTGCCGTAATCCGATTTATGTAAAGGCCCGCACCGTTAAACGGCGAAGGCCGATTTATAGTAAGCAATCGATAACCTGGTATATCACCCGGCCCGGAAAAATGATTCCGGGGAAAAGCTTTCCGTAAAAAATTCGATTGCGTGCTTTGCACGTCGTATACTCTATCCTATGCAATTTCCTTTTAAAATGTCAAGTATTTCTTCCTCATTACTTTATTGGATTATAACTATTCAGCCATAAGCTGCTTTAGCAGCTTTACTCTGCCACAATTTCCAGATAAACCATGGGATCAATGGGGGTACCATCTTTCGTCATGGCAAAATAAAGATTGGCACCTTCATTCACATAATATTTTGTAGGATCACTCACATAACCCAGAATGGCTCCCTGAGAAACGGTCTGGCCAGCCTCCACGGTGATATCTTTCAACTGACCATAGATCGCCTGATATCCATTTCCCAAATCAACGGTCATTGTAGTTCCCGTTTCCTCGTTCTCGCTGATAGAGAGAATCTGGCCGTTGGCAGCCGCCTGTACAGCCTCGCCGCTCTGTGCCTTTAAAACAAGCGCTTCATTATATTTATAAAGATCCAGAGTGGGAAAATAAGTAACTGCATCCATACTGTAATCGATGGCCACTTCCCCGTTTACCGGCCATACCATCTCACTATCTTCCGTAAAATCCAGGACCGGAAGCGTCTCCGCATCTGCGTTACCCGTTTCTACCGTTCCTTCTTCACTTTCGTTTGCTGTCTCTTCGGCAGTATTTTCGGACTCCGCGGCATCATTTTGAACGGTTTCCGCCTCTGGCACCACACTTTCCGAAGATGCGCTCTCTTCTCCGTCCAATTCTTCGGTATGTTCGCTTTCTGCCTCATTAACCGTCACATCCTGGGTCTCGTCCACGCCGCTTTCCATCGCATCAAGCTGGCCCTGGGCCATCTCTTCTGTTTCGTTATTTTCCTGCTGGGATTCCACCGTGCTCTTCGCTTCCTCCATACGGCTCTCCGTACGATACATGGTAATTCCCGCTGCTGCTACCGCCAGAACCAGTGCGCTGGAAAAGGCAATTCTTAAAGTTCTGTTTCTTCTTCTCATATTTTTCACCTCTATGATTTCTTATCCTTTCCCTTATAGGGTTGCCGGATTTACGAAATCTATACAGGCTTTGGGAAAATACGTCAGCAAAATTTCTTCATACGTTTTTCCTTCCTGGGCCAATACATTACCGCCATATTGTGATAATCCTAATCCATGACCCACACCCATACATAAAAAGCGAATTTTATCATCCATGTTCTGAATGGTGAAATTGGAAGAAGGCAAATCCAGATTTATCCGAAACAATTCTCCTCCAATTACCAAATTCCCCACTTGTATGCTGAGCACATATCCCTGATCATCTATGTTTTGGATTACCAGCTGGTCCGTCAGACTTTCCTCTGTCAAGATCAGATCGGGCCAATATTCCAGCAGCCGCTGCCGAAGCGCTTCTTCCGTAAAATACCGCCCCTGCAAATAATCGGCTGACTGCGCATCCTGACGGCTGTCAACCACCGTCAGATAATCATGAGTTTCATCTTCGTAAACTGCGGCCCCTTCCCTGGTGCTTCCCGCACTGAGACGGTGAAAAACTCCGGGACAAATACTGCCTTGATACCAGAGTACCAGCCCCTCGGTCTCTTCTGCCGCCTCCTGCATCCGTTCATAGGCCAGCTGCCCCGCCTTCGTATCCAGATTTTCTCGTCCCCGGTCCAGCATCTCCTGCCATCCCGACTCATTCCAGGTATCCTCCTGTAACGCATAATACAGGCTGCTCCTTGCCAGAACAGCCTGTACTTTCAACATCTCATCTTCATAATCCCAGGGAATTTCTCCCGACATCACAAGGGGCAGATACGATTCCACATCCACCACTTCACCCCGGCGTAAAGTCTCATTTCCGGATAATAACACACTAAACCCCAGGGGCATAAGGACACAGAGAAGCACTGCTAACACAAAAGCAGCCTTTTTTACCATACTTTATGATTCCTGCCTTTTTAGACACTTATACATATATACTCTTAAAATTACGGTTTCAGCACCTTTTTCCGATTTTCTCCCTTCTGCCCGGATAACCAGGTTTCCAGTCTCTCCAAAAGCCGGAGACAATCCGCCCGTTCCTTTGGGGACATCTTTCGGGAACCAAAAGCTGCTTCCTGGGCAATACTCACCAACTTCTGCAACTCTCCTTTTTCAAAAACCTCCGCCTGTGCTTCCAATTCCGCCGCGCAGGAAGCATCCGCAGCCTGGGTTCCCACAGTATACCCGGCCGTCTCAAGCAGAGAAAATATTTCCCTGGAAATAGCAACAATAGCCTGGTTACAATCCTTCTGTAAAAACTGCCGTTTTCTCTTTCTTGCGGCTTCCTTTTTCCAATATAGCCAGATTCCCACGCCGGCAGCCGCAAGCAGGATCATCACAAGGAGCAAAACGAGTTTTCCATGATCTTTTTCAGACACTTCCTGAATATCTTCTCCCTGCGTCTCCTCAAAATCCGGTTCCTCAGAAACGGCAGGTTCCTCCGGAGCGCCCTGCTCCTTTGCAGAATCCTCATCTTCCAACGATCCCTGTTCTTCCATCCCATCCAGTTCCTCCAAGGTTCCCTGTTCTTCTGTGGGTTCCGGTTCCTGTGTGATCTCCGGCTGAGTTTCTTCCGGTTCTTCCGTCTGCGGCGTTGGCGTCGGTGTCGGCAAAACCGCTTCCTGACCACTTTCATTAATGGCCGCATCAAATCCTGGCGTCACTTCCAGCGGAATCCAGCCTTTCCCACTTCGGTAAACTTCTACCCAGGCATGGGCCTGCGTATCCGGCACCTCGGCCGTATAGCCGCTCTCTGTGGCGGCAAAGGACTGGCTGGGGATAACATAGCCAGTCACATAGCGGGCCGGTACTCCCATAAGGCGCAGCATCATCGTTGCCATCGATGCATAATGGATACAATATCCTTTCTGTTGGGTGAAATAGAAATATTCTATGAAATCTTCCCCCTCCGGCACGGGTTCCAGGTCCTGACTATAAGTACCATGACCACGCACATCAGCCACAACAAAATCAATAACCTCCTGCACTGTCGATAAATTCTGCCCAGCGCAGTATTCCTTCAGCTGATCCAGACCATACACCGGAACTTTCAGATATTCTTCCGGCACATACGCGCTGTAAGCGGCTTCCCATTCAGACTCCGCTTCCTGGGCTGCTCCATTGCTCACAAACTTCCTCCAATTTGCATAACCGGAATAAACGGCAGTATCTTCCTGGGAAAGCCAGGAGCCATCCGTCTGCTCTAATTCTGTGACACCCACAGAAAATCCATAGGGAACATACCCATAACGCCCGGCCGATTCCATACGGCTAACCGTCGCCACGCCTTCGTTTAATAGGGAATTGGCTCCCACATAACGGTAAAGAATATTTTGTATTTCGCTGGCCGCCTCCGGCTGGGGAAAGGCGTTTTTAAAATCTTCTTCATCCACGTTGTCCCAATACGTTTTTTCATACGTTCCGCCCACAAAGCCTTTGAGATACAGATTACTCTCCGGCAAATCAGAAACGGTTACTACCAGATCAATCTCTCCATTTTGTTCCAGGGGATCATTGGTAAGGCCGCCGTCCTCCACGGAAATTTTATCTCCCGGAAGTTCTTCTTCATGAACCAGCAGCGACAATTGATTTTCCAGCCGGACAACCGCCTGTGTCAGCCATTCGTGGAGCGGTTCGCTTCTATTATATAATAGTGGTCCCAAAATCTGGCTGCATATCATTCCCAACACAAGCAATATGACAAGTACCCAGCATCCGGTTCTCACCGTAGGACCTGACAGCCGCCCTGAGCGGGACATGCCCATGGCCCATAAGACAAAAAAGCCGCCCAACACCAGATACAGGCCGTAACTGAGAAAATGACAGCCGCATACCATTTCCAGAGAGAACAATAAAAGTTCAATAAGCGCCAGAAGGGTAATACGCCCATGAACAATTACCAGCTTTCCCAAAAACAGCATCAGAAGCAAAAGCAAAAGGCCGATGAAAAGATCGCTCCCCACGGTTTCGATGGGTACCTCTCTTGCGTCAAACGCCAATTCATAATAGGCGTTGATCTGCGCACGGCAGGCATTTTCCACCATCAAATAGCTGCTATAGAAATACCGGTGGCCAAATAAAACAGCCAGCACCCAGAGACCGCCGCCTATAGGCAGTTCCCAGCCGGTGTACCGGTCAAAAGCATACCACAGTATTTTCAGACAGCAAACCACACCAATTACCAAAAGCAGCAAGCCAAGGCGCAGATTCAGGCCGAATCCCTCGCCCATCATAAGCAGCGTACCCCACAAAATCACAAAAAAACAGACAGCACGAAGAAACAGCAGTTTTTCTCTGCCGTACCGGGCGGAGACTGCCTGAATCTTCGTGGTATCCGATATATGAAGTCCTGTTTGTGATGATTGTTTCATAAACTGCTTCATGATTCCTCTCTCTGCAACGCTGCTTCTAATTGTTCTTCATCTTTCCATAATTCACAGGTTCTATTTACTACCAGATGGGCCTGGCCCATATGTTCCCTGTAGGTGCGGCCATATAATTCTTCCGGCGACAATTCCTCCGAAAAACCAGTGGCAAACACTTCCTCTATGAAGGTATAAAGTTCCTCTTCCTGCCGCACTGGCATCCATCTGGGCTGCCCGCTTTTTTTATTTACCCACACCAGAATATGGGAAACCTCCGCCTGTATCAAGCTGCGGGATACGGCCAGACCCAATTCCAGAAAATCATCCAGAGGCTTCTCTCCAGCTTGCGTCCTGCCGTCAAAAAACAAAAGTACGTCATTCTTGATAGGAAGACTGTAATCTTTGACAATCAGTTCATCTGTCCGGGCACTCATTTTCCAGTGGATACTGGACAGACGGTCTCCTTCCCGGTACTCCCGTACCTGAAAAATCTCCGACGGATCATCTCCGGGCTTATCCTTATCAAATTCTTCACTGTCCCCCACATAATCCGGAAGCTGATCGAAGGGCAGGGTGATCTCATAAAAATCCGGTAATAAAGCCAGCGTCTTATCTTCCTTCAACGTAATTTTTCCGGTGAAAAGCCGCAGGAAATCCCAGACAATCAGCTGTTTCAAACGGACGGTAACCAGTCCGCAGCGATCTCCCTGGATGGTTGTCAAAAGTCTGGTTTTCTTTCGGCCATCGGCCATACCATACAAAGTCACCGGATCCTGGGAGTCATAAAATCCATGTTCCAGGATCATATCTGCCTGTATACGGACCAGCGGAACCCGGCTGTCGTTTTGAATCTCCACACCCACCGCCACTGGCTGCCGTTTTTCGGCTACACCGATGGGCAGATGAACGCGGGTATGTAACTTTTTCAAAACAATACGTAACAAAACAAAGGAAATCAACGGCAATAACAATTCCAAAACAAAAAGCCCCAGGAGCGCGCCGCTGTAAAACAGAAGTCCAAAATACGCCGTAACAGCCAAAAGCAATAAATATACAATCCTTGTTTTCATGATTTTCTTACCACAGACGGTTTCTTCGTGCCCTCCAAAATATCTCTGAGCACATCCTCCGCCGTCACATGATTGACACGGGAGCGGGAATTCATACGGATTCGATGGGCTTCCACATCAAGAAATACATCCGAAACATCATCCGGCAATACATAACTTCTGCCCCGCAAAAAGGCCAGCGCCTGTACCATACGGGCCAGCGCGATGGTTCCCCGCGGACTGACACCCAACTCAATGAGCGCATGTTTTCTGGTGGCGTTTACCAGATTCCCAATATACTGGTAGACGCCATCGTGAATATAAATTTCCTTCACCCTCTGCTGGATTTCCAAAATCTGGGCGCCGTTCATAACCGGATTTACCGATTCCAACGGATTCGCCTCCACGCGGCCGCGTACAATCTCCAGCTCATAGCGCATATCCGGATACCCCATACTCATACGAATCATAAAACGATCCAGCTGAGACTCCGGCAGCATGGATGTACCTGCACTTCCCACCGGATTCTGGGTTGCGATTACAATAAAAGGCTGCGGCAGCATATGGGTCACCTGATCCACCGTCACCCGGCGCTCTTCCATTACTTCCAAAAGTGCGGACTGTGTTTTCGGAGAAGTCCGGTTGATCTCATCTGCCAGTAAAATATTGCACATAACCGCTCCCGGCTGATAGACAAATTGATTCGTCTCCTTCTGATACAGGGAAAATCCCGTAACATCAGACGGTAACACATCCGGCGTAAACTGGATTCTGCGCTGCTCGAGACTCAGCGCACGGGAAAACGCCAACGCCAGTGTCGTCTTTCCCACGCCAGGAATATCTTCTATTAATATATGCCCTCCTGCCAGGATGGCCGTCATAACCTTAACAATACAGTCATCCTTTCCGATAACTGCCTTTTTTATCTCATTAATGGCCTGTAATACCAATTGCTCCGCCTGTTTCATTTTTCATCCCCTCATCTGTCAATCCCGGTCTGCGCCGGTTACTTCTTCTATCGATAGTTCCAATGCTGACCGGATACTATCGTAATGAAGAAAAATTCCCTGCTTCGCCAACGCCTCTATTTCCTTCAAATCCGCAATCTTGTAAGCCGTCGCTTCCTTCTCCTGCACTTTCACATCCGTCTCATCGAAATCCAGGACAAAACGATACACGTCTACAAAATAATTGTCTCCCTGCCCCGGATTCTCCCGGTGATAGGTAAAGATATAGCCGCCCTTTGCGCCGGACACATCAATGCCCGTCTCTTCCCGCACTTCCCGGAGCACGGCTTCCCCGGACTCTTCCCCTGCCATAACGCCGCCGCCGGACACCTCCCACCAGCCAGGCGCCCAGGCCTTATCCATCTTCCTTTGGGTAATCAGAAACTTCCCGTCGGTTCTCGATACAATACCCAACACAGAAAGGTGGTACTCATCATCCTTTAAAATCCAATCATTCCGTTTCATTTTTCTTCCGGTCTTTTGCTTGTTTTTATCGTAGATATCCCAATATTCCATATAAACTACCTTTCCATTTTTCTTTTCTAATGCTAAAATAGCTAACATACATACTGTAATTGCCGTGCGCATCTTCGCTTCGGCTATCATACTATATTATAGGAAAATATGTCATGTGTCAATTTTCTAAATACGATCCATCTACCTGAAAAATTGTGGAGAGAGGACTTAATTTATGAAACAAAATCCGGATTACCTGATCGTTCTGGGCGCCCACGTAAGACCTGACGGTCCCTGCCGAAGCCTCCGCTTCCGCCTGGATACGGCGTATCAATATCTGATGAAAAATCCCGATGCCATCTGCATTGTCTCCGGTGGAAAGGGAGACAATGAACCCTGTACGGAAGCGAAAGCAATGGCCCGCTATCTAAAGCGCAAAGGAATCGCCAAAGACCGCATTCTTTTGGAGGAACACTCCCGCAGCACCCTGGAAAACCTCCGTTTTAGCCTCCGGCTGCTTCCTGCAGAAAATCCGTCCGTCGGTATCGTAACGAATTACTACCATATTCCTCGTTCTCTGCTGATGGCCAAGGACTTAGGATTAAAACAAGTTTATCCCTTCCCTGCGCCCCAATACAAGCGGCGTCTGCCCCTTGATCTCATTCGGGAGGCAGGGGCGTTATGCAAATATCTGCTGCTGAACCGCCGCCAGGTACGGAGAAATTAATTGCCTTTTTCTTTCATAACTGCTATAGTTATGATGTCTATGTAGATTTTCTGGAAAAGTGAGGTGAATGATATGGACAACTGTGATAGTTGCGGGCGAAGTAGTCGAATACGTGAGGAAAAGCCGAAGCCGAAGAACGCTCCGTTAAGCGGCAGTTCTTATCATTCGTGCCCCGTCTTTTCCTTTCTCTTACCATTCTAATGATTCGCGCTACTATCCCCTATATGAAATCTGCTAAACAAACTCCTGAGAGAAGCTGCAGGATCTCTGCGGCCTGACATCAGGTATTTTTTTCGTGGATAAAGGAGGATAAACCAATGAACAGCGAAAACAAAATGACGGAAAACAATCTTGTAGAAAACAGAAATGTGGAAAACGATATTCTTGCCGTCATCCGCAGCAATTCCTCTCCAAAGGTTATGCGAAACAAGCTGGCGGATTATCATGGCAATGATATTGCTGAGATTTTACCGGACTTAACGGTATCCGAACGAAAAAAACTGTATCGTATTCTGAATATGGATATGCTGTCTGATATTTTTGAATACATTGACGAAGAGGAAACCACCGCGTTTCTGGATGAAATGGACTTGAAGAAAGCCTCGGCCGTAATCTCCAATCTGGAGCCGGATACCGCCGTGGGCATCCTTCGGATGATCGAAAAAGAAAAGCGCCAGCTGCTCATCGATCTGATGGATGCACAGTCCCGAAAAGATATTGCTTTGATTGCTTCCTATGACGAAGATGAAATCGGAAGCAAGATGACAACGAATTACATTGTCATTCGCGAAAACCTGACCATCAAACAGGCAATGCATGAATTGATTGCCCAGGCTTCGGAAAACGACAATATTTCTACCCTCTTTGTGGTGGATGAATCCGGCACCTTCTACGGCGCCGTGGATTTGAAGGAATTGATTATCGCCCGGCAGGAAAATAGCCTGGAAGATTTGATCGTTACTTCCTTCCCATACGTCTATGCCCACGAAAGCATCGACGATTGTATTGAAAAACTGAAAGATTATTCCGAAAATTCCATTCCCATTCTGGACAATAACAACCAGCTTCTGGGTGTCATTACCTCCCAGAACATTATCGAAGTCGTAGACGATGAAATGGGTGAAGACTACGCCCGGCTGGCTGGTCTGACCGCCGAAGAAGATTTATCGGAACCCCTGAAGGAGAGCATGAAGAAACGTCTCCCCTGGCTTTTGATCCTCCTTGCCCTCGGCATGGTGGTGTCCTCTGTGGTGGGCGCCTTCGAACAGGTAGTGTCCCAGCTGACCCTGATTATGGCTTTCCAATCTCTGATTCTCGACATGGCAGGAAACGTCGGTACCCAATCGCTGGCCGTTACCATCCGGGTTCTCATGGACGAATCCCTGACCTTCGGACAAAAGATGGGACTGGTATGGAAAGAAATGCGGGTCGGTACCTGCAACGGACTGCTGCTCGGCTGTCTTTCCTTTTTCCTGATCGGGCTTTACATCCTGTTTGCCAAAGGAAAGACGCTGACTTTTGCCTTCGCTGTCTCCGGCTGCATCGGCATCTCCCTTCTGGTGGCCATGATCATTTCCAGTGCCGTGGGAACCTTGATCCCACTGTTTTTCAAAAAAATAAAAGTGGACCCGGCTGTTGCTTCCGGGCCCCTGATTACCACCATCAACGACCTGGTGGCGGTGGTCACCTACTATGGAATGAGTTGGATCCTGCTTTTGCAGATTTTGCATCTGGGAAATGGATGAAACTCAGCCGGCAGACTACGCGGTCTTTGCCTTTTTGCTCTTTCGCAGCCTGGCGCTGATTGCCAGCCATAACAAATAAATCACCAGCCCTGCGGCAGAAAGACAGATCCCCAGATTTTTGTGGGGTACCTGATAGGTAAGCGTTACCTGATGCTCTCCGGGCGGTATTTCCACACCGCAAAGACCGCTATTAATATTATAAAGCGTTGTCGCTTCTCCATCCACCGCCGCCTGCCAGCCGCGGGCATAGAAAAACGGCACACACAACATTTGCGTATTCTGCTCCGTATTATTTACGGCCGCGGAATACGTATTTTTCGTATAGACGATATCGTTTACTTCGGAATTCTGCAGCTTCTTATAGGCCGCGTTTTCTTCGAAGCAATTGGAAATCGTTAATTTGGTGATGGTCGTTTCCGATACTTCGGAACTTACATCGATACGGATATCTTCCACATCACCCGGCAGCGTGTAGGTCCACTCCGGATTTTCCGGGCTCACCTGGAAAATCAAAATCTGATCTCCCCGGAACAGTTCCTGATCGGCCCGCTTATAATAAAGAGCCATATCCGTCTCACAGTCCACCTCCACGCCGATGGTAACGCGGTGAATCACACTGCTATCCAGCAGCTCACCGACTCCCTCCATCACAATGTTGGGATCCTCGCCAAAGTCCGTAATGAAAATGCCATTTTCTGTCCGCTGAGCCTGACAATCATTTTCCATAAAGGCCCAGTCCAGCAAGGACTGTTCCTCCCCGGACCCCAGCGCGGCCGGCTGATACGCTGCCGCATTTTGGCCATCCGCTTCCTCCGTAAAATAGAATCCGGCGACCGCCGCCAGCGTCCGGTCAATTTCCCCGAAGGATTCCGCCTCCGACTTACTCCACATACTGTCATAGAGATAGCCGAACGGCAGCACATTCTGATTCCGGTACAGCTGTTTCGTCCCGACCTCCTTTACGGAAGCATAATTCCGGACAGACACACTATCCGCTTCCTCCGGGCGGGATATCAAATATTTCACGCCCAAAAGGGAGGATAAAATATAATTATCGGATTTAAATTCCACAAAATTATCACTGAGCCCCTGGCCGCCATACATATCCCGATAAGTAATCCAGGACGTGGGATTGGTAACCATATAAGCCCGCAGCCCTGCGTAACCCTGTATAATGCCGTCATTTTCCGATCCGGATTCGTACGTCTTAATCACACGGTAAGGGGTGGTGGTTCGTTCCGGAATCGAAGCGACCACCTCACTGGTTCCATCGTTATAGCCCTCCACCGCCAGCTGACTTCTGGTGGGATTCAGGCGGTTATTGACGGTGGGATATTCACTGACCAGAAGTTCCACGCATAACAAAACAACCATGACACCAGGCAGCGCCAGCCGAAGCGGCCGGATCCAGCGTTTTGCCAGCAGCAGCATACCATAGACAAGCAAAAATGCCGCATACAGAATCATAACCCGGTAATCCAATGTAAAATATTCCTGCTTTTGGGCTAAAAGCAGAAGGTAATAGCTGCCTCCCGTAAGAACCAGAGCCGCCGCTAACGATATCGCGATTTTCCATTGCTTCGTCTCCTGCCACAACATACCCAGGGCAACAGCGCAGGCGTAAGCTTCCAGATAGCAAAGCAAAAAGGTCCAGCGGTGGCTGCCGACAGTCAGCGTAAACAGTTTTCCTGACACCGGAAAGATCAGTGCCAAAAGAGATACCACAGTCAGTACCAGTGTTTTCACCCGCGTCTCTTTTTTTGTCAAAAGGTATGGCAGAACCAGTAAAAAGAGACTGGTGGTAAACAACATGGCAATCTCATAATAATTGCTGATTCCGGTGTAATCGTTGGCGATTCCCATGGTGTTATTGGAAAAGAATCTGGCAAGAAATGCATACAAAGTTCCGGCATCATTGGGCAAAAACAACGCCGCCAGAGAAAAGGCTGTCACCGCCGTTCCCCTCGTACTTTCCGTAAACGTATTCAAGGTGGGAATCAGGCAGACACCGCCGATGCAAATTCCAAGCACTCCCATCCCTGCCAGTCCTGCCAGCTTTCGCACCGTCTGCTTCGGCGATTTTCTGCGGAAAATCATATACAGCAATACAAACAGCGCACTGGCAAAAGCCGTCATATACAGAAAATAGTAGCTGGTAAACAGCATCCAGGCAATCCACAATACCAGAATGCCATTGCGGGATTTTTCTGTTTCTTCTATATAAATATAGACCAGATACAAAAAGACCGTGAACATCACAAGAGAAGTGCAGAATCCGTAATGCTGTCCCCACAGCATCACATAACCGGAAAACGTCCAGATCAGGGCTCCGGCAAAACTGCCCCAGGTCTCTTTCGTCAGTTTGTGAAACAGCTTGTATGAGAATATGCCCATCAGATGCAGCTTTATGTAAAGCGCCAGCATAATTCCCCAGGGAATCAACCGCTTCGGTATTAATACCATCAGCAGATTAATCGGATTTACATACTGCCATATGTAGGAGGACATATCCATGCCGAGCCCCACATTCAGCATATAATCTTCATAGCCGTTTCCATGAAACACGCCGGAAAACAGATTATACAGCGGATAATTAATATCGTAAGTATCCCCGCCGATATCCACATACACATAGGCAAAATCCCCGGCCAGAAACCGGAGATATAATAATCCATAAAGCATGCTGATGATCACAAACAGCCACAAATACGGACTCATGCCTATTTTTTTCCAACTCAGACTTTTTCTTTTCTTACTCATCTGACTTTTCCTTTTCCTCAAAATTCAAGCGTTCTTCTTCAACCACCAAAGGACGATCCAGAACACGGGTATTGATACTAAGGATATATTCACCCATAATACCTATGAAAAATAGCTGCATGGCTCCCAGGAAGAAAACGCCGATCAAAAGCGGTGTCATGCCTGCGCTAAAACGGTCCCAGTAAATCAATTTCAAAATCAGATAGATCACCGCGGCCAGCAAACTGAGGGCCCCAACACCAAATCCGACAAAGGTGGCCATACGAAGAATCACTTTAGAATAAGAAGTAATTCCAATCATGGCATAGTCATACAGACTGTAGAAATTATTTTTACTTTTTCCCGCTTTCCGCTTCTGCTGCTCATAAGGAATTTTCATATAATCATAACCGAGTTCCGCAATAATTCCTCTCAGATAAGGCATCGGATCATGTAAATCCCTGACCACATCCACAAATGCCTTGTCATACAAACCAAAACCGGTAAAATGTTCAATATGATCGATATCGGTAATCCGCCGGATCAGACGATAGTAGCAGGTACGAACCCAGTACATCATTTTCTTCTCTTTGCTGGATTCCTTGACTCCGATAACAATCTTCCATCCCCGCTCCCACTGGCGGACAAATTTCACAATCATTTCCACCGGATCCTGAAAATCCGCACACATCCGTACCACACAATCGCCGGTAGCCTGCTTCAGACCATAGACCGGAGAACGTACCTGTCCAAAATTCCGGGCATTGAAAATTGCCTTGATGCGTTTATTTTCCCCGCAAAGCTGGCGAAGATACAACCGGGTCTTATCCTTGGAATGATTATCAATAAACAAAATCTCATAATCGTATTCCGGAAGCTCCGTATCCATTAACTCCACAATCGCTTTCGCCAGTGGTTTCACATTTCCCTCTTCATTATAAGTGGGAATCACCACTGAGATTTTCTTCTTCCTCACGTATGTTCTCCTTCCCGAAGGGTTTCTTCTAATGCCGCCGTCACTTCCCGGATTCCTCTCTCAAAAGAGTATTCCGGTACAAATCCCGTATCTCTGGTTAAGTTCTCAATATCAGCGCATAACCGCATCACCGGATGGGGCGGATACGGCTTTTTCCCGATACCCGGTACGGCTCCCGGCGCCGCCACATCCCGTATCCGGAAGATATAGTCTTTTAACGGCATAGCCACGCCGCTTCCAATGCAATACACCTGATCCGCCTTTCCTTTTTCCCCGATCAGATACAAAGCCTTTCCCGCATCCTTACTATATAAATAGTCCCATTGCTGTTCGGCGGGGGTAAACGACGTCTCTTCTTCTTGCAAAAACTGACGGATCGCCGTCATCACCATGGTACTTTCCTTATCATAAACACCGTACACACTGAAAATCCGCGGCCAAATCCACTGGATACCCAACTGATGGCAGAGTGCCTTTGACTGACGGCCCGCTTCCGCCTTACTGATACCGTAAGGGGTAATGGGATGCAGCGGCGCATCCGGCCCGATCTTTTCCTGATTCAGCGGACCATATTCCGCCTGGGAACCAGCCCCGATAAACCGTTTGCAGCCAAGTCCGGCCGCCGCCTTTACGGCGTGCAGCGTATAATCGATATTTTTATTTTGCAGTTCCTGGCTTTTATTTCTCTGCGCTCCCGTATAGGCCCAGGCAATATGATAAAATACATCCCAGGTTCCCTTCACAATACCAGAAAGTTCTTCCAGGTGATCCAGATCACATTCCGCCACCGTAAGCAGCGGATGGGAAGGCAGACGGTCCTTTCTGACCGTATCCTGCCGGATGACGGCGCAAACCTCCACGCCCCGATTCAGACATTCCTCAAGAATCGCCTGACCTATCATGCTGGTGGCTCCGGTAATGACTGCCCGTTTCATAGTTCATCCTCCATACGCATATTCGCTTCCTGTTCCTCCCGGGGAAGGAAAGGAAACATATCTTCTAAGGACGCCGATACCATCGTCCCGTCCGGTAACTGACGGGAAGCCAGTTTCGGTTCCGTCTTTTGCAATTTACTGACAAATACCTCGCAGATACAGGGCGCCGGTCCATCCAGCACCCTACGAATATCCACGTTTAAGGTATCACTGTCTCGAATCTGTGTATAGGCAATGCCATAGGCCGGCGCCAGCAGGGACAGATCCGGAAAGCTTAAATCGCCGCTCTCCTCTCCGACACCCACCAGATTTCCGCCGAAGTAACTGGTCTGTGTCTGGCGAATGGAATGATAACCTTCATTGTTGATCACAAAGATACGAATCGGCAGCTGATGGTGGCGTATGGTCTGCAATTCCTGAATATTCATCTGCATACAGCCTTCGCCATTGACACAGATGACTTCCTTCCGTCCGGAACCGATGCAGACGCCGATGGCTGCCGGTAATCCATATCCCATGGAAGCCGTCACCGCATTCGTGTAAAAGCGCTGATCTTTTTTCAGATCAATGGCCTGGCTTCCCGCCACACGGGAAGTTCCCACACTGACCAAAATCTGCGCTCCTTGCTCCAGTTCTTCCGATAATTTTTCATAAAAGGCATAAATATTGGTCCGGTCCGCTTCCAGCTTCACATAATGCTTCTCTGTCACCACCGGATATCGTCTCTTCCAGTCCGCGCAGCGTGCCTGCCATTTTTCCAGGTGTTCATTTTCAAGAAGCGTCCCTTTTTCCCTTTCCAGACGAGCCAATAGCCCCTCCAGCAGCTCTTTTACATCGCCGCAAACAGGGAGACTGACATGGAGACTTTTCTTTTTTAACTCTTCGCCGTCAATATCATTGATAATTGTAAAGGCGCGGGGCGCCCATTTTTCAAAATTAAATCCCGTCTGCAAGATACCCTGACGGCTTCCAAGGCTTAGATAGACATCGCTGTTTTGCACGGCATAGTTGCCTGCCCGGTCGCCCGTACCGCCGCAGCGTCCCACGTAGAGCGGATGATCCGATTCCAGCAAATCAATGCTGCTCATACCGGTCACCACCGGAATGCCGGCCAGTTCCACAAACCTGCGAAATGTCTCATAGGCCCCGGCCAGCCGGATCCCATGTCCCGCATAAATCACCGGACGTTTCGCCGTTTTCAGCCGCTCCAAAATCTGTGTAAAGACTGTCTCGGAAATCTTCTCCGGCAGTAAGTCAGCGTCCTCTCCGCAATCATAAATCCGTATTTGTTCCGTATCGACGATGGCGCTTTGTACATCCAGCGGAATGTCCAGCCAGACAGGGCCCGGCCTTCCGTGGGTCGCCCGGTATACCGCTCTTTTCAGATGATAGGCAATCTCTTCCGGCTTCGTCACCATCACCGCATATTTGGTCATGGGTTCCACCGTGGGAATAATATCATATTCCTGGACACCCATGGTCCGAATGTTGAGACCAGTGCTCCTTACGGTAATATCCCTGCGCACCTGACCGGAAATAATCAGCATAGGAATCGAATCCATCCAGCCGCAGAGGGCGCCTGTAATCGCATTCGTCGCTCCCGGACCCGTTGTCACACAAACCGCGGCAATCCGGTTATCCACCCGGGCGTAAGCTTCCGCCGCCATGGCCGCAGCCTGCTCGTGATGATGATACAAGCACGAAAGCGCCGGATGATGCCCCAGAGAATCATTCAGATGCATAGCGCCGCCGCCTGTCACCGTAAATACCTGGCCAATCCCCACTTCCGCCAGCGTATCCGCCAATAAATCAGAACCTTTTATCTTCATTGTCCTCATTCCCTCATTACTGTTTCCATTTATTTTCACAAACCATGAACTTTCCGGATGCCTGAATAGGAAGTGCTTCCACATAGGTCACATCAATTTGGGCCTCTTGTCCCAGATATTTCCGGTAAGCGGCCAGCACAGCCTCAATATCCAGCTTTTCTCTGTCAGCGTTAAGCAACAGTTCATAGCGGGCCTTTTCCCACTGGATACATTTTGCCTGATACACAACACCCTCAAAGTTCAGTAAAATATTCATAAATACGTGAATCGACAGCGGTTCTCCCTGACAATTATACAGCAAAGAACCTCTCCGTCCGTAGATTTCCACAAACTTACCATGCACCCGGCCATTTTCATCCACGTACATCCGCAGTTTTCCCGTGTCCCCCGTATCATATCGTACTATGGGGAAGGTCTTATTATAGTAATCCGTAACCACAATTCTTCCCAGTTCCCCCGGTTCTGCCGGTTCGTCGCTGTCCAGCTTCAATACTTCCGGATAAAAATTATATAAATCAACCGTATACTCCGGATCCTCTCCCAACTGAATGGCAATAAAACCATTTTCATTATTTCCGTAGGAGCGGACCGGCGTAAACCCGAACAATTTCTCAATTAACGCGTACGTGGCATCGGGAAGCGCCTCTCCCATGGAAAAGATCATTTCCACCTGCCATTTTCTCCGGTCTCTGTCCGTCTTTTCCAAATATTGGGTCAGGGCGGTCAGGGCACTGGAATACGCCACCAATACCTGTATCTTTTTCTTCTCAATATCCCGGCAGATACCTTCCAGAGACGCGTCGCTCATGTTGGAGATATCCACCATTATCAAATTATTTTTAAAAGATTTCCACCGGCTGATGGTATTTTTCCCCTTAATCCAGGCACGGAATTCCCCGCGCTTCATTCCCATACGAAAACCATTTAATTCCATACAGGAAATGAAATTCATATTCACCCGGTTCATCTTATCGCCGTCACACAGTACGGTAAAGGGCGTGCCCGTAGAACCGCTGGTACTCAGACGGTAAAGGGTTCCCTGCTGCTGACTGTTATCGGACAAAATTTCATCATAATGCTCAATAAAATCCCCCTTTGTCAGTACGGGGAAATCCGAAAGCGTTTCCCACTCCGGGTGATCCTTATAATAAGGGACATGAGTCTTCACATAATCCAGGAGGATCTGCGTCCGCTTTTCTATATATGCTTTCGTGACCCCCTGTGTCAATTCCCGCTTATTCACTTCTTTTAATTTCTTTAATTTCCCGCCCCTGGCCGCATCCAGCGCGTCAAAGGCCACCCGTCTCAGTACTTCACCTGTCTGCATCTTGCTCATCTCTTCCTCTTTTTGCTTTCATAGTTCCCAATAATATTACTACCAGTACCCGAAGCGCATTCGCTCCCAGCAGGGCCCAGGCAAATCCCTGTATCCCAAAAATTTTCGTACAGATTGCCGAGACTGCAGTCAATATAACCAGGTGCAATACCTGCAGCCATAACTGCCACTTCTCCTCTGTAAAGGTCAATACTAATATAAAAAGGAATGCCGAATATAACCCCAATATCTGCGCCAGATTTGCCACCGTCATCAGACTCTTGACCGTATCAAAGAGATTTCTGTAAAACAGCCACACAAAAAGCGGCGTTCCGATCTGGCATGCCAGAAAAAATACGAAGCTTACAACCCCGCCTGCCAGGGCCGCCTTCAAAAATTGGGAACGATTCAGCAGTTCCTTCCTTTTGGTTAAATAAGAAATAATAATCGTATTGATCGGCGCGATAAGAAGAACCATCGTCTTACCGATCAGCGACACCACATAATAATAAGTGACCGCCTCATCACCCAAAATGCTTTTCAGCATCAGCTTATCCATATTTAGTGTCGTATTGGTTACAAAATAGGAAAGGGTCAGAAGAAGCCCTCTCTGAAGCGCTATGGAAAAACTGTCGCTTCTGGTAAAGAATTTACGGAACACCTGGCCGCTTACGGCCACATAGGCGATAGCCGCCGCTTCTCCCACAAGAAAGATCAAAATCCAGCTTCCCGTAATCCGATAGGCCCCATAACCTGCAATATAGCCGCCGGAAACCAGCAGATAATAAATGAAATATCTCCGGTAATTCAAATTCAGACGATATTCCACATCCCCGTAATAACGAAATATGGTAACCATCAAAAGCAGGAACACACTCAGTCCCAGTCCAAAGCTTCCGATGCTGCTGTGAAACAGAAGGAGGGCCGCTATGCTCCCCACGCCGCCAAAAAGCAGGAGGCACCAGTCATAATCGCCATTGCTTACCCCGTAATTTCTGCGCACCACCAGACGGCTGGTATTCAACGCCTGACCTACGGAGGGGCATACGATGGCTACCAGGCCCATAATAAACAATAGTTCGCCTAATTCTTTTTCTCCCATATACCGATAAAGCAATGGGTAGATGATAAGCTGAAGCACGCCATTCATCACCAGCATACCACCCATGGTATAGATGGTATTGGAGGCAATCGCTATTTTCCCCTTCTTATCTTTCATGTCCATTCCTACTTTCCTGATTCAGGGATTGACTCAGCCGCAAAATCCCGTCCGGCCCTGGTACCGCTCACACCGGTTCTCAATGTACTTCCGTTTTCCCGATGCCAATACCGGAATCTCGTCCACGATTTCCACGGTAATTTCCGCTTCCTCTCCCAGGTAGGGACGGATGCGCCCCAGAATATCTTCCTGATCCATAAGGGCAGGATCGCCGTCCAGCCATATGGTATAACGTTTCACATCTTCCTGTATAAACCGGTACTGCTTTACACCCTTAATATCCCACAAGTTATTGGTGATGATATACGGGGTTACCGCTTTTCCGCAACAATCATAAATCATATCGCTGCGGCGGCCATACAATTCTGTCAGATACAGTTTAAAGCGCCCATCCTTTTCCTTTTTCCGGGCGATGGCCGTATCACCGTTATCATAACGCAAAATAGGGAAGGCATAATTATATAAATCCGTAATGACAATTCTTCCCAACTCTCCCGGTTCGGCAGGTTCATCACAATCCATCTTTAAAATCTCATAATAATACGTCTCCGTATCAATATGATAACCGTCGTCCTCTTTGTTTTGAAGGCCCATAATACCGTTTTCTTCATTGGAATACCAGGCACGTACCGGACAGCCAAACTGTTGGGACAGCTTCTTTCGAACCGGATTGGGCATGGATTCTGAAATAGGAATAATCGCCTTTACCGAAAAAGCCCTGCCATCCACCTGCTTTTCCTCCATGTAACGGCTTAATTCTCCCAGGGCAGAAGAATATCCCACCAGACACTTCACCTTCTTTTTGCGGATGACGGACAGCATCTGTTCCAGCGCCTCGTCATCCATACGGGAACTGTCCATTTCAATCAGATTTTGCATAAGCAAATCCTTTTTCGTTTTGCGCACATTACTTACCCAGACCCGGATAAAAGCTTCCTTCATACCGATTTTATATCCGGCCGCGGCCCCCAGAAAGATTCCGCCGGCCGTATTATGCCGGATTTTATCCTTATTTTGAATCATACAAAGAGGTGTTCCCGTGGAACCGCTGGTACACATTTGCCGGTTATCCTGGGCATCTTTATATTCCGAAGATAAAAACTGGTCATACTTCTCCCGGAACGTATTTTTATTTACAACGGGAAGATCCTCCAGCTTACTATCTTCCGGGTAATCCCGGTAAAACTCCGTGGTTTTCACGGCATGAGAAATCAATGCCTGAATCCTCTCCTCTGTTTCCTGTATGGAACTTCCGTGCTCCCATGCATATTTGATCTGATCATAATAGGTTCTGACAGGTTTTCCCCGCAGGGCATCGAGAATCCAGAATACTACCCACCGGAGTTTTTCATCTATTATCATACTCGCTCCTTTATCTTACTGCTGCCTGTTTTTTGTTACTGAATCGCCTCTTTGATCGCCGCGGCCATGGCATCCAGCATTTCATCGGTCATACCCGGATATACGCCAATCCAGAAGGTATCTCTCAAAATGCGGTCCGTATTTTCCAGACTTCCCGCCACCCGGTATCCTTTACCGGATGCTCTCATACTGTCAAAGCAGGGATGCTTAATCAGGTTTCCGGCAAACAACATACGGGTCTGGACGCCTTTCGCCTCAATGAACTGCACCAGCTGGTTTCTGTCCACCCCTTCCCTGCAGGTAATGAGAAAACCAAACCAGCTTGGCTGGGAATTCTCACATGGCTCAGGCAAAATCAGGCGGTCTTCTGTTCCGGCTAAAGCCGCTTTCAGATAATTGAAATTATGAATCCGGCGCTCTACAAAACCAGGGAACTTCTCAAGCTGCGCACAGCCTACGGCAGCCTGCATATCGGTGGCCTTCAGATTGTAGCCAAAATGGGAATATACATATTTATGATCGTAACCCACGGGCAGTTCTCCGTATTGACGGTCAAACCGATGACCGCAGAGATTATCCTGTCCAGGCGCGCAGACGCAATCCCGGCCCCAGTCTCTCAGAGAACGCACGATCTTATGAAGCAGCGGATTGGAGGTATACACAGCCCCGCCCTCGCCCATAGTCATATGATGGGGCGGATAGAAGCTGGAAGTTCCGATATCGCCGATCGTTCCGGTCAGCTTTTCCTCTCCGTCAATGGTATAGCGGGAGCCCAGCGCATCGCAGTTATCCTCAATCAGCCACAGATTATGACGGTCACAGAAGGTCTTGACCGCTTTCAAGTCAAAGGGATTTCCCAATGTATGGGCCAGCATGACTGCTCTGGTCTTTTCCGAATAAGCCTGCTCTAAAAGAGCCGGATCAATATTATACTGTCCAATTGTCACATCTACAAACACCGGAACCGCACCATATTGAATCATGGGCGCGACTGTCGTCGGAAAGCCCGCGGCCACGGTAATGACTTCATCTCCCGGCAATACCTGTCTATCTTTCAAAAGCGGAGAAGTCAGCGCCATAAATGCCAGTAAGTTGGCGGAAGAACCTGAATTTACCAGGGAACAATATTTTACGCCCAGATAATCGGCAAAATTCTTTTCAAACCTTTTCGTAAAACGTCCTGCCGTAAGCCAAAATTCCAGGGAACTATCCACCAGATTCACCATTTCCTCCGCCCCGTAGACACGGGATGCATAGGGAATCCGGTCCCCTGCTTCATAAGGTTTCTTTTGATTATGATACTTCTCACAATATGCTTTCGTCAGTTCCAGAATCTGCTCTCTGGCCTGCTGCTCTGTCATTTCCTCAAACATGGCAATCCTCCATCTCATTCTCTTTTCCATTTGATTGTGGGAGTGCAAAGCACGGAACAACCCGTATGGCATCTTTTGACCCCAACATCAAATTTATTTAAATTAAATTTTTATAATTAAATTTATCGTTCCCGCTATTTTTTTACATAATATTGAAAAACCTGACCGAGACTGGGAATCTCCGTCTGTAATTCATAAGTGTCCATAAACCATTGATACCCTTCCTCATAATGCCCGGCCAGGGTACTCAAAGAAGCATCCGATGTAAATAAGGCCGGCGCATCCAATGTCTGCAGCTCTGCTGTCAGCCGCTCACAGGAACCATCCGAAACCAAAAAGTCACTGAAATCCATGGTATAAATCTGGGTATCCCATTGCAGGGCGCTATAAATATCCGCCATCAAAAATCCGAAGGCCGGGGTATCCTGGGGTACGTTTTCCACAATCGGAGTAAGATAACTTTGCAGCGCCGCCACGTCATGAAAAGCCGCTTTGACATAACTGGTGCCCGAAAGCATGACCACCGTTCCTGTGGACACCGCCAAAAGCGCACCCACGCATACGATGCTTATGGCACTTCGCAGATACTCCGCAAGCGTTGCCTTCATGGTCAGAAACGCTTTTCCCGTTTTCAGACGCCGCAGTCCGTTTTCCCCAAAATAAGCCAGCAAAATCGCCGCCGTCAGATGGATGCAATCCAGATTATGATAAGCAGAACGATTCATAAAATACACCATCCGCCCCAACGCGCTGACGCTGGCAAAAAATACCAGATAAACTTTCCAGGAAACAGAAACCATCTTGCCGCCGGCTTCTTTCCGAAACCAACTCCAGGAAGAAATACCTGCGGCCACACCCATCAGAAACAGCAAAAGCACCGCCATATAAGCACTCGGATAGAATGGTAATTCCGCTCGAAGCACATCTTCCACGTAGCTTCCGGAAAGGAGCGGAAACAGAAATTCACTTACGGTGTTGGAAACACCTCCCACAGAGCGGTTATAAAGGTTCACGATCTGCCAGGCGCCCACAAAGGAAGCCAGGGACAGGATACCATGCCCTACTACATATAAAAATACGCGTTTTAGGGAAAAACGATCTGATAATATCCGGCAAATATGTACACCTGCCCAGGCAACGGCCAATACCAGTCCCGTCTCCGTATTCCAGATAATCGCCAGCATACAGATCAGGTAACCCACCAGGGAACTCTTCCATCCATACCAGCCGTGTTTTAACACTACTGTGGCATAGAGTAACAGAATCATGGCAAACAGCATGCGGTGAGGCCATACCTGCCAGTAGAAGCCGCCGCGCATACCTAAGATAGGAAAAGAAATAGCCAGGGCTCCCATGGCACGCAGCATACGGCTTTTCACCAACTGATGTAATACTAAGAAGGCGCACAGATGAATCAGGGCGCACAAAAGCGCTATCAGAAAGATAAAGCGCAGATATTGTCCATGGATCAGTTCCATGGGAATTTTCCATAAAATTCCATAATGGCCATATACACTGGTTACCGTACTGTCATAAGGCACATTATGGTACACATTATAAATAGAAGCAAAATAAGCGTGGCCATGATACACATCGCCCCAGCTTTCTCTGGCGAAAACATTTGGCATATACATCCCATAACATACGAGGACGGTCAGAATACCATACAGTACATAGAGCGGCTTATCACTATCGCCTATGTGAAGCGTCGTATGGGAATATAACCAGATAAAGGCCACCGCCTCCGCCACAAAAATGACCCACATAAACCACAGCGGCTGGGTATGCCATAGATAGCGGATCGCCGCACTTCCCAATTCCTCTGTTTCTTTCGTGGTAAAGATCGCAAAGAAAACGGCCTGTCCCAGAATCAATACCGCCACACTGCCAGCCTTAAGCGCCGGACGGTTAAACGCCGCCGGTTCCTGGGGCAGCAGCCTGGGCGCCAGCGCCATTCCTGCCACGTACAGCAGGCAAAAGAGTACCAGACTTATGGCATACAATAAAATATTTTGATTTCCGTGACTAATCAGCCATTCCGACATTGCCGGAATCTTTAAACCACACGCAAAAAAAACAGCCGTCAATACAAACGCCACGGTTCCGCAGTAGACTTCGTGATTTCTCTTCATGCCCGCTACGCTCCTATTCTCACAGTTTCATATATTCTTTGATCTGCCGGTCCGTTATGGCCAACAGATCTTCTTTGTTTACATAACATTTATACCATTCTACGGATTTGGCAATGGCTTCCCCCACATGCCAGCCCGGCTTCCAGCCGAAGGTTTGCTTTATCTTTGAACAATCCAGTTTCAGGAAATTGGCTTCATGGGGACCTCCCTGATACAAATTTTCCCACGCGGCGCCTTCTCCCCAGGAAGCGCAGAACAAATCCGCCAGTTCCCCGGTGGTGATACAGTCATGATCATCCGGCCCCACATTATAAGCCCCTGCAAGATCCGGCTTCTCCTGCTGCTCTTTCAGTATCATCAAATAGGCAAACAACGGCTCCAATACGTGCTGATAAGGCCGAATAGAATGGGGATTTCGCACGGCAATTTTTCCGCCCGCCTCCATAGCCCGCACACAATCCGGCACAATACGGTCCGGCGCAAAGTCGCCGCCGCCGATTACATTACCTGCCCTGGCCGTAGACACCGCCACGCCGGCATCTTTCAGAAAAGATTTATAATAACTGTGGGTAACCAGTTCGGAGCAGGACTTACTGTTGGAGTACGGGTCATAACCGTCCAGTTCATCCGTCTCCCGGTAGCCCCAGGCCCATTCGTTGTTTTTATATACTTTATCTGTAGTGACATTCAAAAAGGAACAGACACTGTCTGTGCTCCGCACAGCTTCCAGAATATGAACTGTTCCCATTACATTTGTTTCATATGTCCCTGCCGGGTTCCTGTAGGATTCCCTCACAATCGGCTGGGCCGCCAGATGAAGCACCAACTCCGGACGGCAGTCCCTTACCACCTGGCTTACGTGTTCGCCATCTCTGACATCGCCGCAGATGGACTCCATATCCTTTGATAATCCCAGCAAGTTATACAGATTCGGCTGAGTCGGCGCTTCCAGAGCATAACCGGTCACCTCGGCGCCAGCCATAAGTAACATTCTGGATAACCAGGCCCCTTTAAATCCTGTATGCCCGGTCACCAAAACTTTTTTTCCTTTATAAAAATCCAAATTCTTCATACGCCACCGTGATTTGCCGGATCAGTCCCAAAGTTTCCAGGGAGCTTTACCGGAAAACCACATTTCCTCCAGTTTTCTTTTCTCACTCATGGTATCCATGCACTGCCAGAATCCCGTATGACGGTAGGCATCCAGCTGTCCCCGTCTGGCAGCCTCTTCCAGAGGATACCGTTCAAAACTAACCGTATCATCCGCAATCAAATCAATGATTTCCGGCTCCAAAACCATATATCCGGCATTGATCCAGCCGTCATCCTCTTTGATCTTTTCCCGGAAATTCGAAATCTCACCATTTGGCCGGATATCCAGCGCGCCAAAACGCCCCACCGGCTGTACGGTCGTAAGCGTTGCCAAACGGCCTCCCTTTTTATGGAATTCCAAAAGTTTTGGAATATCCACATCGGATACACCATCCCCATAAGTCAGGAAAAAGGACTCTCCCTCCAGATAATCCCGAATCCGTTTGATTCTGCCCCCAGTCATGGTATGCAGTCCCGTATCCACCAGCGTGACTTTCCATGGTTCCGTAATATTATTATGAACGATCATCTTATTTTCTTTCGTAAAATCAAAGGTAATATCGCAGTTATGAAGATAATAATCCGCAAACCATTCCTTGATCATGTGCTGCTTATAGCCACAGCAAATGATAAATTCATGATATCCATAATAAGAATATAATTTCATAATATGCCAGAGAATAGGTTTATCCCCAATCTCCACCATCGGCTTTGGCCGAAGCTGACTTTCCTCACTGATTCTTGAACCAAATCCACCTGCCAGAATCACAACCTTCATGACGATTTCCCCGTTTCCATTCTTATACTGCACATGTCACAATCAGATCCATTATAACAAGGCAGCAAATTTTATACTGCACATGTCACAGTTAGTTCTATTATAACAAGGCAACGAAAATGTGTAAACGAAAAATAGACAATTTCTTATGAAATCCTTAAGGTTGCGATGAAAGTGTCGTCAAGCGGCCATCGGATGGGCAGGCTTGCACGCACAGACGCATGGACATTTGACGACCTAGACGGAATCGCAAGTAGGGCGATAGCCCGGATTGCGAATGACGGCAACGATTACGAGAGTGCGGCAGCACGGAGTAATCGACTTTCATCTCTTACCCTATAATAATTCTGTCGTCAAGCGGCCATCGGATGGGCGGGCTTGCACGCACAGATGCATGGACATTTGACGACCTAGACGGAATCGCAAGCAGGGCGATAGCCGGGATAGTATTTATTTTATTCTTTAACTCTCCAATATCCTGTCTTTTTTGAACCAACACGTTCAATAAACCCTTTGTCAGAAAGCACCTTCATGATTTTTTGCACATGGCTACGTGCAAGTCGTAGTTGCTCTTTTATCTCATTTTGTGTAATTTGAGGGTTTTCACTTATTAATGCTAGCACTTTTTGCTCATTTTCATTTAAAGCCCTACTTAAAGCCCTATTTAAAGCCTCCTCCTTGAGGGCTTTATTTTTATAATTCAGATTCTTTAATGTCACCATAAACAGTACTCTGTCTGAATAAAATTCGGGTTCCATTCCTTCCCCATAGTTTGCTGCATTTTCATACGCTTCACGGATTTTGTTTAATCCGCTGCCCTGACGTTCCATATATCCCAAACGTCCAA